>JAQXEX010000105.1 GCA_029250625.1 Candidatus Poseidonia sp. | reverse complement strand
TCTGCTGAACTTCGTGTTCACAACGCCCTCGCTTGGTCGATCGCTGGTGTTCAAGATGTTAACAACAATGCTACTTTCACTCTTGATGGTTCGGGTGAAATGATTGCAATCACGGACACTGGGCTGGATAAGAATCACCCTGATTTGACAGGAAGGGTCGCAGCCACCTATACTCAGTTTGGACTTGATCCTTCGCCTGACGATACCAATTCCGGTCACGGAACTCACATCGCAGTGACCGTTGTTGGAAACGGCACAGGAGATTCATCTGCACAAGGTGTCGCTCCGGGTGCAAACATGGTGATGTATGCTCTCGAACACGATCCAACCGGAGTATTCGGGCGCATCGGTTCAATCTATGACATACTGTTTGATGCGGAACAAATGACAGCAAGAATTGCAGTCAATGCATGGGGGTTGAATGGGAATTATGGCCAATATACAGCCGATGCACGCTCGGTTGACATGTTTGTTAACGACCATTCAGACCTCACTCCAATTTTCTCAATCGGCGACCGTGGTGGCCAGGGTGCCTCTCAAATAACTTCCCCGGCGACGGCAAAGAACACCATTGCAATCGGAGCCTCTACAACCGGCGTTGACGGAAGCGTTGTTGCTGGTTCAGTTGCTAACTTTTCATCCGACGGCCCAGCACTTGACGGTCGTATCAAGCCAGACCTTGTCGCACCGGGAGTCGGTGTTTGTTCTGGTTTGGCCGAAGAGGCCAAATTCCCTGCGGGGCCATCATGCCTGACCGGTTCACATGCAACCGGGAATTCATACTACATGCAACTCTCAGGGACTTCACAAGCCACTGCCGTAGCATCCGGCGTTGCAGCATTAACTCGCGAATTCATACGGGAACAAGCAGGGGTGAATTCGCCATCAAGCTCTCTGGTCAAGGCTGCAATGATCAACGGCGCCCAAGACTTGGGGACCCCAGACATACCCAATGCGAATGAAGGATGGGGCCAAGTTGACCTCGGAAGTACGGTTCTACCAATGGACGGAACAACTGCGTTGAACACCTTCTTTGACGACAACAAACCCCTCTCTCCAGGATTTGGTCTGCTCTATTCTTTTTCACTTGACCCATCTCATGGTATTGATATTACTCTGGCATGGACCGACGAAGCAGGCAGTGCAAATGCCCCGCAAAATCAACCACGCTTGGTCAACAACATGGATTTGGTTTTGGTTGATCCTAACGGTGTTGAATGGATTGGTAATCACTTCTCGTCAGGAGTCTCCACGTCCGGTGGAACGGCTGATGCCATCAACAACGTTGAGCGTATTCGTATTCCCGCAGGTGCCTTATCCACTAGCCAAGGGCAATGGATTGTACAAGTGCTCCACCGTGGTGGGACGACCCAAGATTTCGGCCTGGTCATGTCAGCCCTTGCAACTCCAACCCCACTGGCCGACCTCGTTGTCTTTGACGGCAGTATTGTCCCTTCTTCGGTGAATCCACTGCGTAATGATTTGATCGCTATCAGTATTGCATGGATGAACCAAGGCACCAGCCAATCTGCTGGCTTTGATGTCCTCTTTGAAGATTTGACGACTCAGCAAACCTTGACGACCGCTTCACGAAGCGGTCTCGAACCCGGACAACTCGACGCCATCACCATCTACCACCAATTCGCAACAACCGGAATTCACAGTCTCCGCATCTCCATCGATACGAACGACCAAGTGGTTGAAATGAATGATGCAAATGCTGGAACGGATAACAACGTGTACACTCTCGATGTAGAAGTCATGGCCTTGGGAGTAAGGGTTGTTGTCACCAACAGCGACGGTAGTATTCCAGAAACCACTGAAGAGCGGGACGCCAATGCCAACATGGTCCTCGACGTTCGTAATGACTCTGGAATCAACATTCCATTGGCCGTTCTTCACGAAGGAACAGGAAATCAATCCGTAGTCCTCTCTTCTTCAATGGTACAAGTTCCGTCTCCCGAACGGGCAGACTTCTTCTTGCCAAGTCAAGACCAGTGGAGTCGTACGTTTGATGAAGCCGCAAATTTTATTCTCACGGCCCAAGGGTCAACAGATGCAAATAATACCATCAATTTGCGGCTTGAAGATCTCGATGCAGACCTTACAACTGACCCCGACAGCCCACGCTACATCCGTGCAGGTACCTATGTCGTTGACATCACTGCCCGGTATGAATTCCAACCCACTGTGGCTCACAGTCAACGCATTTACATTGAGGTTGAACAGTTGGACCAAGTGAGCGTTGTCGCTGCTGGAACCAGTGGATTGGAGGCCGAACCAGGGGCATCCAGTTTCTTCTCAATCTCCGTGAAAAACACGGGCAATGCTCCCGCTCAATACAGCGTCGAATGCTTTTCAGAACACCGATGGCAGGTTATGCTTGGGGGTTCAAACTCTTCTCAATTGGACTTTGAACCACTCAATATTCAGGAATATCTTCCGATGGCGGTCAGAATTATTGTGCCCTTGGTTGCTGGTGGTGTTCCTGCTGCCGGTGACACTGATACGGTGACCTGCTATGTGACCTCTTTTACTGACTTGACCATGAACTTCACGGAAACAGTATCCATTGAAGTACTGCCTCAAGAGTCCTTTGATGTTCACCTCTCTAACGATAATGGGCGGGTTGGTCCTTCACATTTGGCCAGCGACAATGCAGTTGACAGCGGCCAGAAATTGTACATGAATCTCACTGTTGAAAACACGGGTAACTTGGCTGTGGCATTGGACGTCCGTGTTCAGCCGTCCAATCCGCTTTGGGCTATTCGGGTCAGCCACGATGGCCAAAACGACACCCGTACCCTCGGTTTCAGCATCATGCCGGGTCAATCCACCGTTGTTATGCTCGTGTTCACGGTGCCAATTACCGCTGCAGAGGGTGACTCAAACAGCTTCAGCATCCGCACGGAGCGTTCGTCCTCCAACTTCCGCCTCAACACGACCGAGCTGGTTGTCCGTGATGAATTAGCTCTCAGTTTGACAGGTCCTGAAAACGATCAGTTTGACGTGGTCATCAGCGACCGATTCACCTATTGCGAATTCTCCATTAAAAACACAGGAAATACGGAACTTGGATTGGAATGGACACATGGTTTGACACCGGATGGATGGTCAGTCGGTTTTGCAAATCCAATCCTTTACCTTGAACCAAGGGAAGAGAAAGTGGTCCGTCTCGGTCTCACGCCACCGGTTCAAACCAACGCTTCTACGAACTCCTTTGAGATTCTCGTCTCGGTGACAGGAACCAATGCAGGTAGAATTGTTGAGGCGTCTCAGATGCTGACGGTTGGCGTTCTGGAATCTACGTTTGCTAATCTCACGGTTGAAGATGAGACGATTCGACCTCTTGAGGGGATTTCAAGGGATGGGTCCGCAAGCCAAAACTTCGTTCTCCTCAATGACGGAAACGTACCTTTCACAGGATCTGTTAATGCAGATATGTTGGATAAAAATGGAGGGCTAAGAGGAGACTGGACCATCGCTGTATCGCCCGATTCAATCACCGACCTTGCGGTTGGGGAGTCTGTGACCGTCACCGTTACCCTCTCGCCGAAAGAAAATGTCTCAAGAGCCATCGGTTCCCTCACCATTACGGTGGTTTCGGGGGATGAAGAAGTTACGACCTACGCCATTGAGGCCAGTACACAGGCAGCAGTTGGGAATCAAGGTCTCCTCAGTGGTCTCTCTACTGGAATGACTGTTTCCATTCTCGGGGTTGTCTTCCTCGTTCTAGCTGTTGTTGCTCGCCGGGTTAAGCGGTCCGGAGAACTTCAAGACGATGGCTTGGAACTGGTTGCTCCCGATTCCCATACGAACCCTGACACAATGGGAGCCAGAAGGGATGAAGTTTTGGACATCAGCAGCGCAGTTCACGATCTAACGAGTGGCGAAGTGAGTCAAGATGAGATTGCAAAAGCAATCATGCAATCAATGGATCTACCCGCCACTCCTGCTGCTGTGCCCGCTGGTCTTCCTCCAGGTATGCCCCGTGCAGGATTGCCTCCTGCAGGATTGCCTCCTGCAGGAATGCCTCCAATGGGACTCTCTCCCACCGGCTTACCAGCTGCAGGAAAGGCCTTGCCTCCCCTCCCAATGCCGGCTCAACCCGTTCAACCCGTCGTTCCCGTTCAGCCCGTCGCCCCACTGGCCCAGGGTCCGCCCTTGCCCCCTTCGGGGCTCCCTCCAGGCTGGACGATGGAACAGTGGACGCATTACGGCCATGAGTGGCTTCAGCGGCAAGGCTAACTTCGTGTCAATCTTGAAAGGGATGAAGCCGTAGGCCGTCCATGGGCAGCATTGTACTCTTTGGACCCCCTGGGGCTGGAAAAGGCACCCAGGCACAGCGAATCATGGAACATACCGGACTTCCTCAAGTCTCGACCGGTGATATGCTAAGGGCTGCTTTGAAGGAAGGAAGTCCGATTGGCTTAGCGGCGAAATCATACATGGACCGTGGAGCACTCGTTCCAGACGACATCATTTTGGGATTGATTGAAGAACGCATCACTCACGATGACGCAATTAATGGTGTGATGTTTGATGGGTTTCCCCGTACGATTCCACAAGCTGAAGCGCTTCAAAACTTAACAGAGATCACACACGTTCTGGCTATTGATGTCCCTGATGAGCGAATTGTTGAACGCATTTGTGGTCGCTCAACATGTGCGAACTGCGGAACCGTTTACCATGATACGTTCAACCCTGTACCCACTAGCGGGTGTTCATGCGGTTCCTATGTCGAAAAGCGTAGGGCGGATGACAACGCTGAGACCGTTCTGACTCGACTCGGGGCCTATCACGAGCAAACATCACCATTGGCTGAATGGTACGATGCTCTGGGTCTGTTTTTCCCCGTGGACGGCGACAGAAATATTGCTGAAATTACCGAAGACCTGCTTGACCTGTTGAACTGAGGCTTTACAGAATGGCCCGAAACCGTCGTCGAAATCAGCGCCAACAACGAGGTGCTGCAGCCGAAGTTGCCCAGAATCATTTGATTGACATCCTCTCAAATCCGCTGGACCACGCCACTGACGTCGTTGATTCAGCAGCAGTTCACCTCATGAAAGTTTCACGGCGACATCGACTTTCTCTGCCTCAACATTCACGCCATCTCGTATGTAGAAAATGCTGGGCTGCGCATTCGCTACCAGGTCGAGTCCGGGTCCGTATTCGCTTGGGGCAACGCACTACGACCTGTCTTAAGTGTGGGACGATTCGGAGGTTTGGTGGCGGTCCTAAACACCATCGACTTCAACGAGGTGAATTGTAATGTCTTCTGTCCCCGACCGTGTACTCAAACAAGCCAAATCACGTGATTTTCACCCAAGCGTTCGTATTGGGAAATCCGGATTGACGGATACGGTGATTGAAGAAGTCATCAACCAACTGAAATCCCGGGAACTCGTTAAGGTCAAGATGAACAAGGGTTTGTTTGAGAGAGAACAACGTGCGGAAGTCTGGAGTTACATTGCAACTGAGACCAAATCGACCGTTGTGTTGCAACGTGGTAATATCGGCGTTTTGTGGCGGTCATAAGTGGGCCGTAGGCAAACGGTCAAAGGGCGAACCCCTTTGGCTTAGAATAATCGGGGCTTCGTCGTGAACTCAAATCTTTTTTCCAACAAAAGTCGCAGCATCTCCTTTGGTCTCTTGCTCTTCGTAGGTTCGATGATTTATGTTGGGTCCTCTCGCGCCGGAGGCGGAGGCGGTATTGACCTTGATTTGCACATCGTTGAAGGTCTTGAAACACAGGCCGTATGGGTTGGTCTCGCCATTCTTCTCGGAGTTTATGCTCTGATCATCACTGAAGTGATTCATCGTACTTTGGCGGCTGCAGTTGGTGGTTTGGTGGCCATGTTGGCCCTCAACTACTACACCGAGGAAGCAGCTCTTTCGTTGGCTCAAGTCACGACCATGATCGACTGGGAAACCATCGGTTTGCTTCTCGGTATGATGGTCATGGTTGGTATCCTTTCACACACTGGAGTGTTCGAATATTTTGCTGTTCTCGCCTACAAGAAAAGTGGGGGTTCAATCTGGACCCTTGTTGTGATTCTGTGTTCGGTAACCGCTGTTCTATCTGCGTTCCTAGACAACGTTACCACCATGTTGCTCCTTACTCCCGTGACCATCCAACTTGCTAAGGTATTGGACTTGAAGCCCATTCCAATTTTAATCTCTGAGGTTCTCTTTTCCAACATTGGTGGCGCAGCCACAATGATCGGTGACCCTCCAAACATCATGATCGGTTCCGGGCTTTCTGAATCAGCCATTCGAAATGCAAAATCACCCAATGGTGGGAGCTTCAGCGATGAAATGATCGCACAAGGCGTGACCTTCAACGACTTCATCATTGAAATGGCGCCAGGCATCCTCATGACCATTGTTCCTTCATTTATGTTCGTCAAATGGTTCTACAGAGAAGAGTTTTCTGGTACTCGAGTTCGTGATGTGGCTGAATTGGAGGCAAAGTACGGAATCAAGGACCCAGCTATGCTCAAAGTGAGCGGCACCATTTTGGTTCTCGTGATCATCAATTTTTTCCTGCATCCAATCACCCACATCGCAGTTTCATGGATTGCACTTGTTGGTGCGGTATTGATGCTTCTCGCCACCGACCGCCATGAACTTGAAGAACCGTTGGAAAAGGTAGAATGGGCCACTCTTCTCTTTTTCGCCGGATTGTTTGTACTGGTTCATTCTCTGCAGGAACTGCAAGTTATTGCCTTCATCGGAGAGTATGTGGAGAAAGCGATTGCATACTTCGGAGATGATTCACCTGAGGGGCAAACCGTGCGTCTTGCAGCGGCGATTCTAATCGTGTTGTGGGTTTCTGCCATCGCTTCAGCATTTATTGACAACATCCCATACACGGCAACGATGATTCCGATCGTTCTACAAATTTCAGACAACTTAGGTTCTTACCTTCTTAGCCCATTGATTTGGGCTCTGGCCTTTGGAGCCTGCTTGGGAGGCAATGGGACCCTTATCGGAGCATCTGCAAACGTCGTAACGGCAGGAATGGCGGAAGAGGCAGGATATCCAATTTCATTCAATGAATTTTTCAAGGCTGGGTTCCCGGTTATGATCATCAGTACATTCATCGTTTCATTCTACATGCTCCTTGTCTACGTGGTGGGCAGGGATGGAAGCGAATCACTGATCAAACTCGCATTGATCTTTGTAACAACCGTTAGTATTGCCCTCCAAGTCATGCGAGGTCGCAAGAAAGGAAAGAGTCTAGCAGATTCCCTGGTTGATGATGACATGGATGCTCTAGTATCCCTCGTGAACGATGTCAAATCGCTTCCTGGAGAGATTGTGGGCCGTCTTCGTCAAGAAGAATGAACACGGTCAACAAGGCGTTGCTTTCAAGGCAGACGGCGAGTCCCGAGGTTTGAGGCAGACCGTATGTTTGAGTGTAAAGTCTGTGGATTGCTCTCTCTCGGGGGTTCCGCATGCCCTGCATGTGGCAGTCAATTGCGAATTGATTTGTCTCAAACATTGCTCGCTGAGGAAGGCCTTCCGACCGAAGTTCCGGGGCTTGATGATGCCGCTGCATCGTGGTATGAACTGGAAGGGATTGAGGCCCCTGCCGCAGAATCAAGCGAAGCAACAGCAGGGTCCGCTGATTCAGATCGTCTGCCCTTTGGGTTTCAAGGTGAATCCAATGTCGTGAGTTCTCGATTACCGTTTGGAATTGGAAGCTTCGCAGAAGGTATACCGTTTGAATCAGAAGAGAATGAACATTCAGAGCAAGCAACAGAGGTAACTCCTGCTCCTGCTCCT
>JAQXEX010000104.1 GCA_029250625.1 Candidatus Poseidonia sp. | reverse complement strand
GGAACTAGCAGAAATTGACTTTTCAACTTATGAAAAAATGATGAAGATGAATAGTGAGTGGGGTGAACCTTCATTCAAGGAGTACTCATCAAACTACCTTTCCAAAGTCGCTAGGTTTTTGCTGGACCAATAAAAAAAGAGGAGTTGATTGAATGCCAATGAGAATCGCTAATGTGGATGAATTACACTCGCTAGATATCGACATACCAGAGAGTGTGGAAGAGATGCTCAAGAGAAAAGCCAACACAATGGAACCTCTCAAAGAATGGCTCGAATTCAAAGAAAATGCGAATCCTCGTAAAATTGAGAACAACGTCTTCGGTCGAGACATCCTATTGAAAGAAAAAATGGGGTCTATGTTTTGGGACTATTTGAGTTCTGAAACTGTGCCATCAGAGAAAAAAACCAACGTCCTCTGGATTCGAACAAGGGAATCTCGGTCAACTGTTGATGCAGAATTGGTATCTCTCCAGAATTCTATCTATTTCAAAGAATCACAAGATTATTTCAAACTAAAATCCATCAATATCATCATCAAACCGTAATTAGGACGACTCATAGAACGGTAATGACGGAGCCAATCCAAAGTGGATTATTTTTGAGGCCTCAAACTATAGGGGCATTAATTGTGAGTGCTCGTACCGGGATACTATCTGCAAATACCATGGTAAATCATTCTTTATCTGAATCGGAATGACTAATGAACAGAAATTTCTCCTATGCTCATGAACCGAACTCTTGTGGCCGTTTTGATAGCTTTGCTCTTCATACCTATGCTCCCACCAAATGCACAAGCACAGTCAGTACTAGGGACAAATGCTGTTCTTCAAGATACAAATGAGGTACACGGTTTGCATGGCTCGCAGGTCATCCTTAGAAATTCAACACATATGGAACTCTTTGAACTGACAAACAATTCTGTATTGGACACCAAACCATGCACTGGCTTCCTACGAATAAATGGTGATGCAGACATCATCATGTGCTCAAATGGAATTTATTCTGTTTCTAATTCAACGTTGAACCTTCTTCATAATGGGCCAATTAATCAACATGCACAACCAAGTACTAATTTTACAATAGAGGTCAATGGAAATTATAATTCAAACAATGTTGAATGCCTAAATTATGGGAATAATTATGGTAGTTTGAATATTTACAATGGAAGCGCACTTCACAAATCAATACAACTATCCTTTATGTTTGTATCTAGTGGATATGAATCAATATCAATTAAATTTGCATATATTCACGAAAATACTCAAGAAATTACATTAATTTTTGATCAAAATACAAACTCATATACGTGTGCAGCAGGGCTTAATTTTAAAATTTTCAAATTCAATTATAATACGACCTCTTCACTTCATTTTTATCGAGGAGGCGGAGGAGTTTGGGGGACTGGGTTCCATGGAAGTTCTACTCTTCAGCAACATGGAAGCGGTCCCATTAACGGTGCGGTTGGGATATATGGAGGTGGATCGTTTAAGACGATTCAATTGGCACCTGGAGCCCAATTTTCTCAGCCATCTTGGACAACACCGGCTTTTGACATTCTAAACCTCCGAACAACTTGTTCAATTATGGCCAAAGAAGTCGGAGTTTCTGGCGACTATGTTAGATTAGAAACGACTGATTATCCAATTCCATCCACCCCAAGCTCAGTTTCGTGCAACTCACCAAAAAATGCAACAATGATTGTTGATGGAGAACTGGTAACATTGTGGAATGATGGGGACAATGATGGATACAACGACCTTAACGATGATTTTAAATTTGATTCAACCCAATGGTCAGATATTGACAACGACGGATTTGGCGACAATCCAGCAGGAGTAAACCCTGATAGTTGTCCTTCTGTCAAAGGCTCTTCATACATCGACATGTTTGGATGCCTAGACATAGATGGAGATGGCGTTTCTAATTCTGGTGATGCCTTTCCTAGAGATTCGACTCAAGTCAACGATACAGATCAAGACGGATATGGTGACAGTTCAACTGGAAACTTCTCTGACAGTTGCCCGCTCACGTATGGGACATCTAACAGAAACAATACGCTAGGTTGTCCGGATATGGATTTTGACGGTTGGGCAGACTTACAGGATGCTTTTGCCAATCAATCAAGTCAATGGGCCGATACTGATGGTGACGGATATGGTGATGAACTCAATGGATACCAAGGCGACTCATGCATAGGCCAACTTGGATCATCTTATGCAGATAAATTCGGCTGCCCTGATAGCGACCTTGACGGTTGGTCTGATGCAGGAGATGACTTACCACAAAATCCAACCCAATGGTACGACCGTGATGGTGACGGATACGGAGACAACCAATCCGATGGAGCAAGCATGATCGATTTATTTCCAAACGATGCAACTCAGTGGAACGACACTGACGGTGATGGATATGGAGATAACCGATACGGCTCAGAGGGAGATAAATTCCCCAATGACCCCTCACAGTGGGAAGATGCCGACAACGATGGAATAACCGATAATGAAGATTCATTTCCAAACGATATAACACAATGGAATGACACAGATGGAGACGGATATGGAGATGAGTTGACTGGAAACGGAGGAGATGCTTGTCCACTTCTTTGGGGCAATTCAACTGCAGATCGCCGGGGTTGTCTTGATTCAGATGGAGATGGTTGGAGCGATGAACGAGATGATTTCCCATTAGACCCAAATGAATATTTGGATACCGATGATGATGGCATACCCGATGATTTAGATGTCTTTCCTTTTGACCCAACGCAAAATGAGGACAGGGATGGAGATGGAATGGGGGATAATCCAATGGGGATTGGAGCTGATAAATTCCCTGATGATGCAACACAATGGGGAGATATTGACGGCGATGGATATGGAGACAATCCGAACGGAACAAATCCTGATGCCTTCATCACTGATGCAACTCAATGGTCCGATGAAGACGGCGATGGATACGGAGATAATCCAGCTGGAAGACTGTATGACCAATTCCCTCAAAACCCTACCCAGTGGCTTGATGAAGACGGTGATGGAATGGGCGACAATCTGAGTGGAACAAACGCAGACCCGTCGCTCAATGACTTTGACAATGATGGCTACAACGATTCGATTGACCCATTGCCAAAACTTCCGAGCCCTGGCGATTTAGATAATGACGGCGTGCTCGATGTCAACGACCTTTTCCCTGATGACTCCCGTGAGTGGGCTGACTACGATGGTGACGGTGAAGGCGACAATGCTGACACCGATGATGATAACGATGGCTGGGCAGATACCGAAGAGGTAAGGCTTGGATTTGACCCGTTCAATTCTGCAGAAGAACCCGTTGATTCATTTGAAATTGTGATTCCTGGAACCGCGGTTGGACTTGGTGCATGGGACTTGATTGGTATGTTTGGTGGAATACCCCTTGCCTTGTGGATAGGATTTGGCTTCGCTACCCGAAACGGTCGGACGGCCAAATACGAAGGACTGCTACGAGATGCTCAAACTCGAGATGAGCTCGAAGATGTGGCACGCAAGTGGGAGTACTCACTGATGCTGCGCATGCTTGGTCCTCACCAAGGCATTCGGCTGGAGCGCCTCCGTGCAGAACTTGATGACGTATTTGAGGCGCAGAATCAGAAGCTTTCATCCATTCAACCACAAGAGCACGATCAAACTCAAATGGTTGAACAAGCAATGCAAGCAGAGCCAAAATCCCTTCCTAGTATTGAATCAGCACAACCCGAAATTACGGCTCAAGGCAACCCAGATGGCAAGGGATATGAATGGTTCACAGACGCTCAAGATAACTCATGGTATCGCAACGAAGGTTCAAATTCAGAGTGGCAACGTTTCGAAGCGTGAACTATAGAAGCGTCAACTGCGAGTGCTCGTACCGGGATTTGAACCCGGGTCGAAGGAATGAGAGTCCTTCATGATGGGCCACTACACTATACGAGCGTGGATAGTTCAGCCACCGCCACCCCGTATTTAGCCATCACGCATCACAACGACCATCACTTCACTTCAACGTTCACTCTACAATTCACTTTAACTGAAAATGAAAAGTGAATAACAATGCACTGCGTCGCATAATCTGTTTCAGTTCCAAAACCACCGTGTTTCATCGCTTGATATACCACCGCCACAGAATTTGAATCATGCAAGAACCCCCTGAACCACAAACAATCCGTTTTGAGGACTTGAACTCAAGCACATGCCTCCGCACTCAACCAGCTTGGTCAAAAAAGAGCCGAACGGTGTTGTCTCATCCAACGGGACGCCTCCCAGCACACTCTCAACAAATCACCTGGCAGCCTCTTGCAGGAGCTGGATCATCCCCTGCCCCACGACCGATGACCAACAGCATGCGTTCGCTTCATCAACGCATTGTACGAGGTGAAGCATAAATGAGTCGAACCAAGCGATTGCGCAGTGAGATTCAAGATTTCTTGAGCGAAGTCGGTGAAGCAAACACAACCGATATCCTTGACCATGTCAATCAACGCTTCCGATGGGGTGCGACCATGAATCAACTCGGCAATGTTCTCGCAAGGGACCGAAGATTCGTCAAAGTCGGATTCGATGAAGGAACCGGCCTTGGTGGTTTCCGAATGCGTGTGTGTATCTGGTCAATTGCCACCGCTTGAAGCCAAGCAATCAAGAACAATACCCTTCTCCACCAAACCATGGCAGGGGCGATTGGGGCAGCGGTTCAACTGATGCGTCCAAAGAACCTCATCCTTGCGGGAGCTACGGTTCCATTGGGGGCCTTCTTTGCCCTGCAGGATACGAATGCAAGTTTTCCTTTACTTACCGTACTGCTTCATACATTAGCGGTAATGTTCTTCATGGGTGCAGGCAATGCAATGAACGACATTAAGGATGCAGAAATTGACCTCAAAGCCCATCCACAACGACCGATCCCGTCCGGTGCAATCAGCGTTGATGATGCCAGGCGTTTCACATCCTTGCTATGGATATTGAGCGTTGCTGCTCACGTCGGAGGCCTGCTGTCATTTTCCGGGCTCAATCCTGAGACTGTTGTACCAACTGTTGTCATTTACGTGATTGCAGCCCTGCTTATGGTCACCTACGACCACGGTCCAGCAACCAAGAACAAGGGCCTCATGGGCAACGTTGTGATCTCGATTTTGGTGGGGGCCGTCATTTTGTATGGAGGTGCCGGCGTTGGCCACATCAGCACACCGTTGCTCTGGTGGATTTTCGGTGTCGTCTTTACCACAAACCTGGCCCGTGAAATGGTCAAGGATTGCATGGATATGGAAGCAGATGCAGATGTGCGTGAAACACTGCCGATGACCTATGGGAAGGAAAAGGTGAGAATGGCTGCCTACATCCTCATCATGGCCAGTCTTGTTTGCCTTTACATGCCGTTTTGGCTCGGACCGTTTGCATTCGGTCAATTGGTTCTACAAACACCAGCCATCCTGATGCTTATCACACTCAATGGACCACTGTACAAAGGTGAGGACGAACTTGTAGCCGGACGAATAAGAGCTGCTATGCTCCTTGGCCTCATCGGATTTGTTGTTGCATTGCTGGTCTAATCGATTAGACCCATGAATTCACCCATGGCTTCCCATGCTCCGCGATTGATCAAGAACGCCATCAGTGACATTTGTGCCCACATGCGGTTTTCAGCTTGGTCAAACACAATGCTCTGCTTATGGTCCATCACATAGTCCGTAACTTCATCTCCACGGTGGGCAGGAAGACAGTGCATAAAGGACCAATTGTCAGCCATGTGCGCCACCATTTCTTCATTGACTTGGTAGCCTTCAAACGACTTGATTTTGTCCTTCATGTGCTCTTCTCCCATCGAAATGAACACATCGGTGTAGACAACACTTGCATCGGTCACGGCTTCTATGGGGTCGGTTGTGTGAACGACCGAACTTCCATTTTTCTCAGCGAAAGCTTTGGTGCGCTCCACGACATCTTCGTGAGGCTCGTATCCTTCAGGACATGCATAATGGATGTCAATTCCAAGGATGGCACAGGCCAGCATGAGGTCATGGAGTACGTTGTTTCCGTCACCAACCCACGCTACTTTGAGGCCATCCAACTCATCGTAATTCTCGAGGATGGTCATGAGGTCGGCTGCTGCTTGACATGGATGGTGCTTGTAAGAAAGAGCATTGATGACGGGAACCGTTGCGTGCTTTGCGAGTTCCTCTACATCTTCGTGACCAAAACAACGGTAGGTGATGCCCCCAAGGAAGCGGGAAAGCACTTGGGAAGTGTCTCCGATGGTCTCTGACTTACCGAGTTGAATGTCGTTCTTGAGAAGCGTCAATGCACTTCCTCCAAGCCGTTGAACACCGACTTCAAACGAAACACGAGTGCGTGTTGAGGGTTTTTCGTAAATCGAACCAATGGCTAGGGTGTCAAGAGGAAGGAAGTTTTGGGCAACATCATCGCCTTGTTTCCATTGGCGTTTGAATTCAATGGCCCATTTGAGAATCGCTTCAAAATCTTCCGCTACATCGTCAATCGCAAGCAAGTGTTGAGTCATGCCCCGCCCACATCAAGGCGGCTTCTAAGCGTTGTGCGCTCAGTTCTTCTCATGTTCGATGTCCGCAGCGAAGCCGTCACGTGCATCGCTCATTCCACCAAACAAGGCTTGAGCAAAGGTCAGGATGTCGGCCATTCCTTCTTCCAACTCTGAGGAAAGAGGCGTGAGTCCTGGCGCTTGAGAGAATTCTTGCATCATCCGCAGTTGATTGATGGCGAATTCAGTACGTTGACCGCCTGCTTCGTCATAAAGCGCAAGTTCAAGGATTTCAAGTCGTTCTGACCACTCTAGAATTTGTTCCAATTGTTCCGGTTCCAATAGATCGGCCTTGGAGAGGAAATTCTTGGTAGGGAGTCCCAAACGGAATTCTACAATGGATGAAAGCAACATTTGGGAAACGAAACCGGACGGAGACCTTGAGAGCATTGGGTCAAACAGGTAAATGATGGCGGATTGTTCCCGGCCGAGGGTTTCAATCAAGTGGTTGCTCGCTTCACGGAAGGCGAACAATTCAACTTGTCCTGGAGTGTCGACAATCATCATTTCTCCAGAAAGTGAGTGAAGTTGCTCAGCCACATCACCTGCTTGTGCAGCCAACAAGTCAGCAGCAAGAATCTGTGCACCGTTGGGGCCAAGGTCGTATTCAGCCATGACTTCGGTGAGGGAGATTAAATCCCTTACGTCAAATTCCGCGTCGTAGTGGACACGTTCTGCTCCCGGGTCCAAATTGATAGCAATCGCTTCGGTCTCTAAGAAACGAGACCAGCGTTGAAACGAGGTCACCAACGAAGATTTACCAGCACCTGCTGTTCCAACGACAAAAAGTACCGGGGGTGAGCCACTGTCCATACCGACCATGAACATCCCTCCGTCCTACCCTACATCAACCCCTCGCTGTATTCTTGATAAAATCAGGCTGAAAACTCAATAATCAAACACGATGTTGGAGAACGGTTATGTGCTCGGCTTGCGTCCGAACCTTTGTCGCACATCGTGTGAACCGGAGGAATTTAAGATGACTGACGAAAAACCACCAATGCCACCAGGAATGCCACCAATGCCACCAATGCCTCCAATGCCACCCGGTGAAGCACCTCCTGCGCCTCCGGGCATGCCTGCAATGCCGCCTATGCCCGAAGCCCCTCCAGCACCTCCTGGTATGCCTGCAATGCCTCCTATGCCTCCGATGGCTGATGCACCGCCGGCGCCTCCAGGTATGCCGCCGATGCCGCCCATGCCCGAAGCACCTCCAGCACCTCCAGGTATGCCTGCAATGCCCCCAATGCCTCCAATGGCTGACGCACCGCCAGCACCTCCCGAGATGCCACCAATGCCTCCAATGGCCGATGCACCTCCAGCCCCCCCCGAAATGCCTCCAATGCCTCCCGCAGCTGATCCTCTGATGGACCCGCTCGCAGCACCACCGGCACCGCCCGAGATGCCACCTATGCCTCCAATGCCTGGAGCACCATCTGCAGACCCGTTGATGGACCCGCTCGCAGCACCGCCGGCACCGCCCGAGATGCCACCAATGCCTCCCGCAGCTGATCCTTTGATGGACCCGCTTGCAGCACCACCTGCTCCTCCCGAGATGCCTCCAATGCCTCCTGCACCTGCTGGTGATTTGTTGATGGACCCGCTTGCAGCCCCTCCCAGTCAAGAACTCTTGGAACAACCACCTCTACCTGATTTGGCCCCGTCTGACCTCACTGGGGAACAGGCAGGAGCAACCATCCGCAGCCGTGCTGAAGTTGAGACTGTCCCTGGTGACAAGCTCGAAGGTACGTTGCATGAAATTGAGACAACTACGTTGAACGCTGACGGTCACATCATCAAGCAATCTGTCAAAGGAACCCTCACGGTCAACAACCCCTCGTCAGAAGACCGAATTTACGACATTGACGTCATGCTCGACAACATCGATGCAACCGATATCGGCGGAGAGCATGTTTCCGTAGACGAACTTGAACCATCAAAGAATCACAAGATGTCATACAAAGTAAACGGAAAACAGATGATGACACTACGAGAACGATTGGACACCAACCCGTCCCGCTCCCAAGAACGCTCATTGTCCGTTGCTATGAACGAAGACCCAGGGGAAATCTCCCTTGAACTTGAAGTTGAAAACATGTCCGGTGTTGAACTGCATGATGTTGTCGTGACCCGACCGATTCCCGAGGCCATGCATTTCGCCATGACCGGTGGAGCAGAATTTGAGGACGGTACCATCACATGGAACGTAGGCCGCCTCAACGCAGGTGAAAAGCAAGTCATCTCTATGGAAGGTACAATTTCCGTCACATCCACAAAAGCCATCAAGGCAGGACAGGCAAGCGCAACCTACCGTGCTGACTCAACGCTCTCAAACATGATGTTCCGAGAGTTGGACGCATTCTGCCGTGGATTTACCTACATGCGAGTCCGTGAAGACGAGCGCCCTGACAATTGGAAGTGTCAAGCCATCTTTGAAAACCGCTCCTCGTTTGCCGTTGACTTGGTTAAACTCCAAGTTCGAATGAAGGGCAGCGATGAACTCCTCTTTGACATCCATGATGTTGATGAAGATGTGCACCCCTACGGCAAGTGGGAATCCGAAGAACGTGTTGTTATGGCACAATCGGAACCTGACTTCACCTACGAATTGTCTTATTCGGTTCTACCGCGAGCCATCCAAAGCACTGAAGGTTCGATGAAACTTGAGGAAAAGAAACTTCAAGTCCTCGAGGCAGATATTTCGAAGACGTACTCCACAAGTGGTTTGCGTTCCTATCGTGCACAGAAGATCCAGTCGGTCATGACCCTCGAGAACAAGGGTTCATCCGTCATCAATTTGATGCGAATCACCGATGACATCCCCGGATTGTTTGACGCACCTTCACAGGAGCAGTTGACCATCAAACTTGACGGTAAGACCATTGATGACGACCAATTCAAGGTCGAAATGGCTGAAGGCGTTACCATTGAGAAGGAACACAAATCACCCGACGGCATCGGTCACACCATGACCCTCACCGTCGGAACACGTGGGCCTCTCGGACTCAAGCCCGGAAAGAAGATCGAAATTTCTTACCCACTCAATGCACCTGACCCAACACCCAACAATACACGAGTGGACGGTCCTGCACGAGTTGAATTCAGCTCAGAGCGTTTCGGTCCAATCTGCACCCGTGAGCCAGCGGAAACACCAACCATCAAGGTCATTCACAACCGTCGTAACTTCAGTGCCGGCAAGCAAGCAATTCCTCTTGGAGGAAAAGGCCGCTATGAGGTCTTGATTCTGTTCGAAAACAACGGTGACACCGCCTTGAGCGACCTGTACATCAACGATGTGCTACCTGCTCAATTTGAAATCAAAGATTGGTCAATGAAGGGTGGAAACGGAAAGCGAGACGATGTCAAGATGACCTCCGAAGAAGGAGAAGGCGGATTGCACATCGTATGGCATGTCCCCAAGGTCGAAAAAGGTGAACGCTTGGAAGTTTCCTTTGACATCAAAGGAACCGGAGAAGTTGACGCAGAAGCACTCAACCGCTTCCACGGTGTTCATTTCGGCGATGAAATCGAATCCGATGACCTCCCTGAGGTTGAAGAGGAAGAAGAAGCAGTCGAAGAGTCCGAAGCAGAAGAAGCAGTTGAGGAGTCCGAAGCGGAAGCATCAGAAGAAGAAGCAGCAGAAGAAGCAGTTGAAGAGTCCGAAGCAGAAGCAACAGAAGAAGCAGTTACCGAAGAATCC
>JAQXEX010000103.1 GCA_029250625.1 Candidatus Poseidonia sp. | reverse complement strand
GGTGATGGTTGAGTTGTCACCAGCCCACGCTCGTTGCCATCCTTCAAGGGTCCAGTGGAACTCAGTTGAGCCACTTTGAGCGGTTGAACGTATTCTGAACGAAGCAACAACGACCGAGACCAAAGGAAGCATACTTGCAAGCAACAACGAATAGACCACAACTCGTGACTTCAATGGAGGAGGTCCACGGATGTTCCGATTGGTATGCTCTTCGTGAATTGAAATCGTCATGGCATGCTCTTGTTCCAGGAGGCCAGCACTGGCGAGGAGAACGAGCATCAGAATGGCTTGTAATCCAGCGATTGCGAGTACGCCAAGACTGGTATCGACTCTGTAATTGTAAATGCCCGCTGAACCTCCGAGGTCTGCGAGAAGTGATTCAAGGGTGTTGAAGTCTGGGGTAAGCCACTTCACCAATGCAAACGAGGTGAAGGAGAAAAAGAATGCATAAGTTGCAGCAACGGCAACACTTGGCCCAAGGACAGGTAACCAAAGGTGGCGCCAACGGCCTACGTTAGATTGACCCTGGGGGAGCATCATGAGTTGTTCCTCCCACGTCGGGTTAAGTTGGGCAATGACAGGCTCAACAAAGCGAATCACCAGTGATAGATTGAACCATGCATGAGCCAAGATCAGTGCAATCATGTGGCCGGGGTGCTGCCAGCCAGTGGTATGAGCAAGCCAACCGATCCAACCCGTTTCACCGCGCAAATCGATACCAGTTGAGTGGAGAAGGCCACCTGGGGATGTAAGTGCGAGAAAACCAGCGGCTGCAACAATTGGAGGGGTGACAAATGGAAGATAGAAGAGGGCCCGTTTTGACCGGATTCTCTTCCATTTGTAGCGGCCCAAAGCCCATGCAACGGGGAGCCCAAGGGCGACAGTCAGTAGTGTTGACAGTAGGGCTTCAATGAGGGTGAAACGCAATGCTTCCATTGCGCCGATTTGCTCAGGAAACTGGCGTATGGCTTCGATGGGAGAGACCTGAGTCACGTCCCAAAGACGTAAGAGGGCCAAGAGAAGAGGTGCTGCTCCCAGAACCACGACACACGTTAGGGTGAACCATTGCGCAGCATGCAATGCATTTGCAGCGGTTGTAGTGCGTTGCCTCAACGCCATATGTTCATCTCACTGAGTTACAGTCTGCCATTGATTCAGCCACGTATCCATGTTCTGAGCAATCCGTTCCATGGAGACGTTGGCATTCATTGTAGGAGCATCGGTATGCCATCGGTAGCCATCGGTCTCGGGAAAGGTTGGGTTTTGTAGAACCGAGAGCATGAGATTGTTTTCCGGCATGTTTCTGTTGACCTCTTCTGAAAGAAGATAATCCATGAAGGCATTCGCCCCTTTGACGTTCGTTGCTCCGTTGGTAAGTGCAGCGTACTCGACTTGGTGGAACGTAGAGCGTTCCAAAGTGATTGACGTGGAATGCGTACTGTTGCCGCTGTAATAGGCCTCAACTCCGGGCGAGTGACAGTACGAGACCGTAAGGAGAGAGTCTCCAATATGGCCCTCAGTCCATTCTCCGTATCCCCCGGAATAGTGGACTTCGTAGGCCTCGGTCCAACCCGATGTAAACCGTGCATCATTGTCGGCCATAGCCGCCCACCAATCAAAGGCGTTCGTGGTTTGATTTTCATCGTGCTCAAAATAGTCAATGGTCGCAATCATGAACGCTCTGCCTGGTGATGACGTCACTGGAGACGGGAAGGATGTTTTCCCTCTCCATTCGGGTTCGGTGAGTTCCCACAAATCTTCGGGAAATGTTCGTTCGGTTTCGTTCAAACCGTTTTCATCAACATTGAGACAAACATCGCCCTGGTCAAAAGGAAGTGCGTATGTTCCATCATAGGGTTGAATGGCCGAGGGGTCCATAGCTGGCGCAGAAGTTGAGTGAGGTTGAAGGAGGCAGAAATCAAGGGCTGTTTGGAGGTAGGTATTGTCAAGGCCGACGGCTAAGTCCGATTGTGGTGTCCCCTGCGTTTGCAACATTTGTTCAAGAATGCCTCCAGCATCATCCGTACGGATGAGTTCGACCTCGTATCCCGTGCTGTTGGTAAACTCATCAAGCATGGACTGCGAAAATGCTGCAATATCATACGTCAAAATACGAACGGTCGTCGTGTTGGAAGTACTGGCTTCAAGGACGTTACATCCGTCATTCGTATTTGTTACTGGTTCCAGGCATCCACTTAACGGAGTTAACAATACCAGGAACATCAAGAGTGATGCGCGAAAGTTCATGTTCATTCACTCCGTATTCATGGCGTCAATAATGACATGGCACCGTTCAACGAGTTCTGTCGTAGTACTTCCGAGGATGTACAGGGAAGGCTCCCAACCGAAGGCACCCTCGTCGATGATGATGTCAAGAGTGCCCTGTTGGTGCTGCAACTCACCTTTGGGGGCAAATCCCAGCTGGAATCCGAGTTCATCCGAGATGTAGTCAAGGTCGCCTTGGTCAACCATTCCTTCAACCATCGGTGGGCGTAAATTGAGAATTGCAGTTTTAGTTCGGTCTGTGTCTCTGACACGCATGAGGAGGTTAGCAAGGTGGTTTGAAGCTCCAAACACTGGAGTTTCATGCCGTCGCAGCACTCCCTCAACCACGGTCATTCGTCCTGGATATGCGGCGACCTCTTCTGGTGTTGTGGCTTGGTTGGTGCAAGCGGCCATGTTCATTCCCACAGCAGGCATGTACGATGCAAGCCGTTTCAAATCCAATCGGCCCGCAGACCATTCGAGTCGTCGCAATATGGCCACAGAGGCCTGGTCCGCATCGAGATTCATGCCGGTGAGCGTTTTGTCATACCGAATGTTTTGGTTGCCTGTGAATTGGAATTCAATGATCAATCGTTGACGGGTCACTTCAGACTCTTTGCCCATTTGGGTCATTGAATGTGCAAGTTCTTGAGCCCATCCGTCGATGGTAGCCTCATCAGCCGTGGCTCCAAGTTCAAGGGCTGCTTTGGTAATTTGGCGAGATACAGTGCTCTGGGTTGAGCCAGTAGCCTTTGCAATCTCCATTTGTGACCATCCGTGAGCACGTAGTTCCTTCGCAAGTTGTTGGTGGAGGCGGTCCAGCCATTTGTTCCCAATCGTGCCCAGCATGCTCTTCCGAGTGAGCCTCCATTATTCAATCTTGCTGAAAGGTTATGCAAGATGAATGGTCAATACTGCTTAAAATCCGACTTTTCATGCTATTTGGTATGAATTAAGATCGCATCTCTGAAAAAAGCATCCTTTTGGAACGGACTCAAAGAACATGCATCTTCTGAAAGTAGGGCTGTTAGAATCGCGCTACTTCGTTAGAATCTATTGTTCTGCAGTAGGCTTTACATATGCTTTTTATTCATATTGAATTTAATGTTAGTCGCTTAGAATAGATTCTGGCTTTTGTTGTCGTTTTTGCACCACTTTGCCCACCGTTGACCATCGTTAAATGAACCAGTTCTCCATCATTTCTAACCGGTTTCACAATCAGCCTCATAAGTCTCCGACGATGCCCACGAAATGGAGACCAACATGGAGACTGAGGCGTTCATCAACGAAATAGCCAGTCGTTTGGTCAATTACATTGATTCCAAAGACCAAAATGAACGGGTCAATCCAGCCTTGGGTGCACGATCACTTAAGCGAGTACTTGACGTCAGCGTACCCCTTGAGGGCATGGGCATCAATGGGGTGCTCGACGACCTTGATACCTTCATGGCCAACAGCGTGAAGACCCACAGGGCCGAATTCATGAACCCGCTCTGGGGCGGGCTATCGTTGCCCGCACTTGCCGGTGAAATTATCGCATCCGCCACCAACAATTCGATGTATACGTTTGAATTGTCACCCATCGCTACGCTGATTGAACAAACTGTACTCAAGCGCATGTGTGAGATTGTAGGCTTCCCAGATGGATTTGGTACGCTCACTACAGGTGGTTCAAACGGGAACATGATCGGAATGCTGTGCGCTCGTGAGCATTCGATTCCGGGCTCAACTAAAACTGGATTTGACGGTAGCAAGATGGTTGCGTTTGTTTCGGCCGAATCCCATTATTCTGTTTTGATGGCCGCTAACGTCATCGGAATAGGCCATCAAAATGTGATTAAGGTTCGTTGTGACGAAAACGGTTGTATGCGACCGGAAAGCCTTCGTGAAGAAATTGATTTCGCCATCAAAGAAGGCCTTACTCCCTTTTGTGTCGTCGCAACATCAGGAACAACGGTTCGAGGAGCGTTTGACCCTCTCAATGATCTTGCTGAAATCGCTCATGAACATGACCTATGGTTCCACGTAGACGCAGCATGGGGTGGAACCTGCATGTTTTCACCCACACACCGTGCGCTCATGGATGGCATCCAAAAAGCAGACAGCATCTGTTGGGATGCACACAAAATGATGGGTTTACCGTTGATTTGCAGTACCTTCCTCATCAAGAAGCCACAAGTCCTCCGAACCTTGTGCGGCCATGCTAATGTTGCGCATTACCTCTTCCTTGATGACGCCGAATACGATGACTTGGGCCGCTATTCGCTGCAATGCGGCCGACGAAACGATGCCCTCAAATTGTGGCTTGAATGGAGAGTGAGAGGGGACGCCGGTTGGTCAAAAATGGTGGACCAGTACATGGACCACGCTGCACATCTCGAATCTTTGATCGGAGCGCACCCTTCGCTGGAACTCATGTCCTCCCGAATGTGGACCAACGTCTGCTTCAGGTATGCCCCAGAGGGAACTGACATGGACCTTAACGAACTGAATGGGGAACTTAGGAATCGTCTCATTCAAGAGGGCATGTTCATGGTGAGCCGGAGCAACATCGGAGATGATGTCATTCTCCGCCCAGTTATTTCAAATCAAAATGTTACGGTTGGAAGTATTGACCGGTTTGTTGAGACCGTTCTCCGTCATGGAGACGAAATCCTCCGTGGATTACCATCAAAGAATTGATGAAATCTTGAACCGATGTTTATTTGATGCGCTGTTTTCCCAGCGTTATGAGCGAACAGCCGCCGGTGAGGACTGCCCTCTATGATGAACACCTCGCCCTTGAGGCAAACATGGTTGACTTCCATGGTTTTGAATTGCCTATTTGGTACTCGAATATCAAAGAAGAGCACCTTGAAACACGGCGTTCTGCGGGACTCTTCGATGTTTCTCACATGGGTTCGTTCCGGTTCACTGGAGAGCACGTACGAGAGTGGCTCGAAGGTTTGGCCACACAACGTGTGACTGCGATTTCCCCTTCCCGTTGTGCCTATACCCACTTTCTAGACGATAACGGGCACCTGATTGATGACATGATCTTTGCAGTCGTCAGCGATCAGGAACTTCTCGGAGTTCCCAAAACACTGACATTGCCTAAAACAGGTGAAAGGATTTCATTAATTCAAGATTTACTGCGTACATCACTAGCATTAAGAC
>JAQXEX010000102.1 GCA_029250625.1 Candidatus Poseidonia sp. | reverse complement strand
TGGAGGGTTTCGAGCAATTCTGCTTGGATCACAGCGGCGACCAATGAATCGTGAATGCCTGTGCATTGAGCGGTGCGGGGGATGTCATTTGGTGCATCGGATGGCGTGAGGACCGCATCGATGACGTGGATGATTCCGTTGCTGGTGTTGACATCAGCAGAGGTAACGGTTGCACCGTTGACCATGACGCTGTCACCGACAGTGAATGCTAGAGGCTGTCCGTTGACGGCGGTTGCCGTCATGCATTCGGTCACTGCAGAGGCGGGGGCGGCTCCTGGAACAACGTGGTAAAGCAAGATGTCTGTAAGAGCGGTCTTTCCTTCGGGCGTGTCGAGTGCTGCCAAGTCGATTCCAGCATCGGTGAATGCCTGGTCGGTTGGCGCAAAGAGCGTGAACGGTCCTTCACCTTGGAGGGTTTCGAGCAGCTCTGCTTGGATCACAGCGGACACAAGTGAATCGTGAACACCGGTGCATTGAGCGGTGCGTGGGATGTTGTTCGGCGTGGCGGTTGGTGTCAGCACCTTGTCGATGACGTGGATGACGCCGTTGCTGGTCGCAATGTCTGCGTCAACAACGGTCGCACCGTTGACCATGACACTGTCGCCGACGGTAAAGGAAAGTGGGTTTCCATTCACCGTTGGGGCAGACATACAGTCGGTTACATCTGCTGCAGCTACTTCTCCGCTCAACACATGGTAGAGCAGAATATCCGAGAGGGCTGCTCTTCCTTCTTCGGTGTCAAGGTCGGCAAGAACAATGCCTGCGTCGATGAATGCCTGGTCCGTAGGGGCAAAGACCGTGAACGGGCCATCGGACTGAAGAGTGGGCAGCAGTCCAGCTTGGACAACGCTCGCTACGAGCGAATCGTGAATGCCAGTGCATTCTGCAGTGCGGGGGATGTCTCGGGGCGTTTCAGTCGGGGACAGAACCTTGTCGATAACATGGATCACTCCGTTGCTGGTGTTGACGTCCGGAAGGGTGACCGTTGCGTCGTTAACCATGACACTGTCGCCCACGGTAAACGAGATTGGGTTGCCGTTAACGGTTGGGGCGGAGAGACATTCGGTCACTGCTGAGGACTGGACTTCGCCAGAGACAACGTGGTAGAGAAGGATATCAGTCAGCGCTGCTTTTCCTTCTGGAGTATCAAGAGCGGCCAGGTCAATGCCTGCATCAGCAAAGGCTTGGTCTGTGGGTGCGAACAAGGTGAACGGTCCGGCTCCTTGCAGTGTTTCAAGCAGTTCTGCTTGGATGACACCGGCTACAAGCGAGTTGTGAATGCCCGTGCACTGAGCCGTTCGTGGAATGTTGTTGGGGGTGTCAGTGGGCGTGAGAACCTTGTCGATCACGTGAATCACACCATTGCTGGTGGCCACGTCAGGTAGCGTGACATTGGCCCCGTTCACCATGACTCCGTTGTTGACGGTGAACGAGAGGGGTTGTCCGTTCACAGCAGTTGCTGACATGCATTCGGTAACCGCGGAAGAGGGAACTTCTCCCGAGACCACGTGGTAGAGAAGAATGTCGGTAAGGGCCTGCTTTCCGGCTGGAGTGTCAAGTGCCGCCAAGTCGATACCAGCATCGGCGAAGGCTTGGTCAGTGGGTGCGAACAAGGTGAACGGCCCGGTTCCTTGCAGTGTTTCAAGCAGTTCTGCTTGGACGACACCGGCCACAAGTGAGTCGTGAATACCGGTGCATTGCGCAGTCCTTGGGATGTTCTTGGGGGTGCTTGTGGGCGTGAGTACCTTGTCGATCACATGGATCACTCCGTTGCTCGTAAAGACGTCCGGTAGCGTCACGTTAGCATCGTTAACCATAACGCCAGTTCCTACGGTGAAGGACAGAGGTTGACCGTTTGCCGCATCAGTCGCAAGGCAATCGGTGACGGCTGAAGCAGGGACTTCAGAGGAGAGGACGTGATAGAGAAGAATATCCGATAGGGTTTGCTTTCCGGCCGGATTATCAAAATCCGCCAGGTCAATGCCTGCATCTGCAAAGGCTTGGTCGGTTGGGGCAAACACCGTGAAGGGTCCCGTTCCTTGCAGCGTGGAGAGGAGGTCCGCTTGGATGACGGCAGCAACGAACGAATCGTGAATGCCTGTTGATTGAGCTGTGGCGGGGATGTCTGGGAGAGGTGGCGTCAATACCTTGTCGATGACGTGAATCACTCCGTTTGAAGAAAAGACGTCTTCGATGGTGATGTTTGCGTCGTTGACCAAACGTGAATCGCCAAAACCGTCCCCGTCAATGTCGGTAGCAGGGTCGGCGGTAATCGTCAAAATGTCACCGTTTTCCGCAGTCAAGGTGGTCCCATCCGAAAGGTCTCCAGACTGGTATTCTCCAGCGACGACGTGGTACAACAGAATATCTGTTAGCGTAGCGTTTTCCTCAGGAGTATCAAAATCCGCCAGGTCGATTCCAGCATCAATGAACGCTTGATCGGTTGGAGCGAAAACGGTGAACGGTCCGGTGCCTTGCAGGGTAGCAACGAGGCCGGCATGGGTCAGCGCAGCCACGAGAGAATCGTGAATGCCGGTTCCTGCTGCATTTGTGGGTATGTCTTGGGTTGCGTCGGCACTGACATTAATCGGGAGGCTTGAGGCAACAAGCAGTGTGAGCATCAAATAAACGGCAACTTTCTTCATGGACTCTAAGCGTAATATTTGCGTATATAATGGGCTGTTTTTTTCAAGGAAACTAACAATTCATGAATCAAGTATGAATATGCTACCGTGAAAGCAGCCCACTGCGAGGCATATCAATTCAAAATGGCGAAGTGAAATAATGAACAAATTTCGTGCGGTCATAGCGAAAAAGAACCTGAATGCTCAATTTAAAATCGATGGGCCGGCCAGAGAACAGTGAGAGACTGCAAGGCATAGAAATGATATACTTAGAATCAAACAAAAAGATGCAGGTGTTGATGATGAACCAAGATTGCGACCCCGTTTTTGCACGCGTTGACAATTTGCTTGCCCTGTTAAACAAATCAAAATCTCTTCACATCCTCCTTGTTCTCAGCCTAAAGGATGGCCCAATGCGATTTTCTTCGATTAAGAGGCACGTGAATTCATCTTCAACTACGGTCACACGACGACTTGGTGAACTTGAAGAAAGTGGCTTGGTGGAGCGAGCAGTCCAACCCACTACGCCTTCATTCGTAGCCTACAGTCTCACTGAAGAGGCTCGACTTCTAGCCCCATCGATTCAATCCATGTACGATTGGGTTGTCAAATGCGACCCCAAGGCCGTAGTTTGAGCACTCGGGATTTCATCAACGAACTCAACCAGCGAGCGTTTGCTGTTGAGGTTCAATGTACTCTCGGTCGGATTGGTACATTTCGCTCGTAAAACGGGCCTTTGCACGAGTGGCCACAATATTTCTTACCGCCAAAAGGCCACACATGAGCAATGATGTTAGGAGGGAGCCCGTGCGGCTATCCCAAATGAATTGGAATATACTTCATTTCATCCAATGACCGGTGTTAGTTTAATACCCATGCCTTTTGATTTCCCCTCATGAGTGAGGAAGGAATCGGGGACGATGCGAGCAAGGGAGATATTGGAACTTTGAGAGAACGATTCGATACTCTGGAACGTTCAACCTATGCCAGCACTCGGATGACTATGAGCAATGGTTCAGCTGGCATGGTTGCTGAAAGAGCACCGCCACTCTTTGGTGGGATCATAGCCATAGCAATGGGAATCGTAGTGCCTTTCATTGTACAAACGCAATTTGGCCCATTGGTGACTACTGACCTTATTCTGCTTGGCTTGGTGCTGCTGGTGTTTACCAGTGTTGGACTGTTGTTGTTAAGACAGCATTTGAGAGGAGATAAGTGGCTTTTCATTCATGAAAATCA
This sequence comes from Candidatus Poseidonia sp., assembly GCA_029250625.1. GTDB lineage: Archaea > Thermoplasmatota > Poseidoniia > Poseidoniales > Poseidoniaceae > Poseidonia. The sequence goes on along the minus strand of JAQXEX010000102.1, from coordinate 2,459 downwards.
TCTTGAATTACGGCATGAGAAAAGTGAAAAGGGAATCCCAAAAAAGAACCAACATATCCCTTTTTCAAACGTTGTCAAGATTTTGAGCCACGAACGTGTCACAGAAGATTCTGATTCAGATGGTTCGTTCACGACAACTGAGAGTGATGTCACGAGTATATTGGTGTATAATCCAGATTATCCGGAATCGAGAACAGACCAAGAGTTCTGTCTCTGCATGACAGATATTCATTCAACAACGAAAGCGGAATCGGACGCAATTGCAGCAGCACTCAACTTTCTGGTTTTTGGCACACCTTTGCCTCTAAACGCAGAATGAACCCCCAATCAGCCCGTGCTACCTGAGTTATTCTCTCGTCTGAATCAAAAAGGTTCCAGTGCAAATATCACAGTTTCAAAGTAAAAACTGCATGGATTAATTAAGCCAGTTGGATGCAATAATCCCTGGATGATTCAGAAGTGATCGTGATTACAACATTCAAAGTGACCAAAGGTTACGAAGTGTGGAAGAAAGCATTCGACTCAAACGAGGCCATGAGGCTACAACGTGGCGTGAGGGTCTTGGCATACGGTCATGAAACCGGCAATGAACATAGTGTATACACGGTTGTTGAGATGAACTCGGTAGAGGACAAGCGATTAGAAGACCCGGTCATGATTAAATCGAGGAAAAGGGCGGGCGTCGATCACGCCTCGTTGGAAATCATACCATTGGTTGAATATGTCAAAGAACAATTCCTCAGACCTGCCGATATGTATGGCGCATGGGTGCCCGCAGTTTCTATCGATTTGAGGTATTCTGTTTACAAGTGGTATAATCCCTCAACTGCTAAATCGGAATGACTATTAGATAACCGAACTATCAAGATTTATGAAATCTATACCCTTAGTGATTTGTTTAATGATGATGATGGTCTCCCTTACAGGATGCATCGGAGGAGAAATTGAAACAGAAGATGGAGAAGAACTCATCTTAGAAGATACTGATGATTGGCCAACCTACCATGTTCTCACTTCCGGAGATCTACCGGCTTGCGATGCAACTACCCTCGGAAGGTTGTATTATGTTGAAGCAGAAACGAACTTCCAAGCTTGCAGTTCATCGGGTTGGGACGTTATTGACTTTTCAACCCCCCTGAATCAAGCACCTAGAATATCAGGAGCCATCTTAGCAGATGATGACGGTCACAGCTTCGGGGAGGATATGTCTGCAGAATGGATGTATGTTGGACAGTTGACCTGGTCTGCAGTTGACCCCGAAGGGGAAGCCGTTACGGTCGGAGTGGACCATGACAGAGACGGTACTGCCGACATCATGCTTCCAAGAGCGGAAGGCTCGATTGTTGATGTAGCGGGAGGAATGCTGGCCGTGCCATGGAACGGAAGTATTGTCGGTGAGAGGGTGGAATTGTCCGACGAATGTTACTTGGCGTTCACCAGAATGATCGATTTGATCTCAACAGATGCTTCAGGCGTCTCGGCGTCGTATACCGTTCAAACCGGAGCCCTATCCTCGAGTTATATTTTCAGGGACATGTTTTCTGCTGAAGATATTGATTCGGTTGAACTGCTCTTTGAAAATTATGTTTCCCAAGACGACCTTGATTGGCTCGATGGAACCGCTACAGACTCGGATTGCGGTGGGAACTCTGGCGGAGGACCCCAATTGAGCACCTATGAATTCACAGCACAGGACTCTGGCGCTGCAGTAAGTTCAGCATCTGATGACGCTCTCTTTAGCATAACTTATTCACAAGGGAACTCATTTGATACAGATTTTCTCAAAATCACGCTTTCAGTTAATGGAAATCAACCGGTGCAATGTTATGATTCCACGGGAATGGGTGAATGTACCTATGAACTTGTACCTGGGTCATTTAGCGTAGGGGATTCATTTGTTGTATTCGAGGATGGCTCAGATCTGTGCAATGAAGGCCATGACCCTTGCGAAATTAGCATTACGATTGTAAACTCCGACACCAATGATGTATTGGATAGCATCACCGTTGAAGTGGAATGATTCGATATCTTGTAGATGTTGCATAGGCTCGTCTTGAGGAAGACGGAGGGGCAGAGGGTAGCGTTTGCAGCGACCCACTGCAAGCCCTATGATTTGCCTATGCCTGTGCGAAGGGTATTCGGATGAACCCATTGCATCAAAGTAATTCATCTTCTGGGGAAGGTAAAAAGTTTTGATCACCCATTTCGATTTGTTGAATTACAGGCAGTTCTGTAGCAATTTGTTTTACTGTGCCAAAGAATTCACTAAATCCTCTCAATCTCGCTTCTGCTGCTTTCCTTCGCGAGCTCCAATTACGCTCCATTGAACGTCGTTCCTTTTCAATAATATCCAATTCTGCAATGTAACTATCATCGATTAATCGCATTGCATTAGCAAATTCTTGACCTGACATGTAATTATACAATAATTCCATTTTACTGCCCTTTCCTTCTTGGCT
>JAQXEX010000101.1 GCA_029250625.1 Candidatus Poseidonia sp. | reverse complement strand
CTATGCGGGTGAGCATCAGCCATGCCCGGTGATGTCCGAGACGGTGAGCGAATTCCCCGAAGGCCACTTCCTGAGTTTGAGGAAGCCGCAAGTTTTGCCGAAGCATTGCAGCGAGATGGTTTCATTGGAACTGCGCTCGGCGACAAAAACCAATACGGCCCCGTCGCCATGATGGTCCTGTTGTTAATTGTCGCTGCTATTACCGGCACTATACTCAGATTGCTCCGTAATCTATGAGACCTTCAAAGAACGGTGGAAGTCCTCGCTTTCAAGGGATAACATCAAACCCTCTGGTGCTGCACCTCACCCATGGATGAAGGTTCTGTAAATGTTGAAGCACGTACATCTTCACAAGATAAGCGTTGGACCATCATGGCGGCTCTTCTAGGAACAAATACTGCCTTTATGTTGTTTCAAGGGATTGAACAGGAGAGATCTCCTACGGCGATTCGGGAAGTGGCCTTGACGATCATTGCAGCAGCCCTGCCGTTTCAGTCGATTTATTTTTTAATCTACACTTTTCTACTTGAGCACGAACCCCAATTGACCGACGCTCGAAAAATGCGGCTTCATTATGCCTCTGCCGTGTGTCAAATTGTAGCATATGGATCTTTAATTGGCGTAGCCATGATGTGGTACAACATCTCAAACTACGTCGGTGTTTTCTTTGTATTATCCACTGGATTAGCCATTATTTTGATCCGTTCGGTGATGAGTCCGGTCGTCACTGGTAATGCCCAATAATCTTGCCTCGAGCCCCCCCTTGACCATCCAAGTGGACGGGAATGTTCATGAATGGGGTCGGACGGACACGAGGCATGTCATTCTGTCCACTGGATTACCGCTACGGCTGTCAAGAATTCAAACACATTTGGTCGGAACTGGGTCGTCATGAACGACAACTCGAAGTTGAACGCGCCCTCATTTGGGCTCATATGCAACTCGGACGGGTCACGCAAGCGGACTATGACATCGTCGCTTCCATTGCAAATCCGACCTCGGTCACCAAAGAGCGTGTCTCGGAAATTGAAGCAGAAACCCGTCATGATATCATGGCACTCACAAAAGCCATGGCTGAAGCCGCAGGAGATGCTGGATGGTGCATTCACCTTGGAGCAACATCCAATGATATCGTTGATACAGCAGTCGCCCTCCAACTTCGCGACAGTATTGTCATGCTTCGTGAGCAACTTTGTCTTCTTATCGGCGTTTGTGCTGATGTCGCTGAGCGAGAGAGGGACACCGTAATGCTCGGCCGAACACATGGACAAGCAGCCGTTCCGATTACCTTCGGATTGAAAGCCGCTGTTTGGCTTGATGAATTGCGCCGTCAACTCATTCGGTTGGATGAAGCAACCCCTCGAATCGCTGTAGGGAAGTTCCTCGGAGCAGTAGGTACCGGAGCCGCACAAGGCGTGAATGCACGAGAACTACAGCGTCTCATTCTCACACACCTTGGTCTTGGAGTTCCCCTCGCTACCACTCAAGTTGTAGGACGGGACCGATACATCGAATACGTGTCATGGTTGGCAAATATTGCCGCAACCTGTGAGAAAATCCTTCAGGAAATTCGAAACCTCCAACGTTCTGAAATCCAGGAAGCGGGTGAAGGGTTTGATGTCAAAAAGCAAGTTGGGTCGTCAACGATGGCTCACAAGAAGAACCCCATCAAATCTGAAAACGCATCAGGTTTGGCTCGTATCGTGCGTTCGATGATCATCCCGACTTACGAAAACGCACTGTTATGGCATGAGCGAGATTTAGCCAATTCCAGCAGTGAACGATTTACACTTTCACACGGTTCTGCACTCTGTGAGGATGTCATCGCTAAAACACGAGACGTATTGACAAACATGTGGGTTGATGCTGAGCGTTGTCTTGAAAACATCAAGGCCCAACGTGGGCTTGTTATGGCTGAAAAAGTAATGATAGACCTCGTGGACCGTGGAATTCCGCGTGATGAGGCTCATGAAATTCTCCGAGAGGCATCGTTTACTGCTGTTGCGAACAAGGAAGAACTGATCGATGTCTGCAGCAGAACTCCAGCTGTTTCAACAGCATTCTCAGCAGAAGAATTGGAAGCTATGTTTGACCCAGCCAACCATATCGGGGTGTCTGGAGAACTGGTTGACGAATGTGTTGCTCTTGCACGGGCTGCCATTCAATGAAACACAAGATGGCCCCGAACACCGTCCCAATGGGTCGTGAATTCAACATCCAATGAACGGTCCATGTGCGGTCCAGAAATCACTAATGTTTCATACTCACCTCCCTCTCCTTCAATGTGGAAACGGTATTTCTCTGCAAGATGCCTCAGTTCTGCGAGATTGGTCCGGTTCAGTATTGTTCCAAGCCAAGATTCATCCAATCCTTCACAACTCACACCGGTGATCATGATTTCGAATCCGTTGTCCACCATTCCGCTGAGATGGTGGTCTCCGTCCTGGTGCCATAAGGGCGTCCAACTGATGAGGTCAAGGCGCTCCGCCATTCGTTCAAGCCTTGATTTTTGGTAATCCGAACGAAGTGCACCGCTTACGAAGCCATCGATTTGGCGATTCTTTAATGCAGACTCCAAATCTTCAATGTCCTGGGGTGTTTCTCCGGATGTGGGAACATTGACCCATTCAAGATTTGCAAGTTCTGCTTGTTTCTCTACCAGTTGAGTACCCGGAATCTGAAACATTGGAGAATCATCGCCAGTGACAGAGACCGTGACCAGACAGTCAATGGTCCACCCTTTGCAGCGAGCCCACCACCATGCAGCTGCAGAATCTTTTCCACCCGATGAAAGGATTGCGACCCGCATGGCGCTCCTAAGGAGTCCACCTTCATGAGTATGGTTCTCAAACTGAGGGTTGATATGGGGGGAGTGTTTGAAAGACCTGTTGAAGGAGAGGCGGGTCATCTCAATTCACCCGCATCCTCATAAAGTGTCAACGGAACGAAAGAAACAGAGGTCATGAATATGCAACCAAGCGGAAGAGGATACGACCATGGAATTACCACGTTTAGCCCAGATGGACGATTGTTCCAAGTAGAATATGCACGAGAATCAGTGAAGCGTGGAACCACCACTGCCGGATTGAAATTCAAAGACGGCGTTGTCCTTGTTTGTGACAAGCGTATCATCAGCCGCCTCATCATCCCTGAATCCATTGAGAAGATGTTCAAGGTTGACAACCACGTCGGAATCGCCACGTCTGGTCTTGTTGCAGATGCTCGCCAACTCGTTGCTCGGGCCCGAGTCGAAGCACAAGTTAACCGAATCACCTACGGAGCTACAGTTCCTGTTGATGTATTGGTCAAGAAAATTTGTGACTTCAAGCAATCCTTCACTCAATACGGTGGGTCACGTCCCTTCGGAACAGCCCTTCTCATTGGTGGGGTCGACGATAACGGAATCCATCTTTACGAAACAGACCCGTCCGGTGCATACCAATCCTACCACGCAGGTGCAATTGGAAGCGGCCGCAACACTGTGATTGAATTCTTTGAAAACAACTGGAAGGAAAACATGACGCTTAACGCAGCCATGAAACTTGGTCTGGAGGCCCTCCGCACGGCCAACGATGCAGAACTTAACCGAGAAGCCGTTGAAGTGACTGTTGTCGATTCTGAAGGTTACCGAGTGCTTGACCGTGCTGCTGTGAACAAGCAAATTGACCGGCTCAAGCCACTTGATGACTGAAATGAGGTCGGCACATTGATGCCTCCTCACGGATTGTCCCTGCATGAGGGAACCCTATGGTAAGTCTTGATGCTGCAGTTCTTGCACGAATGGAAAAGGGCGGCAAGCGATACGAAATTCTTGTTGACCCGTACCTGGTTGACGATTTCAAAGCGGATCCGTCCTCCGTCAATCCAGATGATTTTTTCGCGATGGATGAAGTATTTCACGACGCCCGTGGAGGGGAACGTCCGACAGAAGAATCAATTGAGGCTGTATTTGGAACTCAAGACATCGTCGTGATTGCCCAGATGATTTTTCAAAAGGGAAGTCTTCAATTGACTACAGTTCAACGTAAAGCCATGGTTGAAACGATGCGCCAACAAATCATTCATCAAATCCATACCCAAGCCGTGGATCCTAAGACGAAATCACCTCATCCAAAAACCCGTCTTGAACTTGCCTTGGATGAGTCACGATATTCCGTTGACCCGTTTAAGCGCCTTGAAGAACAGGTCAAAGACGCCATAGCAAAACTGAAGCCGCTGATTCCTCTCTCGTTTGAATCCGTTCGTCTTGCTATCAAAATTCCGGGTGCTGCCTATGGCGGTGTACATCAGATTCTCCGCCCCTACCAGCAAAAGCAAGGATGGCTCGAAGACGGTTCTTGGGCATGCGTCATTGAATGTCCGGCAGGTATGAAACCTGATTTGATTGGACAAGTTATGCGCCGTTCATCCGACGCCGAAGTCAAAGAATTGTGAGCGGGTGACCTGTTGGCTTTAGGGTGGCCTTTATCATGGGATGTCGTTTCGCCGTGAATGGAGAGAAAAGAATGTCCAAAGGTCAAACCGGCGCCGAGCAGCGCCTCGTGACCCCGGGTATGGCCATCGGGCCATCTGCCGGGAAGCGCGCAGGAAGCGGTATTATTACCGAACAAGATACAATGATAGCCACCCAACTCGGCTGGCTTCAAGAAAAGAACAACACCATGTCTGTTCATCCCATTCATTCGGCTTACATGCCACGTTCTGGTGACTTGATCGTCGCCAACGTAGCAGAAGTTCGCAATAACTTGTGGTTCATGGACATTAACGGAGCATTCCAAGGATTGCTTCCCATGTCTCTGGCCCCTTGGAAGGTCGAATTTGGAGCTGCACGCCAACACATGGATGTCGGCAATGTCGTTCTCGCCCGCGTCCAAGAAGTTGATGAATGCCACAACGTGGTCCTCACAATGAAAGGCGTCGGTCTTCGCCGTCTGAACCAAGGCGCCGTAGAAAGTATTCCTGTCCAACATGTGGACCGTGTTCGTGGAGAGGGTAACAGCCTCCTGCAACGTTTGCGAGATGCCAGCGATTGCCGTATTATGGTTGGCGAAAACGGTCGTGTGTGGATTGACGGTGATTCAAATGGAATCACATGGGCTCGTAAAGCCCTCAAAATGGTGGCCGAGAAAGGCCATACAACTGAATTCGAAGCGATTCTCGCAGAGATGGAACAAGAAAAGAAGGGTGATGCTTAATGGGCGGATACGGAGATGTACAACTACTACGAGACGATGGTACACGCCTTGACGGGCGAAAACTGGATGAAATGCGACCGATGAAGATTGAAGCAGGCGTTCTACCTGCAGCCGATGGTTCGGCCATGGTCACCCACGGCCTCAACGTTGCTGTTGCGGCTGTTTACGGGCCCATGGAAGCACACCCAAGAAAGATTCAACGCCAAGACCGAGCGGTTATTGACGTTCGTTACAACATGGCTCCTTTCTCAACCTCTGACCGAATTCGTCCCGGATTTAACCGACGTTCTCGAGAGATCTCGAAGGTAACCGCAGAAGCATTGGAATCCGTTGTTCTCGTTGAACGATATCCTCGCTCCAAGATTCGCGTTGAAATCGAGATTCTTGCTGCAGAAGCCGGTACACGATGTGCTGGAATCACTGCTGCCGCTGTTGCACTTGCAGATGCTGGAATCCCAATGCGTGACTTGATTGTCGGCGTTGCTTCCGGAAAAATTGAGGACACCGTTGTCCTTGACCTCGACAAAGCAGAAGACAACTACGGTCAGGCTGACCTACCCGTTGGAATCTTGCCCAATACCGGAGAAATCGCTTTCCTCCAAATGGACGGTGACCTTTCTCCAGACGAGTACAACCTCGCCATGGAATACAATTTCAAGGCTGCAAAGGAAATTCATGAAATCATGGTTGAAGCCTTGCAACGACGCTACGAAGGAGGTGAGGCCTGATGCCTCAACTTGTCCCTAGTTTGCTACGACAGGAACTTGCACGCCTTGCAGAAGAGGATGCTCGCCTTGACGGCCGTGGCCGTTGGGAAGCACGTGAAATTACCCTTGAGACCGATTGTCTCTACAATGCTGAAGGATCTGCAAAGGTCACCATGGGTGGAACCATCGTTTACGCAGGAGTCAAGTTTGAACTTCGTACACCTTGGCCAGACCGCCCCACTCAGGGTTCTCTCATGTGTGGAGCTGAACTCCGACCTGTTGCTGGGCGAAAGTACGAACCTGGCCCCCCTTCACCTCAATCCATTGAACTTAGCCGTGTGGTTGACCGTGGAATCCGCGAATCAGGATGCATTGACATGGAAAGCCTATGCATTGTCCCTGGCGAGAAAGTCTGGGGTGTCATGATTGACATTCACGTCCTTTCCGATCAAGGCAACATCTTTGATGCCTGCGGACTGGCCGCTATTGCAGCATTGCGCACAGCGGTTGTTCCTGCAGAACGCTTTGATGTTGGCGAAGATCACAAATTACAGGTGAGCAGCACTCCAATTATGGCGTCCTTCACTCGAGCAGGTGGCCGTTTCGTTTACGACCCATCAGAAGAAGAGGAATTGGGAGGCGATGAGCGCATTCACATTACTCTCGGAGATGAGGGCCACCTCCACTCATTACAGAAGGGGCTAAAAGGGGTCTTCACTCCCGCTGAGTTTGCTGAGATATTCGATGAGGCTCAGAAGCACTGTGTTGAACTTCGAAAACTCGTAGCAAAAGAGGAGGGGAACTGATTGGCAAAGCGAACACAAAAAGCCGGAGCAACAGCAAAATTTGGTGCACGATATGGTGTCTCAGTACGTCGAAATGCAGGTTCAGCAATGGCCAAGCGTTCCCGTAAATACACCTGTCCTGTTTGTCAATATCAAAAGGTAGAACGCCAATCTGTCGGCATCTGGGTTTGCAAGAAATGCGACCACACATTTGCTGGCGGCGCATGGGAACCGTTCACCCGAGCATCTGAAGCCAACAACAGAATTCTACGTCGGTCCGTTGACGGTGCAACCACCGCTGACATGGCCTTCATTGCTCAAGAAGCAGCAATGAACTACGAGCGAGAGCTTGCAGAAGGCATGCACGCCAACGAAGAAGAAGAGTGATCATCACTTGGCGGTGTCGGCATGTGGCACCTTTCTCTAAGCGTTCGCTCAAGGTCCGAACTTGACACACAGTCACTCTGTGCAGCACTGGCAACCGATTGTCCAACAGCATGGAATGATGATGATTCCTTCGAATTCAACCTCACGGAATCGAAATGCAAGGACCTACGAGCCATGTGGAACACAAGGATGCGGGGCTTAATCGCAACAGATGAAGTGTTGAAGGTCTTCGCAAAGCATTCTTGAACCATCACTCGGTCCAACAAACAGGTGAGAGCATGGAGAACCTAGAGCAACTTCAATTGGTGGTCGGAGAAGTTCAGGCTGCTCGTCAACAAGTCAGCAGTGTTCGTGCTCAAGTCCAAGAACTTGAAGGCACCATTACTGCAGTTCAAAACCAGCCTGACCATCTTGCACTCCACCGACAACTTGGAGGCGTCTTGGTTGAGGTCGCCGACCGTGACGCATTGATCTCGGAATTGCAACAAACACTCTCAGCACTCAATGTTCACCTGGAACGTTTCACAGAGCGTGAAATCCAATTGGTACAAACCTATGATGAACTCAAAAAATCACTTCAAGGGGCCCAAGAATGAGTCGGACTGATGAGCGACGTGTTGAGGACCTTGATTCCTTCCATGCGTGGCTCATGGCGGCTGTTAAACGAGGCCCAGTGGCCGTAATTACTGGGAAAAATGGTGACATGGATACCGTGGGTTCAGCCGTTGCTCTTGCATCTTCTCACCCTCATTTGATGGCTTGCGGACTCCATTTAGGTAGGCTTGCAAAGCGAATGGTTGAGCATCATCGTGCGCCTTTTCGGAAATTGAATTTGAATCACCGTTCTTGGCCGGCAGACCTCGCAGGTATCGTTGTCGTTGATGCCGCAGCAGAAAGTCAAACAGGACTCTCACTGCCAGAGGTTCCGAAGTGTATTTTGGACCACCATGCAACGAATGAATGGAACTTTGGGGAGAACGATCTTTCACTGCGTTGGGAAGTAAAAGCAACGACGGAGTTGGTTGCTGATTACCTCTTCAAATATTCTGCAACGTCCCTTACACCTCAAGTGTGTGAATTTTTATTGGCGGGGCTCATCACAGATACGGGCCGCTTTCGTCATGCAAATCACGGTTCGTTCTTGACCGCAGGAGCCTTGATTGAGCACAGTCAAATTGACTATCAGTCTTTCATCCAATTCATAGAAGAAGAAACCATCTCCCCAAGTGAGCGTGGTGCAATTCTTAGGGGAATGAATCGGGCCGAACTAACAGAAGCAGGCCCATGGTCCCTTGTTCGCACACGCTGTGGAACGCTCGAGGGTAAGGTCGCATCGCTCCTCTCTTCTATCGGTGCGGATGCAGTTGTAGTGACTCGACAAAGAGACGGCCAAACCCGTCTAACCGTTAGGGCTCCACGTTCCAGTGTTAACCATGGCTTACACCTCGGTGAAATTATGGCTGAAGTTGCGAGCAATATCGGTGGAGATGGAGGCGGTCATGACGGCGCTGCAGGCTGGTCGGGGTCAGCTGACCCAGTGGCGGCGGAATCTGCCTTCATCGATGCCGTCGCACGAACAAAACGTAAGGAGTGATGATCATGACTACAATTGAAACACCACAGGGCCCCGGACATTTCGTATCAAAGTGGAGGTCGGAAGGTCCTGTTGACAGCAACACGTTGCAACAATGGAAAGATGAGATGAAGTGGCCATCCTGGCTACCACTTGCTGAGGCTGCACTTTTCTTGGATGCACCTGAACTGCTTGACACCATGGATTCGTTATTGACACCCGCAGAGCGGGCTGTTTTGGGATTGGTCCGGAGAAGGTGGCTTGGAGATACTCATCTGCTTGAACCGATTGAAGCAGCCCTAGAAACCACACGTGATCCAGAAACACGCGACCTCGCCCTTGAAGGCAGACTACGAATGGAGCGAGGACTCGTTCGCTATGAGGCAGGCGATGTCGAAGGTGCCGATGAAGACTTGACATGGGCTGAAACCCGACTGAAATCTGTCGCTCTTGCAAGCCGGGACCACGATTTATCCCTGCTAAACAAAGCCGCATATCATCTCGCACAAGGTGAAAATCTCATGGCGCTGCAAGTGTACGGAGATATTTCACGTACCGGTGGCCACGCTCACGAGACCGTCGCTATTTCTCGCTTGGGTGCAAGCCGGATTCGTTACGGAATCGGTCACATGTTTGATGCAGGGCGACATGCCTGGAATGCACACAAGCACGCCATACTTGCCCATCAACATCAAATGGCGATTGAAGGGGGGTCATTGTTCATTGAATTGGCATTGGACCATATTGATGATTCCGCTCAACCAATGAGTGTTCAAGTTGAAAATGCTAAACCGGTCGATGTCGATGAAGAACGACCCGCCCTCGCTGTTCAAATGAGCGATGTGACGGGTATCTTTGACTGGTGCATTGAACACATGGAACAAGGATTCAGTGGTCCTGAACGCCCAGATGTGAGAGCCATGCTCCTAATCGCTCACAAGATAAATCGAATGGAAGTGTTCAGCGATTTGATGGCCAGTCCCGATGACGTCCAAGACCCAATGTTAGCAGCGGTTGCACAAGCTTGCTGTGATGACAGTGATGAGGCGTCAAGAATGGCCTGGGCGAGTCGCCTTTCAGCCCTGACTCTTCTTTGATAACCGAGAGAAGTAGTTGGCAAGGTCCTCAAATTCCTCAACCGTCCATTCAATGACCGAGGGCGTCTGTTCCCACCATTTGACTTCAGCCACCTTGTCGTCGTTCACCTTCCACGAGGTTTTCTCAGTCGGTGGAATAATGACGTGCCCGACCCATCCTTTTGGATAGTAGGTTTTGTTCCAAGAGACCAGTTCCCCAACCGTCCCTGTTTCTTCAAGCAATTCTCGTAGTAAGGCATCTTCTGGCTTTTCATTTTCCTCAAGATGTCCACCGGGTATCTCCCAGCCACGTTGAGGATGTTCAACGAACAGAATCCGGCCGCCTTCTCCCATCGGAGTGAGAGGTTCTCCTTCACAAGTGACCCATGCTAGGGCAAAAACAGGGCGGTCTTCAACCATGGGCATTCACATCTTTTGCTGAATTTCTCGAAGCATCTCTTCAGCCCAATTCTCGCCATTAGCAACCAATCGTCGTGCCATAAAGAATGCCTGTTGGTAATCTTCTCCAGCAATGAGCGCCTCAAGGCGCACCTGGTCAAGAGGCACGCTGGCTGTTTCTTCTTCTACCTCGTTGACTTCAATTGGTTCTGGAGTGGAAACACGTTTTGTTAATGCCACCATGTTCTCTAAAAATGCATCACGATGGGTAACCGATGGCCCGGACCAAGGAATCGTATCTTTTCCGTCCATACTTCCTTTCAATCGGGTGAGGAATTGATCTCGCACGTCCATGTGTGGTCGTAATTGTTGCACATGGTCGTAACAGGACCACGCATCATCAATTTCTTCCCGGCGTTCGTGAAGTCTTCCCATTTCCATCCACAATTCGTGATTGTTTGGTCGGTGTGCAAGCAAATGTCGGGCAAGTTCAATGAATAAATTTTCATTTCCAGAGGTGCGAATACGTTCCAATCTTCTTCCGAATACAATGTTAGCGCGTTGGTCTCGGAAATCAAGGCGTTTGCATCGTTCCGAAAATTCAGCCAATGTAATGGCGTAGGGTGATGTGTCCTCTTTCTTTTCCTCAGTTTTCGTGATCAACGACCACCAAGAATCCGGGTCCAGTGGATCACGGGAAAATGCTGCCTCCAGAAGTTCTCTTCCAACTGCTAGAAAATCAATACCCTTCAATTGGTCAAGATGTTCGGGGTCACGTCCCAATATTGAGAAGACATCCTCCATGACCGCATGCAAGCCGTCTCCGTCCTTGTTCGAAACTTTGAGTTCAGCAAGACAACGCCAGTTTCGTTCGTCTGTGAAGTCATGAAGAATGGCTTGTCGGGCATTTTGCTCAGCCCATGCATAATTTTCTCGGGACCGCTCAGGGTCCTTCTGGGCCAGTGATGCAAATTTTTGTGCAGATGACCTGTAGCGATTCCCAAGATTTCGTCTTGGATGCTGAAGCAGGTCTTGGCTGTCAACCATGTCATCACCTTATTGAACGGACATGAAACCTTTGCGGTCAACACCAAAATCAATGGTCGCATCGTATCCAATTTTTGATGTATTTCCATCTTCATAGCGTGACGGGTCAAGGGAACTTCCCTTTTGATTGGAAAGGATGACCGTATCTTTATCAGGTTGCCAACGAGTCATCATTGCCCATTCTACACGAACCGGGTCAGTAATGTCGATGTCTTCGTCTACAACAGTAACAATCTTCATGCTTTTGTGTCCTGCAAAGGCGGCCTCAATCGCTTTCATTCCATCATCAGCGTTGACCTTCTTTATTTTCAAGACGGCTCCAAGCCATCCGCATCCACCCTCGGTCATGTGTACGTCAACACACTCAACGACTTCATTGACTGCAGCCTTGATGGTTGGGGCCCTTGGGAGTCCCATCAATGTCTTGTGTTCGGCCTCACCGGGAATAAGAGCGTGGAATATTGGGTCGTCTCGGTGACTCACTCCCTCAATTTCAATGACCGGTTCTTGACGTATGTCGTCGACCGTGCCGGTGATGTCAACGTAAGGCCCTTCATCATCATCTTCAGAAGTGATCCTTCCCCACATGACGTATTCTGCGTCTGCAGGTGCATGAATCCCATTTGGCAATTCAACCAATTCAAGAGACTTGTTATACAGTTTTTCGTGCAATGTGGCCGCAATGGTCAACTCATCAATGTTCTCGTTGAACGACATCGCAGCAGCCAATAGCACGACGGGGTCCGGTCCATTGACGACTGCAATCGACACCTCACGCCCTTCTTTTCTTGCCTCCATTACCATGGTTCGCAAGTGTCGCGGAACAAGTCGGACGACAAGATGATTTTTATCCCTCAAAAATTGACGGTGGAAGGAGACATTTCGTATCCCGTTGTCTTCGGCGATGATGATGCTGGCTGAGGAGTAACGCCCGCGGTCCTCCGGCCAGTGGTGTGGAATTGGGAGTGCCTCAAGGTCAACCTTCTCTTGTTGGTTTTCCATACAGGGGGCTTGTTGAGGACTCACTGTTTCAGGTGTGCTCGGATTTGTCATGGCCCAACCAAGGGTGTCAATGTACGCTTCCGGCTCAATCCCAATCGCTGCGCACAGTCGGTCCCTCGTCAGCATGTTGACTGCAGCTCTGTGCCCCGGACATTCGGTGATGTTCGTAAACACCGTCATAGCATGCCCACTTGCTTGAGAATGGTTTAACATGCCGTGGCTGAGGCTGATTTCCCTGTCTTCTATTGAAGCAGCACCGAGATGGTCTCTGAAGGCCATAGTATCGCCAGCGAGCGGACTCGCTTGAATGTTGTTCAAAAAATGAAAGGATTGGGATGTAAAAAAACGGATGACGCCGCCATGAAAGCGTTGTGATTAAGGGATTTGATTAAATAGGGGCGGCAAGTCGGCGAACTGCTCAATGGGTGATGATTATGGGTAGAGGACTTTTTGCAGGCGCCAAAATGGCAAAAGACCGACAAAAATTCCGTTGGTCAGATCGTCGATATAAGAAGCGTATGCTCAAGTCCCGAGCAAAGCACGACCCGCTTGCTGGGTCCACACAGGCCAAGGGTATCGTCATCGAAAAGGTCGGTATCGAAGCCAAGCAACCTAACTCAGGAATCCGTAAGGCTGTCAAAATCTCTTTGATTAAGAACGGAAACAAACTCACTGCTTTCGCTCCCGGCGACGGTGCAATCAACTTCATCGATGAACACGATGAAGTGATGGTTGAAGGTATTGGCGGCCGCATGGGTCGTTCGTACGGAGATATTCCAGGTGTCCGATACAAGGTCATTCAAGTCAACGGAGTTTCCCTTGACGAAATGGTCCGAGGACGAAAGGAGAAGCCAGTCCGCTGAGGTGATGATGATGAGTGATACAGAATCAGAAGTCGAAGAAGTCGTCAAGCCAATCGCAGGCATCGGAACCCAAGTTTTCGGTAAGTGGGATGCATCTGAAGTAACCTGCAAAGATCCAGGTCTTGCTCCATACATCAACCTCACAACCGTGGGCGTTCCTCACACTGGTGGCCGCCACGCTAACGCATGGTTCGGTAAAGCCAAGTTGTCCGTTGTTGAACGTTACATCAACAAACTCATGCGAACAGGAAATTACACCGGTAAGAAAATGGGTGCTATGAAAGCATTTGAAGGTGCTCTCGATACCATCGCTGACAAGTCTGGTAACAATCCTCTTCAGGTATTTGTTGACGCTATTTGCAACGCAGCTCCTATGGAAGAAATTACCCGAATCAAATTCGGTGCAGTATCTCAACCTAAGGCAGTGGATTCATCCCCTTCCCGTCGTTTGGACGTTGCTCTTGCAAACCTTGCACGTGGTGCACAACAAGGCACACACAAGTCGAAGCGCACTCTCAAGAGTTGCATCATCAACGAACTGAACAAGGCTTCAGCCGGTGATGTCACTTCCTACGCCGTTGGTAAGAAGGAAGAACTTGAGCGAATCGCAGCTTCCGCTCGCTGATTGCAATGCCTGCCCATCCGACTTTGGGCCACATCAATCAGACTACGAATCTTCTTATTCGTTTAGTGTCCACTGTATTTACAGTTGATTCAATGAAATTATACGTCCATGTCCGGCGTGCGTAAGGCATGGTTTTCTGAGGTGATTATCTTTGACTGACCTTGCACATGCTCAATCATCGGACATGACAGTTGTATCTCGTGTTCTTATCGCGGCTATGTTTTGTGGTTCAGTTGTTTCAATTATCGTACTCAATCGAAACATGTTCCATCTTGACGTCGATATATTCTGGGGCTCAACGGACCTTGAACAGGGACTGCGATCAGTGTACCGGCTTTCTTGCGGATATCTTGGGTTTCATGCGATTATGTTCTGGATGATACGGAATCCCGTTGCAGGGGAGATGACACCCTTGTTTCGAGAATCAAATCAACTTCAAAAGCATTCAACGACAGGCGTTGAGCGATTGGTACCTTTTAGCTCATGGACGCTTTTGGCCTTTAGCGCATCAATGCTGTTCAATGGGATGGCATCATTGCTTTCGTTAACAGGTCAGGCACTCCCAGCTTGGATTGTTCTTGTAGGGGGTGCGCTTTTTGGGATCGCCTTTAGTTCCGCAGCGCTGACGGCCATTATTGTTCGTTACGTCATCTTGCCAGACATGGTGGAAAGAAAACTGGATATGGATCACATGTTCCTCAAGCATGAGCAAATGATGCACAATTTCTCACTCATCTTTTTGTCAATTGAAATGGTCTTCGGTTGGGTTCAATTGCCCCTTGCTATGGTGGCGTTTGGCTTTCTGTACGGCAGTATTTACCTCATTTTTGCGGAATATTGGGCGGTGAAAGGTGGTGGATATTATGTCTACGAATTCATTGATACTCGGCCAAAGAGTGCACCGTTTCTACTTCTTGGACTCGTTCTTGTTTGTGCAGTCTCCTTTTCCATAGGTGTATTGGCCCTCTATCTGCGGTCGGAGAACGTTGTTATCGGTACGGTTTTCGTGGTTCTCTTCCTTATTTTCTCCACTCGATTCATCAAGCCTTCAGAGGTAGATCCGTAGGGTCACAGGCCGTAATATTCACCAAAATCTGGGCCCTTCCAACGGCCGTCTTGAAGTGAAACACTGCGAGTCACTTAAGAACCCCTTTTCGGTGGGACGAAGCAACGAGAACTCGGTGGTAACCATGGGACGCAAAGAAGACAACATCAAGAAGGCCACAGAGGTCATGCATATCCTTCCTCAAATTCGAAACCTGTGCATTGCTGCACACATCGATCACGGAAAGACAACACTTTCAGACAATCTCATTGCCGGTGCCGGTATGATGTCAAACGAACTCGCTGGCGCTGCCCGTGTTTTGGATTTTGACGAGCAAGAGTCTGCCCGTGGAATTACCATCAACGCAGCCTCTGCATCGATGGTTCACAGCGTTGACGGTACTGATTTCCTCATCAACCTCATCGATACACCAGGTCACGTTGACTTCGGTGGAGACGTTACCCGTGCTATGCGTGCAGTAGATGGATGTTTCATCCTTGCTTGTGCTGTTGAAGGACCAATGCCTCAAACTGAAACTGTTGTCCGTCAAGCATTGAAGGAGAAGGTTAAGCCAGTTCTTTTCATCAACAAGGTCGACCGATTGATCAACGAACTCAAGGTCACTCCAGAAGACATGTTGAAGCGATTTGAAGAAACCATCATCAAGGTCAACAAACTCATTCGGCAATTTGCTCCTGAAGAAAAGAAGAAAGAGTGGCAAGTCAGTGTTATGGACGGAACCGTTGCATTCGGTTCTGCTTACCACAACTGGGGTATTACCATCCCATACATGAAGAAGTCTGGCGTATCCATGACTGAAATCTTTGAGTACTGCAACAACGAAGATCAGAAAACGTTGGCCCAGAAAGCTCCAGTCCACGAAGTTCTTCTTGACATGGCTGTCACAAAACTACCCGGTCCAGTTGAAGCACAACCTTACCGTATCCCCAACATCTGGAACGGAGACCTTGAGTCTGAAATTGGAAAAGCTATGGTTTCATGTGACCCAGATGCTGAACTTGCAATGATGATCACCAAGATTTGGATGGACCCTCACGCAGGAGAAGTTGCTGTCGGTCGTATTTATTCCGGTTCAATCAACCAAGGAGAATCTGTATACGCAATCGGTGCAGCAAAACCTGAGCGTGTACAACAAGTTTCAATGATGGTCGGTGGAGACCGAATCACAGTCCCTAAGGTTGTTGCTGGAAACATCGCAGCAGTTACGGGAATCCGCTCTGCGGCTGCTGGTGTGACACTCTCACGTGACAAAGACTTCGTTCCTTTCGAAGCAATCCGCCACTACTCAGACCCTGTAGTTACCGTTGCCGTTGAACCCAAGAGCATGAAAGACTTGCCCAAGTTCATTGACGCACTTCGTTCATTGGCCAAGGCCGATGCATCACTTCAGGTGACAACCAATCAAGAAACTGGTGAAGCTCTCCTGGCTGGAATGGGTGAACTCCACTTGGAAATCACCGTTTATCGTATTGAGGAAGAACAGAACATCAAGGTCAAAGTCAGTCCGCCAATTGTCGTCTATCGTGAAGGTATCCAAGGCAGCAACCGTGGTCACTCGTTTGAAGGTAAATCTCCAAACCGCCACAACAGATTCTTCTTTGAAATCGAAGCCCTTCCGGAAGATGTCGTCAGTGCACTGCGCTCTGGGGACCTCGGAGACGGACCTGTCCGCTCAGGAGATGCAAAAGAGACCGGAAACAAATTTGGAGAACTTGGAATGGACCGAGATACAATGCGAAAGATCTACGCCATTAAGGGAACCAATGTCCTTGTCAACGATACAAAGGGTATTCAGAACCTCCACGAGACCCGTGAATTGATTATCGAAGCATTCAACGAAGTCTGTGTCAAGGGACCGATCGCAGATGAACCTGTTCAAGGAATGTACGTTCGCTTGGTTGATGCAAAACTCCACGAAGACGCAATTCACCGTGGCCCTGCCCAGACCATCCCTGCAGTACGCAATGGAATTAAGGGCGCTATGATGCGAGCCCGAACAGTAATCCTCGAACCAATGCAAAAGGCATTCATCTCAGTGCCGAACGATTGGCTCGGTCAAGTGACCCGTGAAGTCACAACTCGCCGTGGAATCATCGAAGACATGCCGTCTGAAGGAAACGTCACGACCGTTGTTGGTGTCATTCCAATTGCCGAAACCTTTGGTTTCTCAAACGATATTCGCGCTGCTTCTCAAGGACGAGCTGTTTGGAACACAGAGAACCTAGGATTTGAGATTCTACCGCCTCAACTCTTTGACAAGGTTGTTGGAGAAATCCGTCAACGTAAGGGTCTCAAGCCAGAACCTAACCCTGAATCCTACTACTCCGACTGAGGTCGACTCATGAAGCCCAGAATCATTGGGTTATTCGTCAACCCTAACGGGGGAGTTCCCAAGCACCTTGTGGATACTTTGACCGTGACCGCTACAGGGTGTGTCGGCGATCGCCAAAATGATTTGAAACATCACGGTGGACCGACAAGGGCTGTTTGCTTGATGCTTGAATCAGTGATGAACGCGCTCATCTCGGAAGGGCATCCTATCGGCCCAGGTACGACTGGGGAAAACATCCTCATTCAGGGTCTAGAACCTAATTCCATCAAAGAGGGCATCATCCTTGACCTTGAGTCACTGAAATTGCAGATTACCGGTCCAGCACCGCCTTGTAAAACCATCAAGGCTTCATTTCTCGACGGGAAGTTCACAGCACTAAGTCACAAGTTAGACCCTTCGAAAACACGCTGGTACGCCTCAGTCATTGAGGAGGGTACAGTGGCGATTGGACAGTGCGTTGCTGTGCTCAATGGATCCGAGCAAGTTGGAAATCAGTAAGTTCCCTCAGGGCAACCATGGCTGGGCCATCGCCCAATCTGTCAAGGCACTCATGGGCTTCTGCATGGTAGGCAACCGCCTTTTCTCGTGCATAGGCAATTGATCCCAGTTCCTCGAGTGCGTCAAGTCCAGCCTGCAAATCTTCAGGAGCAACATCTTCGCCCTTGCCCAGGACGTTCAGTAGAACTTCTTTTGCCTTTGAGTCAGGCTGTTGAAGAGCATGAATCACCATCAGTGTGCGCTTACCTTGAGCTACATCCGAGCCTGCAGGTTTCCCTAATGTTGCCGAATCGGATAGGACATCGATCAAATCATCCATCAATTGGAAACACAAACCAACCGCCAATCCCCACTGAGCCATCAGTTGAATCACTTCATCATCAGCACCAGATACGCGAGCACCAATTTCTGCACATGTAAGGAACATCACAGCGGTTTTCCCTTCGATC
Source organism: Candidatus Poseidonia sp. (assembly GCA_029250625.1). Classification (GTDB taxonomy): domain Archaea; phylum Thermoplasmatota; class Poseidoniia; order Poseidoniales; family Poseidoniaceae; genus Poseidonia. Next base: position 13,829 of record JAQXEX010000101.1, on the reverse strand, counting down.
ATTTCCAAATAATCCTCTTCTGAAACATTGAGCCGCTCTTCAAATTCAATGTCAAGCTGTTGCCCTTCACTGACCCGTCGGACCATCCATGCGATTCGCCTCACCAGAGGGGCAACATCGCCAGGTTCCAAATTTTCAGCTTGTACCAATCGCTCAAAGGCGATAGCAAGCATTGCATCACCTGCGTTGATTGCAGTCGGCATATCATACTCAATGTGTACGGCATTGCGCCCACGTCGGACTTCATCATCGTCCATGATATCGTCGTGTACAAGAGTGAAATTATGGACCGTTTCGATGGCTGCACCTATGTCAAGAAGCCCCGAATGTGTATCTCCTACGGCTTTGGCAACCAACCAGGGCAGCGTGGCTCGCATTCGCTTTCCGCCCCCTTCGATGAGATGCATCATCGCATTGGCAAGTCGAGGGTGACGAGATGCTCTCAAACTGGATTCAATTCGCTGTTCAACAAGTGGTTTCACTTCTTTTATCGAAGTGATTAGATCTGCTCCAATAGCATTTGGAAGCATGTGACTTACATCACCCATGTCGTGAATGAGGTCGTCGCTCAGTGCTTCTAGGTCTGATACATTTCCAATCGCATTCCACCAATTTGGATTCATGACTCTGGCGGCTATGCACCGGAACCAAGGAGCGACTGCTCCCTCTGCTTCACGTTCTTCAAGGAGCATCATTTCCAATTGGTCTTGATTAACCCACATCACTTCAGATACTTCGTTTGGATTATGATTGACCTCAACATCAGCCTGTATCACCAAGATGTGGTCCACCTCACGTTCAATCCAGTCCTGATTCATTCGTGAGGAATACCTCATCTTTGTCATGAAAACAAAATCTTCAATTGAAATTGAGTCTGGAGAGATGCCCAGTTCCTGTTCCAGTTTACGTACTGCTGCCCTTTTGACGCCCATAGCGTTGGTTTCATCAAGCTCGCCTTCGCTGTGGAGTGGATGAGAGCAGCATGAATTGGCCCAAACACCAGGGAAGGTCACTTTGTCCATTGACCGACGTTGTAGCAGGAGTTCGTTGTTTGAATTGAACAGGAGAACACTGAATGCTCGATGATACTCACCTGCACCTGAATGAGAATCCAACTTGGAAATAGGCCCTATGACCTGGTCGTTTTCGGAGACTTGAATCACTGCCTCAGCCATCAATATGGCTTGTGTATCATCTTCTGAAACCAAGTTTCCACGTTGAGTTTCATTCAAGGCGAGCGTAGGGACATCATCAATACCGTAGCCAGTCATTCGCAGTCCTCATCCATGGTGAGCGCGGTCGCTACATGAAGAGTTCTCTACCGTTGTTTGAAATCAGAGGAGGGGACGGAAAGTTTAGTGCCTCTCACCTCACTGCCTTTGCAAGCACGTAAAACACGAGACGGGTGACCTCCGTTGACCATGATGACATCAATGCCATGTGATGCAACATAGAACCCTCGGTCAACTTTGAGTCCTATTCCCCCGGTTACATCAATTGCAGATTCATGTTCGCCATCAAATACATGTTCCGGAGTAAGAATCTCAATGAGGTCATCTGGACCGGCATTTACCGGTGGGACTGCCAGCACTCCATCGACACCGCCTATCGCAAACACGAGACGTGAAACATGCGGTACTTCAACGGCAAGTCTTGCAACGAGGCCATCTCCTGAAAGAATTCCAAATTCTCTCGAATCCTGGCATGAAACAACATCACCAAATGTGACGACTGTAATTCCTTTTGGAGCCTGTATGAAGTGTTCTAGAGACCCTTTGAATGCAGTTCCAGTATCAGTTGCCCATTGATGCGGTGGGAGAGAGACGGCTGAGATATCTCTCACGGTCAATGCATCCATGATGTGCCGGTTAAGTTCCATCATATCGTTGCGAACCTCCTCGATGGCCTCATCTTGAGTCAACGGTCCCAGCAAATTTGCTTCGCTGGAGTCGACTCGTCCCTCTGCGAGGCGGTATGTTTTGGCCTTTAGATGGCCAAATGAACCCGCTCCATGGACGAGAATGACATCAATGCCGCCTCGATTGCATTCAAGGATTTGGTCAGCCAAACTTCCAATTACGTCCAGTTGAGGTTCTTTGAGAACGTCTTTCTTCGTGATCAGGCCACCGCCCCACTTGATGACCACACGCTCTCGCATAGTCGGTGGTACATTCCTTGCGCCATGAGCGTACCGCTTGTCAGTGGATGATTCCAAGCATTCATGAGGCAAGGCAGACGAGCCAAGGATATGGCGGACGAACCTAATGTTGACGAATTCATGCGACACCTGCAGGTCTGCATTGAAGAGGCCCGCACGATTCCAGATGGTGAAGAGCGAGAAAATCGATTATGGCAGTTAGAATCGGCTCTTCAAGAAGCGATTATCTACAAAAACAGAGTTGCTGAACTGCAACGTCACGGCATCGATCCGATTCTTCTTGTCGAGAAAGAAGCCTTGGAACAAAAGACACCGGCGCCCTTCAAGGTAGAGGCATTAATGACGGGACATTCACACTGCAGTTCCTGCAATACGGTTCTTGAAAATGACCTTGATTTCTGCCCGGCCTGCGGACAAGAAAAGAAGTGATTCACTCTTCTTCTGCTTCTTCTTGCTCCCATTGAGCAACAATCTCGAGCAGCACTGGGTCATCAGGCTCGACTTGGTAAAGGTACTCTCCTGGAACTTCATCGGTGAGGAATACTGTTTTTCCAGCCCGATAAATTGTGTGTCCATCTGCAATGGCTCGGGATGTATCGACTTCAAGAATCGCTGGGCGATGGATGTGAACGTGTCCTGCTTCCATTGCGTTGGGAATGGTGCGTGAAAGGTGGACGTTCTTGCGGTCTCCTGCAGTTAGGCCGAATTCAAGCAAGGTCGCGATATCATCAGGAGAACATGGGAAATAAAGTCCCTCAGGGATGTCATCCGTAGGAAGGTCAAGGTCAATTTCAATCGAGTGGGCATAGGTTGCACGAATCATACCGTTTTCAACTTGGTAGCGGCCTTTGTCGTCAGCGTTTGAAATGGCCTCAAAATGCCATGCTCGCAACCAATGGTAATGGCGACGTTGCTTACCAATTGCTTCGGAAAGTTCTCGAGCGTTCACCCATCCGTTGATGTCCATTTCAACGTTGAATTTTTCTGGAGCGTGGCGCAAAACGAGAGCCAAAATTCGCCCCAGGGAATTGGATTCCTTATCACTCATGATGAATTTTCCTTCTTCGTTACAGACGGGGCAGTTGGTTCCGGAGAAGTGTCCATGGCTTCGGCATTGGCGTAGCATAATGTGTATGCGGGCGAGACCTGTTCATGAACCCTGCGGGCAAGGAACCAACACAAATGAAGATGTTAGAATTCCCGTGAACTTGCAGCGAGTGTATGAAATGCCGCCACCCTTTCCCCCTGTTTATGGTTGATGTTGCGGTAGTCGGTGCCGGTCAGACAAAATACGGAAATCATTCTCTTGGACTCAAGGGAATGTGGGCTGAGGCTGCATTGAGCGCCTTTGAAAGTGTAGATGGAGATTTTTCACCTTCTCAAATTGATGAAGCCTTCATCGGAAGCATCGCATTTGGGGGTTCCCAATTAGGAAATACGGCCGCTCTACTGACCGAGCACTCAGCTATGGATGGTGTACCCGTTCGCCGTGTTGAAAATGCCTGCGCCTCGTCTGGGTTTGCATTCCGTGATGCATGGATGGCGATTAAATCAGGACAGGCTGATGTCGTTGTCGCAGGTGGTATCGAAAAAATGAATGACTTAACCCCGGAACGAAAGCGATTTTGGCTCGGAGTCTCGGGAGATACTGAATGGGAGCGACTTGCTGGCCTTACCTTCCCAGGAACCTATGCGTTGATGGCTCGCCGTCATTTCCACGAATTCAATTCCAATCATGACGATTTAGTTCACATCAGTGTCAAAAATCACGCTCATGGAGCCATGAACCCTCTTGCGCACATCCAAAAGCAGGTCTCGTTTGAGAAAGCAGCTGGCGGATTTATGGTCGCTGACCCGTTAACGTTGTACGATTGTTGCCCAACCTCAGACGGCGCTTCTTGCGTGATATTGGCTGCAGACCATGTGGTTCAACAATTCACAGACACGCCTGTCTGGATCCGAGGTTCAGGTGCTGCTTCGGACCGTCTTGCTCTACACGACCGACCCTCAATCACTCAACTAAAAGCCACAGCAGAAGCATCAAAACGGGCATATCAACAAAGCGGTCTCACTCCAAGAGACATTGACCTTGCCGAGGTTCATGACTGCTTTACAATCGCCGAATTGATGGCGACAGAAGACCTTGGATTTGCCCAAAGAGGTGAAGGTGGAACGTTTGCAAGAGATGGCCGCGGTGTGCTGAATCAAGGTGATGTTACCATCAATTCAAGCGGTGGACTGAAATCAAAGGGCCATCCACTCGGTGCAACAGGAACAGGGCAAGTTGTAGAAGTCTTCAAGCAGCTACGGGGAGAAGTTGCTAACGGGCGTCAAGTCCGAGACGCTGAAACCGCCTTAACACACAATGTTGGTGGTTCAGGAGCGACCTGCGCTGTCCATGTTTTGGGGAGGGATCGGGAATGAAGTCTGGAACTGATGTTTGGAAGGGATATCTCCTCGCATGGGATGAGACTTACACCTTGATTCAGTCACCATTTACCAGTGACGGTTCACGTGTATTTGGTGCTGATAGTGACCATACCACACTGGCGATAGCAGCCCTTCAACACCGGCTGTCATACGATGCCTCAGTGGATTGTGTCTCGTTGGCTGAAGGTGTTAACGGTCCGATTTTCACCATGGCCACAGGTGTTGCTATGGCCGATGAACAAACCTATGATTCGTGCAAGTGGGACCTGCTCATTGGCGACGATGCGACGGTTGTTCTTGTTCAACGGGATACCTCGATTGAACTTCCTGTGTTGGAGACTCGACTTGAGGTTGACCTTGAATTCCATGCGGCCGTTACACGTGCCTGGGAAAAGGAACTTCTCGATGGCCACGTCAGTCAAGGCGCATATGTGTCCAGTGCGCAGTATAACGAAGGCGGAGTTGCTCGCATGGCTCTATCCGGGCAACAATTTGGAGAACTTTTGGTTTGGCCCCCCCGACAATTAAGCCAAGACGGCAACCGAGAAGATGGGAGAATTTCTCTCAAACCTCTTGGAACCGTGGCCAGTTGGACAAAACTGTCTGCAGCAGGGGCACCATCGGAATTTTCCCTAAGAGCACCATTGCTTGGTGGGTTAACTACTGTATTTCTGGACCTTAAAGACGGCCCCAAAGGGGTATTTTTGATGGTTGATGATGAAGAAAATGAAGTCACGATCGGTGAATCAGTGGAGTTGGTTGTTCGACGTATCTATGCCCAAGAAGGAATGATTCGATACGGTCTTCGTGGTCGTATCATTTGAATGAAGCAAAGCCTTCATACAAAGGGAGGTTTACCAAGCCTCATGGCTGGTTTCGGCGGATTGCGAAAAGGAAGGAATGAGGCTGTAGATAACCTAGGCTACAACGAGGAGGGAGATTGCCCACGGTGTGGCGGAAATGCTCAAGATTCAACCATGAAAGGCTACCTTCAATGTGGCTCTTGCAGTCACGAATGGGCCGACCCCAATTACGTAGAAGAAAAACAAGCAATAGAGCCGCCTTCCTACAAACGAGATGAAGAACTCATACGTCAATTTCGCAAAGACATGCAATCTGGAGAACTTGCAGATGTCCTCGGCGTCAAAGAGGAATTAACAGGAGAGCAAGAACAGTCTCTCAAACGTCTTGAAGACAAGTGGATGTCCGGGATGCAAGGTCATTTCAATGCAGCTGCGGAAGAGCGAAAACCGCTCATGATCAGTTTTGATGACGACGATAACATTGTTTCAACAGAAGTTGGTTCAATCACCCTGGTCGACAATGGTTTTGATGGAGGGGAAGAAATTCGTTTGGAATACCCCGGGATTGGAACTGAATTTTACGCCTACAACGAGCGAAGTCCGACCGGATGGAAGCGCGGTCCAAACGCAGAGGCAACGGCTCGTTCAATTGCTAACGTAATCAATCGGTCTTCAAAATTGGTTTACGCTAATATTTCTGGAAACCGCATTGGATTTGAACTGCGAGACGATTCTCTCAAGCGAGCATCTTTTGTCCTCTTTGTTGATGACCCTGGAGGCACAGACATTATCGCAGAAAAGGGCGGAGTGGTCTTGGATGCTCGAGACCCTGTGACACTTCAGGATTACAGAACCGTTGTGGAACTGGTTTTGGAAGATGGAATCATCTCACCCAGTGAAGACCAATTGCTATGGGCCATGCGTGAACAATTGAATATTGACGACATGTATCACGTCCAAATGGTCATGGATATCTGTGGAAATAATGTTGTCAAAGAATGCACAACCTGCGGAGGCATGGCGAATTTGTACGAGGAATACGCTGCATGGTATTGCCAGGCTTGTGAAGCATGGTGTTGAGAAATAAACAACGATGTGCCCCTCGCTCTATAGGTCCTATTTTGTAGACATTTTGCAGTGCTTGGCCATGCAATCTCTATTTTAACGGTGGGACTCTTCATAAACTCCACCGTTATGGATGAGTCAGTGAGCCTATGGCGAAAGATGTATTGTATATTGGAATTGATTTGGGAACCTTCCGCTCCGTGATGGTATCCTCGGACAGTCATGAAGTTGAGGAGTTGACCGTTATTGGTACTCCAAAAGACCCGATTGCTCGTAACTTTTTGAAGCGAGATGTTCTTTTTGGTGAAGAAGCTCTCAAAAACCGACTTGCATTGAACCTTTTCCGTCCATTGGAACTTGGTGTCATTAAGGATACTCCTGAAGACCGAGAATTCATTGCTCACTTCATTACTCACCTTATCGGACTTTCAGATCCGGAAGAATACGACCGAGTTGTCGCCGTTATCGGTGCACCTGCTGAAGCAAGTCACGTCGACAAGACTGCAATTTTTGATGCTGCTGCAGGCTCTGTCAACTCTGCAATGATCATCTCCGAACCCTTTGCAGTTGCATATGCCCTTGACATGATCAACCACACACTCGTAATTGACATCGGTGCCGGTACTACTGACCTATGCCGTGTTTACGGAACCATCCCCGGCCCCGGCGACCAAATGCATACTGGATACGCAGGAGACTACGTGGACAACCAAATTATCAAGGAAGTTCAATCCAAGTACAACGGTGCTCAAATCACCAAGGACATGGCTCGACGATGGAAGGAACAGCACTCCTTCGTTTCAACAGGAGCTCCTGAAGAGCCTGTATTGGTCGACTTCTCCATTGATGGAAAAGCCATGACATTGGACATTACCGATTGCATTCAACGCGCTTGTGAATCCATTGTTGACCCCATCGTTGAAAACGTAAAGGTTCTGATTGCTGAATCCAACCCTGAGTACCACGACGAGTTCCGTAAGAACATGGTTCTCGCTGGTGGCGGATCCTCTATCCGTGGATTGGGTGCACTCATTGAACGCCGCCTCTCCGATATGGGCGACGTCAACGTTCACGTTGTCGACGACCCTGTCCGTTTGGGCGCAATGGGCGGCCTACGATTGGCCATGGAAGTCCCCGAAGAAATGTGGAAGAACTTGACCTTGGCCAGCCGCTGAGATTCAACCAATCTTTCTTCACTCAAACGTCCCTGCTTGGCTGGACTTGATTGTTCACCATCAATCGCGATAACAGCAACGGTTAGTTTCAATTGACAGCAATGTGTGCTTGCATCATGGCGCATGATTTCCGGGAGGACCACCTCCCATTTCCCATGCCCGTTCGAAAGTATACCTTGTCCCAATCGTGGGAGCACCTTTCTTTCATGCACTGGGAAGTCAATCCTGAATTACTCCTCCCTCACCTTCCTGACGATCTTGAGTTGGATCTGTTTGAAGGGAAGGCGTACGTTGGAACCATTCCTTTCGAGATGATGCATGTTCGCCCACGTTGGTTTTTATCAGTCCCAGGCGTATCGAATTTCCCAGAGTTCAACATCAGGACTTACGTCACACGTGATGGTAAACCCGGTGTTTTTTTCCTTACGTTAGATGCACAAAGCCGAATCACGTGCTTTCACGCACCGCGTTCGTACGGACTTCCTTACAGGTACGCTAAATGCTCACTTACAACGACCCATGACACCTACACTTGGTCTTCAAGGCGGCAATCCGATGGAGTCATGTTGAAAGGTTCATGTAAGGCATTTGGCGAACATTCCACTGCTAAGCCTGGAACGCTGGAATATTTCCTCTTTGAGCGATATTGCTTGTACACCGTCCATAAAGGAATTCTCCATCGTGCCTATACTCAGCACAATCCTTGGGTTTTTCGTTCGGGAGATGCAGCGATAGAACACAATTCATTGACCGAATCATATGATTTGGGTATTGACCAACCTCTCCAACCCGACCATGTACATCTTTCCGAAGGTGTTGATGTACGGACATGGTCGATTGAACCTCTATGAGGCTCAAGCGTTTCCAGCGGCTTCGACTTCGGCCCAATCCCGCATGAACCCTTCAAGTCCTTTGTCTGTAAGTGGATGTGACATCAATTGACGGAATGTCTTTGCTGGCATGGTTGCAGTGTGAGCACCAAGTTGGATGCATTGCAACACATGGGTTGGATGACGAATTGATGCGGCCAACACTTTGGTGTCAATGTCGTAGTTTGCCCAGGTGTTCATGATTTCAGCAATGAGTTCCATTCCATCATGGCCTGTATCATCAATTCGCCCGATAAACGGAGAAACATATGTTGCCCCTGCCTTAGCAGCCATCAATGCTTGCGAGGCTGAAAATATGAGCGTAACGTTTGTTTTGATGCCTTCATCCGACAAGACCTTTGTTGCAGCAAGGCCCTCAGGCGTGCATGGAATTTTGATAATGACATTTTCAGGCAACTCTGCTTTCAAAGCAAGTCCTTGTTCAATCATCCCCGCAGTATCCATTGCAGTAACCTCTGCCGAGATGGGGCCGTCGCAGATCGATGCGATTTCGGCAACGACTTCTTTGAAGTCGCGGCCAGATTTTTTGATCAGTGAAGGGTTGGTTGTCACACCGTCCAGTATTCCCCATGCGGCGATTTCACGAATTTCATCTACGTCGGCTGTGTCCAAAAAGAACTCCATAACCCTAAGACACGGAAGGCACTCTTTCAACTATTGGTAGGCCAATTCACTGTCAGTTCTCGTACGATGTATATTTTGCCGAACTTCCTTTGGATTGTTCAATTGGATATTTCGCCCGATTTTTAGCAATCTTTTCGGTCATCGCTTGCACCGGTTCAATACCCAAGACAGAACATAATCGGAGGCAGTAGACCATCACGTCAGCGATTTCATCCTGAATCTCTCCATGCAATTGATGGTTCTCAATGACCTCAGCGGTTGTGGGATTTGACCATTGAACCGTCTCAGATAATTCTCCCGCTTCAATGAGAATCGAACTCATCAAATTTTTAACACTGTGAAATTGCTCCCAATCTCGCTCACGCGTGAATTGGTCAATAACGTCCATGACATTCGATAGCGAATCTCTGTCTCCCATGAGGTGGACTGGGGGAGCCGCCTAATGGTTGTTCAGCACGTTCACTTACGCGAAATTGACTTCTCAGCAGCCTGGACAATGTGTGCAGCATTGAGTCCCATCAATTCAAGCATCTCATCAGCTTGTCCGGATTCACCGAATCGGTCTTTTACACCGACCCGTTCAAGTGGTGTTCCGTTGGTGGTCGAAAGGTGTTCAGCAACAGCACCGCCCAAACCACCAATGATCGAATGGTCTTCAGCAGTTACAAGTGCTCCACATCGCTCTGCGACGACATCGATGAGGGCTGAATCGATTGGTTTGATCGTATGCATATCAACTACTGTGGCACTGATTCCCTTTTCAGCCAACACATCTGCTGCTTTGAGAGCTTCAGCGACCAATACGCCACATGCGATGATGGCTACATCTTTTCCATCTTTGAGTTCAATACCTTTACCGATTTGGATGACATCATCTCCTGCATCAGCGTACAAAACTGGAGTCTTGTTGCGTGCAGTCCGCATGTAGGATGGGGAGGTTGAGTCTGCGAGTTGCTTGGTCAATATACGAGTACTTACGCTGTCGCTTGGGTGGATCACAGTTACGTTAGGTAAGGTTCTGTAAATTGCAAGGTCTTCAATGGATTGGGCAGATGAACCGTCGGTTCCTGTATGCGTGCCGCCGTGTGAACCACAGAGGTGAACCGGTAGGTTCGGTCGAGCAACACCGTTTCGCATCTGCTCAAAAGCTCGTTCCGTAAATATTGCAAAGGTCGATGCGAATGGAATGTAACCACTCGCAGCCATGCCAGCAGCAACAAGCAGCATGTTTTGCTCACCAATACCGCAAGAAACCGTTCGTTCAGGATGGGCCTTTCTGAAGTGGAGGGATTTGGTGGATTTACCCAAATCCGCCTCGAGAACTACGATTTTGTCATTCTCTGCGAGTTCAAGCAACGCTTGGCCGTATCCATCACGTGTTGCTTCCATCTTGGTCATGCTGACACCCCCAATTCTTTCATGGCCAGTGCATATTGCTCTTCATTGGGCGCTGCACCATGGAATGAAGGATTATCTTCCATGTAAGAAATTCCTTTTCCTTTTACGGTTTGAGCGATGAGAATAGAGGGTCCGTCGTTGGATTGAGCAAGGAACTCTAAACCTTCAACAATTTCTTCCATATCGTGACCGTCAATTTCCATAACGTTCCAGCCAAAGGCCCGCCACTTGGCAGGAATGTCAAACATACGCATTTGAGTTTCACAAAAATCATCGTTTTGGATTCTGTTTCGGTCAAGGATTACGTTCAGATTACCAAGTTCATGATGAGCGGAGGCCATGGCTGCTTCCCAGACGCTTCCTTCTTGGATTTCTCCATCACCGAGCATGACGTACGTTTGTCGGTTGCTTCCATCCAATCGGGCGGCGAGGGCAGTACCCATTCCAAAGGAAAGGCCCATTCCAAGTGAGCCAGCAGAGAAATCAACACCGGGGCACCACTTCATGTCAACGTGACCCTGGCATATTCCTCCGAGTACACGATAAGATTCCAAATCCTTTACGGTAATGAATCCCATTTCTGCGAGAATGGCATACATGCCTGGAGAGGCGTGCCCTTTTGATAGAATGAAACGGTCGCGGTCCTCCCACTTTGGTTCGCTTGGACGAACATTGAGTTGTGTCTTGTAGAGTGCGGTCATCAGATCAATTTCAGAGAGTGACCCACCTGGATGCCCTGCCTGTGCTCTGTACACCATGTCCACGATGTGTACTCGACATTTCCGTGCAACTTCTCTCAATTCATCAGCCGTCGTCATGGTTCCACCAACAACAGTTTGCGAGCGTGGATGGCCTTTCATCCTTGTGTCCAAAGAGGCTGATGAAATTGGCCCGTTCAACGTTGTTTAGGTTTGAGGGAATGAAGCAAATTTCCTATGGTTTCAGCAAGGATGACAACGACATCTCCAAGAAGGGAACCACCCTTTGGAAGGGCCCGAGTGGCCAGCCAAATAAAGACGCCAACGAACCAAGCAAAGAAGGCCAATGAGAACATATTGTTGAGTGTGCCGACGCCAAATATTTCCGGTAGATTGATTTTTGCGACAATCAACACCGCAATAAATACGCCCATAATGGATTCGCCAGCGATGAATCCAGCTCCAATCAAAACACCACGACTTTCAACTTCTTTAGCAGCTTTTTGCGCTTGAGGTGAGGGTTCATCATGAAGTATCCCATCAACCCGTAGGTGAGCGCTCTTGAGCAAAAAGTGTGAGATGATTCCACCCGCCATGATGGGGACTGAAAGTCCGAGCGGCAAATAGATTCCAATGGCAACACTCATGACCGGCATTTTCAGCATGATGAGAGCGACTGCAATGGCTGCTCCAAGCATGACCATCTGGATGTTTAGGTCTCCACCAAATGCACCTTGTACGATGGCTCCAATCAATTCTGCCTGAGGAGCAAACAAGGCGTTTGAACACGTGGGGTCGCTCGGTAAAGGATTCAACTGACAAGCGGTTTGTGAGATTCGAAAGGCCTCGTGCAAGAGTGACAAAACAGGCCCAATCACGATAGCACCGGTAAGTACACCGATGATTTCAGCAATTTGTTGACGCCGAGGAGTCGCCCCAAGCATGTGGCCTGTTTTGAGGTCCTGCATCACGTCACCAGCAATGGCTGCGCTGGTTGCAACAATGGCGGCGATTAACAATGTGGCCATCATCAAATCTTGTGTTTCCATGTTGAGCATAAGGTCCCCAACAACCCAAACGAGGCCCACTGTAAACAACAGAGTGGCGATGGTCATTCCAGAGACGGGTGAGTTAGAAGAGCCAACAACACCAGCAATGTAACCAGCCACTGCTGCAAAGAAGAACGCTACAAACGCCAAGAAAAGCGCTCCTGCTAGGGCGAGAACGAACGATTGAGTGGACCACCAATAAAACAGGAATGTGAGCACAATGAGGACCCCACACGTCAGGAATACATAGCGCATGGGCAAATCTTGCTCTGTTCTCGGTAGTTCACCGATGTCATCATCCGATTTTACGAATGCTTTTGACAAGCCAGTGATGATGGTTTTTCTCATTGACCAGAGCGTGTAAACACCTCCAACCACCATGGCGCCAACCCCTACATACCGTATCTGAGTCGACCATATGGCGTAAAAACCGTCCACCAAGCTATCTGTTTCAGGCCAACCGTAGATTAAACCGTACATTGGAACAAGAATGCCAAAACCCAGAACGCCACCAAAAAAGATGAATGATGCAATCCGTATACCTACGATGAATCCAACGGACAAGAGCGCTATTGACAAATCCATACCTGCGTACATACGTGTTGTGAGAAAGTTAAATGCTCCTTCGACCGTGTGGTGAGTGACTTGGAATCCTTTGACCATGAGGCCGTAAATTCCACCAATTCCAAGGGCGTAGAGGATCGCTAGGGCTCCATCTCCACCTTCTTCTCCTGCGACGAGAACTTCTCTGCATGCAACTCCTTCAGGGTATGGAAGAGCTTCTTCAACAATAAAGAGGCGCCGAAGGGCAATGGTGAACATGGTGCCAAGGAGTCCACCCAAAGTAGCGATAATCAGTGTCTCCATCCATTGGATTGAGGTCCATAGGTTCATCACAAGCAGAGCAGGAACGGTAAAAATTACACCAGCAGCCAAAGATTCACCAGCAGATGCCATGGTTTGGACAGCATTGTTCTCAAGAATCGATACGTCTTTGAACATCGTGCGTAGGATAATCATCGACATGACAGCTGCAGGGATACTCGCAGATACGGTCATACCGGCGTAGAGACCGAGGTATGCATTGGCTGCGGTCATTAATACCCCAAGAACGATTCCCACGAGAATAACGCGCAGCGTCAATTCTTTCGGGTTTTCATTCGCAGAAATATAGGGTTCATGTCCTGCGGCCATGGTCATCCCAGAGGGTGTGGGTAAGTATATTCTGCCCCCCACAACGCAGGGGTTTTCTACACCAACATATTAAGCGAGCATTTGCTCGGTGAATCGCAGATGAGGCTGACCTTTGGTTTCCTCATTCTTGTGTGGGTGTTTATTATGCAGGATGAAAAGTGGCACACATTAGCCGTTGATGATTGTGTTACAGTCTTGGACTCGTCCACGGAAGGTATTCGCCCAAGCGATGTCACCAAACGGCAACAAAAATATGGTTTTAATAAATTAGCGGAACCTGAGAAAACTTCCGCTTTCATGCGATTTATTTCCCAATACAATGACCCTTTGAATTACCTTCTCATT
>JAQXEX010000100.1 GCA_029250625.1 Candidatus Poseidonia sp. | reverse complement strand
GGTGTTGCAACCAAGATGTCCAGTCCTTTCTGTAGGGCGCGTACTTGTGGATTTTGTTTCACGCCGCCGAAAATGACCTTGTGGCGGATGTCCAAATGCTCACTGTAAGCAGAGAAGCGCTCATCAATTTGAGCTGCAAGTTCTCGAGTAGGAGAAAGGACGAGGGCGCGAATGTACCGCTTCCCTTGTGGCCGTGAACGACTCATCACCTGCAAGACAGGGAGAGCGAAGGCTGCGGTTTTTCCGGTTCCTGTTTGAGCAACACCGAGCACATCCTTTCCATCGAGTAGAGGGGGTATCGCTTGCTCTTGGACCGGTGTCGGAGTCGTGTATCCTTCTTTTTCCACGGCTCTTAGCAAGTCCTTTGAAAGACCGAGTGATTCGAATGTATCCATCGTTTTATTCTCCAATTGGACGGTAGTACACGACAAGTATGCCCATCCAGAACACCGTTCGGTCCGCCCTCTCCCCTAAAACAAGAGGGGGTGATGCACATCCTACTGGCCTCGTTCTTGATGGTTTGATTCGCAGCGGACCAAGGTTCATCCTGAACGCTGTTAAATTCATTTCTTCGTTTCTTTATATCCGGTTGTCCGGTTATGTGAGCATGGGCCTGGTCACGCCGTTTGGTTCTCTTCATGTATCCCAAGACGTGCCTGAAGAGCGCATATACGCAGTTGAGCGAGCGCTTGAATGGTGCAATACCATTACCGAAGCAAGTCCTTTTTGGAAACCCAGGAAGATCTCAAAACACGTTGCTGTAGAACGGCAGGTCAATGGGGAACTGGTCACGATTTTTCCTGTTCTTGCTGCGAAACAAGACTTCGGCGACGGTCAAACTGGCTTTTCACATCATCATCTTCCGGTGATGGTCAACGGCAAATCGGTGTGCGTCGTCCCTTCCCGAGGAATCACTGGACCAGAGCGTTCAAGCCTCCTCCACACGGATATGGTTGCCTCTCTTTTGCAATTGTTCTGCCTCGAACACCCACCGCTGGACCAACTTCCTCGGACCCTTGGAAAAGCCCTCTATCCCAAAGCCTTCCCCGGAGGAAGGTTCGATGCCATGGGCCACAACCCCGAACGGGCCCGCCTCCAAAATCTGTTTCAAGATGAGGTTATAGGCGACGAGACAGCGATTGAATTTTTCACTCACACGGACGACCAACGGTGGATGCATTGTCGCGACCTTTTGGACAGACACCAGCATCCGAACTGCACACAGTTCCATGCAGAGCGCATCCTCTCAGCATCCGTCGCCACCAACAGGGATGTTCTTTGGGCCTTGGAGTCGCTGCTCTTTCTTGACCAAGACGGTACCAAAAAACATCTCCGGAAATTCATGGTTCACCCGAACGAAGACATCGTTATTTTTGCAGTCCAACAGTTCCAACCCGCTGATGAAAAAGAGGCATGGGAGGTATGGCTTCCCTTGCTTCAACCAGACAGTGAACCGTCATTTTGGGAGGTTATTTTCCGATTGATGGAGTATCCTGATTCACGGGAACGATTGCTGGACCGCTGCCAGCAGATTTACGAAGAATCCGAGCAAATTGAATTCAAATCCGTGTTGCTTGCTTGGCTGTCAAATTATCGCGACATGGATGAGCGGGTCCAAACCATTCTCAGCCAACTCGGCTCCCATCAGCTTCCTGCGTTTCTCTTGGAGGTGCAAACGTACGGCCCGTGGTTTGAGGCCTTTGCATTTGAGCAACTTCAATTCGGTCGAAGCAGACTGAATCATGGAGTATTGAACGCTACGATTCAGAACCCTTCCTTTGACCATTTCAGGCTATGGGAGTGCCTGTTCAACACATCGTCAGGGGGCGTAAGAACAGCCCTGATGCCCCATCTTGCAAACGTTGGAACCGACCGAGCGTTTCGCCTTATTGAAAGTCAAACCAACCATGAATTACGTTTCGTTTCCAGGAGGGCTTACCTCTGGATCGCATCGTTCAAACGTCATCCCCGAACAGAGGAGGTACTCCTCCAAGGAATGGAGTCACAATACAAGGGTGTACGCCTTGAATGTCAACGTCAGCTTCAACTTCGTCGGGACGAAGGATTGGACCCTTGAGTGTTCAACTCAAACGGTAGCAGCGTTTCCAAAGGTGTAGGTCATCATGCCTGCGTCTTGGTAGATTTGAGGCATTTGTCCAGTCGTTCCGTAGTGGTAAAGGGCGACGACTGCAACTTGTTCTGCTGCATTGACTGCGGCGATCAACAGAGCGATACCGATGGCTCCGAAAATCAGGCCAACAGGGCCCACTGCAAGCACCAATGCGATGGTGATGATGACGATTGGGATTCCAATCAAAAAAGCAATCAAGCCGATTCCAAGTCCGGAGGTGATTTGCTCTCCCCATGTCTTGAAGAACATGTTCTTGCTTGAACTTAGGCTTTCACCGACGCTCTTGCCCTCGATAATCATGTAGGGGAGCATGAAGAAGGTCATCACGAACCAAGCGAGGCCACCGATGAGGTGGATGATGGTTGCAAGGACTTTCATAGCATCATTATCACTGCTTCGAGCGGCTCCTTCCAGCATCTTGAGCAGAAGCCCAACGGTTCCAGCGATAATCCCCCACAGAATGATGATGGGAAGTCGGCTTATTGCAGCACGGATTCCATCAGAAAACGATGGGTCTCCGCCCGAAAGACGAATATTGGCATTGGCGACAATAGCACAATTCCAAAACACGACGACGATGCTCACAATCATGTAACCAGCAAATGTAAATCCAAGATAAGCAGGGGTTGCTGCGCCTTCTGAGTCTATGGCCCAAGACATCTCTAAAATCGATGGAATGGCAATCGCAACAAATGAGGCCAAGCTCATCACACCTGCGATAATCATGTACACCATGAGTTCAGGGTCTTTCTTGACCACACTCATACTCAGTTTACTCATTTGCCAGCCGCGTCCAATGGTTGCGAAGAATCCCATAGCCTTCCGAAGCGCCTTTGCTTTAATTCAGTTTCTCCGACATTGGCGCTGATGGAGGGCTTCAACCGCTAAAACACTGACTGCAACTTGAAGATTGTAGGAAGGTACAAATCCGTCCATGGGAAGTTTGACCACAGCATCACTTGCATCCAACACCGCTTGACTTACACCATGCCGTTCTGCACCCACGACCAGAAGCACATTTCCGGTCAAATCCTCGTCCCACGGCCCGTGTGTTCCGACATCTTCGGCAGCAACGATTCGAAAACCGTTCTCTTTTGCACTGACAAGCAACTCTTCGGTCGTGGTGTATATGACGGGGATAAATCGGTCGGCTCGCATGCTTGCACGGCGGATGGTCCGACGTTCCTCATGGGTTTTGACAACATTAAGCAGTACAGCATCTGCCCCAGAAACTTCTGCGGTTCTGATGGTGAATCCAAGGTTTGTTGAATACTCAACGCCGTCAAAGAGCCAAACACACCCGCCTGCACTCATGACTTCTTCCAGCGTCTTGTGCTGGGGCCGGCCCGTCAACGCGAGGGCGATTTGAGTTCCATCTGCTGACATTCTCCAAAGGTCGTTGGTTGAACCTTCTTCAAGCGGCACGTCCAAGGTTTCACACAAGGCTCGCAGTTCCGCAGTATCATGTTCACGGTCAACCAAGACCCTGTCGATAGCGACGCCATTGTTCAGAGCGTCCATGACGGCCGCCAATCCGGTGATTTGGCCAGCCATGTCTTGGGCTGGAGCGGGATGCTCAAGAGGCTAACCCTTCTGGGAAGGGCATGGCGAAACAACATGCTCCCCGATTTTTAGCCATCGTGGAATCGGCCAGAGAGGCAATTCCTGAATGCAATGCTGAAGAATTGAAGCACATGCTGTCCGATGGTCAGCCGCTTCTGGTCATTGATGTCCGGGAGCGTCATGAATTCGAAGCTGGCCACTTGGAGGGTGCGGTTCACATTGGGAAAGGTGTACTTGAGCGGGATATTGAGAAGCAGGACATCAGTGATGATGCTCGTGTTGTCTTGTATTGCGGCGGTGGATACCGGAGTGCATTAGCGGCGAAGTCGTTGCAGGACATGGGATGGACAAATGTGTCATCGCTGTGGGGCGGATGGCGTGGAATTCAAGCCGAAGACCTGCCCGTTTGGAAGGCTTAGTCCTCTTCATCGCGTGGGCAGACTCATAAAGGGGAGTTTTGTCCGCAGGATGCTGAGAAGCGTAGGTGGTTATGATGACTCAAGGTTTGTATCAACATGTTCGTTCAACTTGGAAGCGCCCAAAGGACGCACTGCCCCACATGTACCGGCAGACTCGCATGGCCCAATGGCGCCGCGAGCCGGTCAATTGCCGCATCGAACGCCCAACTCGCCTCGACGCCGCCCGCCGAATGGGCTACAAAGCAAAGCAAGGTGTTGTCCTCATCCGTACTCGTGTTCGCCGTGGTGGACTTCGTAAGGGTAAGATTCACATGAATCGCAAGCCATCCAAGGCCGGTATTTCCAAGATTACCATGGCTAAGAACACGCAGCGTATCGCAGAAGAGCGTGTTGCACGTCACTTCCCTAACCTGGAAGTCCTCAACTCGTACTGGGTTGGCCAAGACGGAAAGCACAAGTTCTTCGAAGTGATCCTCATTGACACACACCACCCTGCTATCGTTAACGACAAGCAACTCGGTGTCTTTTCCCGTGCAAACGGCAAGACCGCCCACCGTGGGCGTGCTTACCGAGGTAAGACCTCTGCTGGAAAGCGAGGACGTGGATTGCACAAGAAGGGTAAGGGTGCAGAGAAGTTGCGTCCTTCGCTCAAGGCCAACCTCAACCGCGGCAAGTGATGCTTTCACTCGTGCTGGCGTTTGGTTATTTGTAACCATCTTGAGCCGTTGCTTTATTGACCCTAGCCGGTAGTGGATGACCATGGTGCAAGGAGAAGAGGTCATGTCCCGTTGGGCCGGCCTTGAAGTCTACTTGCCCACCGGAAGGAAACTCGGTACCGTTTACGATGCCGTCATTGATACCAACACCCTCCATTGTACCCATCTCTTTGTTTGCAATACACCTGAGGATTTGGTGGAAGGAAAATTGCACGTTGCGGTTCCATGGCGATGGGTCCGTGCAATCGATGAAGTGGTGTTGCTCCGCTGGTTCCCACCAACTCCGATACCGTTGAATTCTTGAGGTGTTCAGATGGGTTTTGATGTTCACGTTCTTGGTACTGCTTCTGCACGTCCAACCAACCGTCGCGACGTCAGTGGAAGTGCAGTTAAATGCCCTGACGGCATTGCCGTTATCGATTGCGGAGAAGGGTTTCAAAGTCGTTTTTCCCATCAGCGTAAGATGCTAAAACTCCATGAAAAAGGAACGACACTCAAGCCCGGTAACGTTGACGTCTTGCTCTTTACCCACGGCCATCTTGACCATACCTGGGGTGCGCTTCCTTGGATGCAAACCATGAGTCTTGACCACAGGGAAACTCCTCTGCTGATTCTTGGCCCGAGCTCAAAACCGGTGCTCGACGCTCTGATCAGCGGTTCCGATTTACCGGCTGACACACCACCTTCCGAACTTGCACGCCAGTGGCGCAGTTGGCATTCTCTCGGTGCTAACAACTCGGGGCTCTCGTTTCCGACCCGTTGGATTCTTGGCGACGTAGCGGAGCAACGTTGGGTTGAACTTGATGCACAAACAGGCAAGGCCGTGGCCTTAGAAAGCATGCCGCAACCCGCTGGATGGTCCTCGTGCAAGATTGAGGCGCTGCAAACACACCACTCCGTTCCCTCGTGTGCATGGGCCATCAAACAGGTTGGTAAGCGAGGTAAATTCGACCGCCTTCGCGCAGCAGAACTCCGACTCACTGAACAGCAGCGAATGAGTCTTGCACGGGGAGATGACGTCACCCTCGAAAACGGAGATCGCCTCAACGCCAGTTCATTTCGGGGCCAATCGGGCTCTGGCTTGAGTGTGATTTTGTCCGGCGATACCGCTGAGGGGGCTCCAGGACTGCTCAGTACGGCAACACCAACCTTGCTCGTTCACGAGGCAACCTTCCTCGAAGCTCAAAGTGACAAAGCAGATGAACACCTCCATTCAACCGTTGCAGGGGCTGTACGAACTGCTCAACAGATGAAGGTCAACCATCTTGCCCTCACTCATTACAGCAGCAGAATCAAAGATCTTGAAACGGTATCAAACGAAATTGATACTGAAGGGGCATCGCTTCACGTTGTTTGCCTTAACGATGGTGACCGCCTTCGCATTGCAGAAGATGCCTCAGTCAGTCACCTCACGTTTACGCAAGAAGGCTGGTCAAAGCGAAACATGTCACCAAATCGTTGAAGAGGAAAACGCTCATCCTCGTATCATGCGCTCGTTCGTTTTGGTCCTTCTTTTGCTATCAGCGGCCTGCGTTCCGATGGCTGCATCCGCAACTGAAGCGCGAGACAGTCCTGGCTGTTTGACAGATAGCATTGGTAACCTTGCCTCAACGGTAGACATTGACCCCGGTGTCTGTGTTATCGTGGATTTGGGCGCTCTTGCTCCCGGAGATGTCTTTGAAATTGAACTTGTTATTCTTGACGACGCACTGGATGTTCTGTTCTTCAATGAGAACACCATTCAGCCCTATGAATTGGGGCAATCTTACCGTTCGATCATGGAACAACCAGCATCCACTGAATCCGCCTTGGGTGGTTTTGAGTTCCATTGGGCAGTCCCTCCTTCCATCCAATCGAAAAACTGGTACATGGTTTTGGACAATCTCGCTCATGATGGTGATGCTGGTGCCGGCGACCAAGGCGGTGTACGCAGCAAAGTTTCTGCCTCTGTTGCTTCCCTTGAACAGGCCTATTGGACGCCCTACCACGACTTGGTCGCCGTGAGCCAAAATGATTTTTCCATCCTCCTGTCAGGTGATGATTTGCGCTTGGATGCGGGAACGACTGTCGTAGTTTCAGCGTGGGACTTGGACTTCATTGGAGACGTCTACCTGCAAACTCGCTTGATGCATCAACGCTACGAATTAGGGGCTGTAGGCGTTCAGTACATCGACGGTGGTGCCCTTCAGAGCGTTGATGTACCCAAGTCAGTGACTTGGATGGTTCCCAACGACCTTGACGGCGAAGAACTGCTTTTGGTTGTTGACAATACAGATGTACCCCTTGGTGGAGGGAATGGCTCAGAAGACCTACGTATGTCGGTTCGGATTGAACTGGCGCCTCCATTGACTCCGATCGTTACAGACGCAAGCAATTCAACGGTTTCCATAGGGGAATCCATTCTCCTTGACGGTTCAACAACAGCAAACCGTCTTGGACAAATCGCTTCGTTGCAATGGGATTTTGATGATACGGTCGACGGTGATAACGACGGAGATTTCGGAAACGATGCCGACGGCACTGGGTTCACAGCATCTCCATCATGGGACACGCCCGGTGTCAAAACGGTCACAGCAACGTCCACTTCACCAACCGGGGAGCAAGCCTCTTCTGAACATTCAGTTACCGTTGTGGATACCGAAGAACCAACCGCTCGTATATCATCAAACGGCACACCAATTTCCGGAGGATGGAAGGTCGACAGAGGCATTGGCATCTCGATGAACTGCCTTTCCAGTACCGACGACGATGCAGTAGCATCATGCGATTGGACGCTTAACGGAGTACCCTTTGGAAACGCCACAACCGTTCCATTGCTCTGGGACGAGATTGGAGTTTACGAACTCGCTCTCGTCGTGTCAGATGCCGCAGGAAATTCTGCGAGCACATCGGCTACCATTCGTTCAGTCGACCCAACCCTTCCCTCATTCAACACATCGCTCTTGGCCGACTTCCCAACTAAAGTTTCAGCGGGAGACAGTTACACCTTCAAAATTGAAGTCAGTGATGCTTACGATAGCGACGCTGCCTTGCGGGTTCACTGGGATTTGAATCCGTTGAAGGATTCGGACGGTAACGGAGATACTCGAGACGATCCGGACATGATGGGGCTTCAGCCCAACATTAACTTCGAAGATGAGGGCGTCCAAGACATCGTCATTACCGTGTTTGATGCTTCAAACAACACGGCTTCGTTTGCCTTCAAAGTAGAAGTGGACACTCCATCATCCAGCGCAGGCCTTGCGGGGCCTGTCATGATGGTACTGATTCTGATCTGTATTGCAGGAGCTGTTTCCGTTCTGGGATTCCGGTCCTGGCAGCGTCGTCTTGCAGTTGAAATGTTGACCGCTCGCGGTCTTGGTCAAGATGAGGCCCATGGCCACATTGAGATGGTGGCACAGCGTCAAAAACTTTCATTATTTGCGAAGGCCATAGAAATCGCTGGATTGGACCAAGGAGACATCAAGTCCAAGGATGATTCAGTAGCTGATGCAAAGGCCGCAGAGATGGAGGCGATTTATGGAGCCCCCGCCAGTACTGCCGACCCAAATCTTTCGTTTGCTCCACCTCCGCAATATCAAACCGAAGTGATCTCACAGGGAAGCAGTCAAGCGGCTTTAGAAGCAGCGTCGCTCTTTGACATGGAACAGACTGCTGCCCCTACTTCGGCCGTTACAGTTGACGCACTTGCGGCCTTTATGGACGACGAACCTGCGCCTCCCGCCCAGCCAGCCCCTGCTCCAGCGCAGGAAGCAGTCCCCGTTCCTGAACCGGAAACACCTGCTGCTGAACCCGAAATGACCCGTTCCGAAATCCAAATGCCGGCCATGGCCATTGCGCCTCAACCTGCTCCGAAAGAAGTTGAGCAGCCAGCCGCATCTGTCAACATCCGTCACACCTGTTCATCATGCAATGCAGTGTTTGAGGTCGATATGCCGGTAGGGGTTGGCCTTGCGGTTGTTGGTTGCCCCGGTTGCGGTGTTGACCAAACCATTGCCCAGCCTTCCCCCTGATGGGCAATGAAGAAAGCCACTTTGTATGAGCAAACCGGCGAATCCTTCCTAAAGGATGACCCCCGACGTGGGGCCATGGATGAGAAGGCCACGCGTGTTGTTCGTGCTGGCCTCCCTCAATCGGGCGACCCAAGAAAGGCAGCATTGCTCCTTGTGGTCATCATGATGCTTTCCATGATGCAACCCGTTTCCGCCGATTCTACCGTGGACCGGGATGACTTTGGAGTTCTTGACGCCCTCGCAGAAACGCTTGCAAGCCGTTCGGATGCGAATGAAGAACTTGTAGCCATTAACGGGGCTCAGAATTCCTTCGCCATTCTCGACGCTTCCAAGCGTCCTGTTCAGGCAGGAGACGCACTCGCAGACGCAGAAGGGTACCTCGACCAGGTTGAACTTCGGGACACCTCGCCTCTGGTGGAAGATCATCCACGCCCTTACAATTTCTTGACCGACCTCGCCACAAGCCCTGATGATTGGCCGTACAACCTCTGGGAGACGTTGTTCTCTGTCGACAACCTCGGGATTGACAACCTTCTCGGTATTGGTATCAATACTTATGCGATTTACATCAATTTCACCTCACGAAACAACGGGCCTTCTTACGAAGCATGGGATTCCGGAACCTTCACAGGAGAACTTCTTGTTGGAACCGACCTCGTGTTGTTCAAAAATTTCGTTGACATTGATGGAGATGGCACTGATGACCTTTCTGTTGCGCTCACCATCGAGGGCCTCACAACCCTCAACGAAGGATGGGGTGTAGAATTTAGCGATGGAATCATACCGGTTATCGAAGAAATATGGCTTCGCCCGACCTTCCAATGGAACGTAGAAGCCCTCAACGAAAACGACCCTCTTTGGGACGAACTCGAGCACCTTGAAGTGTCCTTGATGAAAGGACTCGCCTTTGATATTACCCTGTCCAATTCAGAATCTTACGCTGTTGTTATCGATACACGGTTTACTCAACCTCCACACGACGTGACCCTCGGCGTAGGCATCCAAAAGATGACCTTCGCTCTCACCGCCTTGTACGCATCGGTTGGCCAGTTGGCCATCGACCTTCTCGGGGGTCAAGTCAACTCGAGCGACCTCACGCTCACCGGTGTCTCTGCCCCTTACGCCGTTCGTTTAGCCAATCCAAATGCCGATGGGGGCGAGAAGCAGACAGACTGCAGTCAAACGTTCAATTACGACCCTGCTTTGGACGGCGAAGCGGAAAGTAGAGACCATAAATGCAGCATTGGAATCGGTATTGGTTACGTTCACTTTGGTGAAGTAAACGCTGATGGTACAGTGCCCATTCTTGAGGTGGCTTACCTTGACGTAGGATTCCATCCCGACAAGGGGTCATCAATTCTACCGACCGAGGTTGATTTGACCCTGCGTAACGACAACTACGGTCAAAACTCCTTTGACACCGTTGAATTGTACTCGGATGTTGATATTGACGTGTACCTCCACTACTTTGAGGACCGTTCCAACGTTCCAGAAGGAGACAGTCCTTTTGGAAACATCACGGATTCCCGCATATGGATTCGCGGTCTTCCGTCTGACTCGTTGCATGAGGATGAAATCAATGCCATCTTCACGATGATTGGAGAAGCACCCGGTTCAGCAAACCTGCCGGGTGAAATACCCGAGCGCCTGTCTTTTATCATCGCCATCAAAAATTTCACGGGGGATCAGACCAACAACGTCAACGACCCCACGTTGCCTGTCAATCCTGCAGCCCCCCCCAATACCTTGTTGCTGATTGCAGGTACGGGTTCAATTTCCTCTCTCGACTTCATCTCCACGTTCAAGCGAGGTGGCTATGAAGCCGACAGTTCGTCAATGCTTGTCCGAGTAGAAGATGTGCCTCGGGTCATTGTCATCCAAGGAAGTTTCCTCATCCCTTCAAGCGGGACAAGTCGGATCAATTATGACAATCCGAATTTGAACTCCATTGCCCAATTGTTTGACAACGCTCTCTTGACGGTGATTGAGGTGGTATTGGACATCGGTACGATTCTCAACGGATTGCCTAATGCAGTTGTCGGAACTGCAGGTTCAACCGGTGGAGAAGTTGACGTACGATGTTTTAACCAAGTGAAGAAAAGTCTACCCACATCTGAAAGAGAAGCAACCTATCTTGGAGAAATGGCCTTTGCATTGGCGAGCAGTCCCCAGCCTTGGTTGCCCGAAATGGACCACATCTTGCTGTCAGAAGATACCAATATCGAGGTGGTTAACGGTCGTTTAGGACCTCAGGACCCGTTGGTTCCTGTAGCCATGAGCATGCGAATCGGAGGCATATCCCATGTCCGGCACTCGTTTGACCCCGTAAATGAAATACGCAACATGGAACTGAATGGCGAAGCAGCAGGCTCCCTTCTCATCGGTCACATTCGCCACGCTGATGGTGATTTGGACAATGCCGTCAAACAATCAGCTACCGTGTCAAATCGCCCTGGCGTGTTCAACATTTTGCAAGAAGCAGAAGCACTTCAGTACAGTGCAAGTGAACCCATCGGGACCATCACTTACGGCGGCGAATCGGGAAGTCAACGCAATGCGATTCGTTTGGATGGTTTGCCTGCTACGTTCTCCTTGATTCTTGGCGACACGGTGGGTTACGTCGCTGATGCTCCAATGGAAAGCATTCAGATTCAGATGACAAACGCCACGGTCCCACTGACCATGGACGGCGACCACATGCGCTTCTGGGTGAATGAAGACACGGCAGAAGCAAGTTTGAGTACCCAAATTTCCGATGTCACGTCAATTCAACGATTGAGTCCGCTCATACCGGGTTCATCTGGCCCAGAAGGAAATTCTGTAGTTGAATTGGTCCGCTCACAATCCTCTCCGTTCGGTGTGTCTCTTGAGGACGAAACGATTCACGAAGATCCGTTCCTTGGACTCAACGGCAAAGTGTATTTTGCCCCACTCCCAGCGAACATTTCACTCACGTTGCCGAGCGATGTTGATTCTGACGGACTTGAGTTACCAACCTTTGGCGAAGACGAAGGCATCGAAGCCCTGTCGTTCTTTTTGGGAGATTTGGTGGACTTTGGGACTGTCGTCAACGATTTCGTACATGCGCTTACGGTAGACGTTGGTGGCGTAATCGGAGAAAACGAAAACATGAGTCTCGGCCTTGACCTGTTTACTGGAGAAGCCTTTGACATGACCGTGGACATGAAGAAAGGAAGCAACTTGGTGTCCGAACCTGAATGGTCGCATGGAATTGGCGTCGAATCCATTGAACAGACGCTCCCTACGTTCAATCTGTCTCGGATGCCGACCTTTGTTGAATCAAGCCGAGTCACCATGACGGCCATTCTTGAAGACGGTAAGATTTCACAAACTGAACGCAATCAAGCCCTTTCCATTGCTAATGCAGCCAACATTACCGCAGCAGAAGAACTCATTGACGCTTTAGAGGACGGCCGGATTTACGACGATGAATTGATTGGAGTCAACCTCACGCTCCTTGAGGAAGAAGGCATCACGCTGACCGATCGCCGGTCCTGGCACATCAAAGCGTGGCTGCCTTCCCTGCCCGCTGGAAAGATCGAGATTCTCTATGATTTCCGTATGATTGGTGATGTTCCTACGTACGAGGTTGACCTGAAGATGTCTCAATGGAAGCCTGAGCGGGAACAAATCTCCATTATTGCAAGAGGGCTTGAAGGGCAGGACCTTGAATTGTTGATCGACGGCCTTGATACAACTCAACCAAATAACGTTGAAGTCAATGTATTGTTTTCAACTCAGGAGAACCTCACCGTACCGCGTGTTTCAATGGACATGCGTTACGATGCTGGAGTTCGGTTAAAGTCGGCTTATGCCCTCTTGATCGACCATCAAGCACTCACGCGAGTTGAGGCGTTGGTCATGGGTATTCCTCAATCAACGGACGTGTCTGCAACCATCGGTGACGTATTGGAGCTCGACCTCTTTGTGCCTGAGGTTTACCGAATCAACGACCATTCCGCAGATTCACTGATGCTGAAGCAACTTCGTTATGTCGATGGGTTTTGGTGGCCATCCACCGCTTTCATGCAAGATTTACCCGGCGTGATGAACCTTTCAACAGCACCCGATGGTCGGTTTGACATTCGTCAACAGACTGCGTTCCAAGGTATGAGAACGCTTGATTATTCGTCCAATACCGACGATATGGATCTCTATCTTGAGGCAACAGGAAGGTCAATTGATGCAAAAGGTGACGTTCTGATGATTGCAGAAGACCTTCCAAAGCGCTTTGTCCTTGAACAAACCGATGATTATGGCATGAGGATTGTTTCTTCCGATAGCGGTGTAAAACGGGTGTACATCAAACAGACAGACCTTCCAGCAGCCCCAGGGGTTACAATTGAGCGAGTTGAAGTCGTTGGTGAAAACCTCAAGGGCGCAACCATTCACATTTACACCGGGCCGGGAGAATTCCCTGTGATCATCATCGATGACATCAATGAGGGCCGTTTGGTTGCCAGTGCTCAAGCCTTTGTCGAACCGGGGTATTACCTCCCCATCATTGGTGATTTACGCCTTGACGGACGAGCAGTTTTACTCGATGCACAATTTACCGGTATTATCCCCACGGCTTCCTCGATAGGAATTAACGGCATGGTGACAGACCTTTCTCTCGTCGGTTCATTGACCGGTGAATTCGTTGAAACACGCCACATCATGGTGGTTGAACCCATCAGTTCTGCCGTCGCCAGCGGGTTGGCACTTTTGTTCGGGTGATCGCATGAGTCAACCAACAGCCGAAGACCTTCGCAGCGACCGTGAAACGCTTGAGGGTGAAGACCTTGAAGCGTGGGAAGCTGCTCAAGACGCCGCAAAACTTCTCCAGACCCTCGGTAAAGAAATCACGCCGTCAAGGGTTGGGATGGCCGGCGCCGTAGTCTTCCTTTTCATCATGTTAACCTTCAGCGGGTGGTATTGGCTTCTTCCTCGGGATTCGGTATCCCTTGAGACGCACTACATGCAGCGGGGCGGTCATCTCGTTATGTCGGAAATTCACAACGATGGAAGTCGCGACATTACCGATGTAGAAATCCGAGTTGAATTTCAAGCGATTGATGGAGATTACTTGGACCACATGGAAATCTCCATCAGCCAAATTTCAGCACATTCATCCATTGCTGGTGATGAATTGGAGATGATGATTATCGGCTATACGGTGTGGGACGAATATCAACTTGTCATCTCGCTGAGCTATGTTGATTATTCAGGACAATTGCGAGAAATCAACCAATTGAGCCATCCGGTAGGGGACTGGTCTCAAGAAATTTTCATGGATAAGGCCCCTCGTCATTATTGGCCAATTAACTGAAGCATCGTTTGTCCAACAGAAGCGAAGCGATAAAGTGCAGGAGATGGAGGAGAAATCATGTCAGGTGGGAAAAACCGGAGGTGGGTCATCCTCTTTCTCTTCCTCCTGCTTGCCGCATCAACCGGTCCGATGTTGGACGCAAACTCAGTTTCTGACGATGAACGAATCCTTGAACCGGAATGGGTTCGGTTTGATATCAAGGAAAATGTGTACCATGATGCTGTGGGGATATTGGACGAATCGTTGGAACATGAACAGCGAGAGTCGATTGCAATGGGCCCGTTTGGCACCTTTGACATCAACGGTTTACAACTGAACCGTCCTGTGCCTTCTGAATGGATGGAACCGCGTTTTGACCTTCTGATGCTGCTTGTCTCGGACGAGGTTCGTCTGAATGAAGTTCGAACTGAACTCTCCTCCATCAACGGTCTTGAAGTCAGAGAATTCATTGCTCCGTCGGGACTCATGGTGCAGGGGACGCCTACTGCCCTGCGCAACTCAGAACAGGTTCAGGGTATTGCTGCAAGTCATGAGGTTCCCAAAGGCATGCTCGTTGATTCGACCTTGATGGACCTTCTTTTGATGGAGGGTGGTGAAGAAGCACTCTCGTCCATGCTGGTCCGGTTAGAGGGGTGGCGCAACGATGATGGCCCTATGGAACGGGTCATATTGGCCGACAACGGCAACGGTGTCATCGACCAACACCTTGGCGATGTTGCCCATTCAGGACTTGAACAAGCAAGGGCCTGGGACAACGGGCGTTATGAAGGATTTGTGCAAGAAGGAAACCTCCTCACTGTTATGCAACAGCCCTCGGTCATGTACCTTCGTCCTGACCCAGCCTTTACAGCGTTCAATGACAACGCCCGAGGTCACATGGAGACCAACGTCATGAGGACATACTTCACGACCGACCTGGACGGCTCTGGTCAAGTTGTGGCGGTTGCAGATTCGGGATTGGACGATGACCACGGAGATTTTGGTTCCCGAGTGGTTGGGAATTTTGATGTGATCGGAGACGGCTCAACTGCTGACAAGCATTCTGGACATGGAACTCACGTTTCATGCACCGTTCTTGGGGACGGGACACGCGGCGGATATTCAGGAGTTGCCGGTGCTGCCGATTTGTACTTCCAAGCCATGGAAAATGACAACACTGGGAACTTCCAATCACCGTCCCTCAACAATTTGCTGAACACTGCTTACAATGCTGACGCACGTACCCACACCAACTCATGGGGCTCAAGTTCTGCTAGCCAGCAAGGTAAGTACAATTCAGAAACAGAAGATGTTGACGACAGAGCAAGTTACTACGATCGCTACTACACTGGAAGAGAAGGATTGACCATTCTGTTTGCGGCAGGAAACGACGGGCCAGACTCAGGAACGGTATCCCCCCCGGCAACGGCGAAAAACGTCGTTTCAGTTGGAAATCATCAGAACCGCTACAATGGCGCTCCAGATACCATCATGCAAGGTTCGTCACGAGGGCCTACTGATGACGGTCGCATCAAACCAGACCTCATCGCTCCAGGTGGCTATGTACGTTCCTGCCGTGCCCAAGAGGCTACGGATGTTGGAGGTTCAAGTTGGAGCAATTCCTACTATCTGGAATACACCGGGACTTCAATGGCAACGCCCAATGCAGCTGGTATGGCGTTGATGATCCGAGAGTACTTGGAAGAAATCGCACAACGTCCTTCTCCGCAAGGTGCTCTCGTGAAAGCACTCTTGGTCCTTGGAGCCGAAGACGTCGGCTCAAGAAACATACCCAACGATGACGAAGGATGGGGGCGAATCAACTTGCGCAACACGCTGGCGCCACGTACGGGTCAGGGCATCTGGGTTGACGACCGCTCGATCTTGTCGGGTACAGGGAACAGCAAAACGTATTCATTCAATGTCTCCCAAGCCTCTGGTTTGTTCAAGGCCGTCTTGACATGGTCCGACGAACGAGGCTCAAGATTCTCAAACTCACAACTCGTCAACGATCTTGACTTGATTGTTACGTCTCCCGATGGAACGGTCTATCTGGGCAATGATTTCGCAAACGGCCGGTCAACAACAGGCGGCTCAAGAGACACCGTCAACAATCTGGAAGTTATTCTTATCGATTCTGCAGCAACGGGGACATGGACGGTTAAGGTCCAAGACGGCCAACACAGTGGCTCAAAGACCCAACCCTATGCCGTCGCAGTTTTGGGCCATGGCGTCAATGATTTGCGACCTGACCCAATGATGCAGCCCGATGAATTCGAGATGAATGTTGGTATTCCACAAGTTGGAGACCCTGTTCAATTGACAACGTCGGTGTTCAATTTTGGGAACGTCGTAGCCAACACCTTCCCCGTTGTCTTTGAGGTTGACGGGACTGAGATAAGTCGCCAGTCGACAGCATTGGGTGCCGGTTCAACCAAGAAAATGGTGTGGTCATGGACGCCGCAATCAGCAGGAACAAGCGTACTTTCTTTCATTATTGACCCTGATGACACCATTGAAGAGATCCGAGAAAACAACAACCGGCACGACATCACGGTGAACATTACCGCTCCTGGTGTCAAACTGGAATCGCCTTCTGCGACCATGACCTTAACCGAGTCCAACATCACGACAACTTCGTGGAATCTCACGCTAACAAATACGGCGCTCATTTCCACAAATGCTTCCATGCAAACGGGGCAAGTTGTAAACAGCGCCAACGGACAAAGCCTACCGTGGTACATTGGAAGCACCACCTCCAACTTCAGTTTGGAAGGTCAAGAGTCACAGTACATCACGGTCACGCTGGTTCATCCAGCGCCTCCACTTCCCGGCGATTATCGAATTGACCTGCTGGGCCTTGATGTTGACAACAGCGTGACCTATCCATTTGAACTCAGTTTCATCGTACCCGATCTGGCAAACGCTGACCTTGAGTACGATTATTCCATTGTTCCAGTTCATCCCTCGGACCCGACCAACCTAACGGTCCGTTTCTTCAACAACGGAAATGCAGCAATCGGGTACGACCTGTTCCTTGAACCTCCAACGGGTTGGCGCGCAGGTTTCTCAAATTTAGGGAGTGAAGGAGGTGCTTTGTCCGGTTCCACAGGACTGATTGATAGTGGTTCTTACAGGTCCGTAGACCTTGTGTTTACGCCCCCACTGGTGCTGACTGCAGCCGGTGCGGAACGTATTGTTGAACTGATTGCAATCAGCCAAACGGAACTGCAAAAGACGGTTGTCTTCGAAATCCCCATCAAGGTAGAAACCGTTCGTGATGTTTACATTCATTTGGAATCCTCGTACTCGAAACTAAGTCCAAATTCAACGTTGTCCCTGTTGTATTCGGTAGAGCATAATGGAAACATTGACCTTGAATTGACTCCATCGTTTACCCTCCCACCGGGTTGGTCCATTACCTCAGTCATTGAATCCGTTAACTTGCCTTGGGGAGGCAGCAATGTTCTCCTTTACACGCTGCAAGGCAACGGCGCGGCTAAATCTGGTTCGTTTGAATTCATCCTTGAATCTCCAAACGATCGGTTTTCGTGGAGCGGCGATTTGGTCGTTGAAACATTAGCTGCGCCATCACTGACGTTTGCCGGGTTGGAGTTGTCCGACGGCACGACTTTTTCCACCCCTCAAGCCTCTGGGTCTCATCCAACAGGCGAAGCCATGGAATTCACATGGTTGGTGACCAACGAGGCAACTACGCCATGGTCGCCCAGCGTAAGTTTGCAAACCGATTCAGGCCTGTTTGGCGACTGCACCTTCTCCGAAACAGTTGAACTCAGTCAATTTGTTCCCGTTACCTGTTCCATTCTCATCGCTAACGGAGCCTTGCCTTTCGCTGAACCGTCATTTACATTAACGCTTGAAGGAGAAGGAGTCACATTGACGAAGACCGTGGGTCTTTTGGTTGGTGAAAATGAAGTTGCAGGATGGAGTGTGGGGAGTGTACCTGAATTCAAAACAGGAGATGACGAACAAGTTGTCATCGAAATCACCAACCTTGGAAACACCCGCTTTGAGCGTCAAGTGCGCGTGAACGCCGGAGACGGTTGGGCTGGTTCAATCGATGGCAGCGACATCATTGAGCTCGAAGTGGGTCAGTCAACATTGGTTCGCTTGGACCTTCGTGCCGACCAGCCTGGCGAAACAACGGTGACCTTGAGCCTGGTTGGGAGTGAAGATTCTTCAGCCACTTTTTCATTCCCTGCAACTTCCAAAGGAGAACCCGTTGGTAGTTCGTTGACGTCCGGTCTGAGCAGCACCTCAACTCTTCTCGGTTTGGTCGTGCTTCTCGCAATCCTTGGGGCCTTTGGAATCATCGTCCAACGCCGAAATCCGGGTCCTCAGAACGAACCAATGCTCCCGACCAAAACTCATCCTGGTTACGGAGTTCCACAACCTACGGTCACCGCCCCTCCAGCGCCTGCTGTTGCAGCTACGCCAGCACCGATTTGCTGGTCCTGCAGAGAGCCGGTCATCGGCCCGACTCGAGGATGCCCTGCCTGTGGGGCTCGGTATCATGGAATTGCTCACGGTGGCTGTGAGGCGACTCAACTTGCCCAGTGTGTAAATTGCTCAGGAAGTTCAGAACACTTTGTTCAAGCATGAACCTTCTATGGTGCCCATTTTGAGTCAAAAAGAGCATAGGCTTTTGATAGGATGACTACGAGCCAAGGGTATGGTCCCTTATGATGGCGCAGCCGCTCCCCGCCAGCGTTTGGCACTGTTTCTCGTCGTTTTGATGTCTCTGTCGGCGTTGCCTTTGGCTGCACCTGCAGTTTCTGCAGACGGCGCCCGAGATGCTTCCATTACGGTCACTCCCATCCCTGCAACATTGGAAGTAAATCCTGGCGAAGCAGGTGAGTACGTCATTCGTGTTCGAAATACAGGCTCCAATCCCGTATCCGTTTCCTTGAGCACCAATCAAGAAGCAACACAGGAATGCAACGCATATTCATCGGCCATCACTCAAATCCCAGGTCAAATTGACGCTGGGTCTTACGAAGAGGCTACCCTGAACGTGACGCTAACACAAAGCGCTGAGGGGACGTGCGACACTACGGTGACGGTCAACGCTAACGAACAGGTCACTCCGCCTGATGTTGCTGGTGCTCCTGCACAGGAAACAGCTACCGTTACGACCACTGCTGGCGACGGGTCCGGAAGTGCTTTTTTTGGTGTTGACCTGACCGTCAACAGCGCTGATAAGGAGCAAGACTGGGCAGGTGAAGATGAATTGACGTATCGCGTTGACGTTGAAAACACCGGGCAGAACAACGAAACGATTGCTCTTAGCGTTGAAGAAAACAACGACCCAGGGTGTACCAGCAACTCCGAATTCATCGTCACGCTCAGCGATACCTCAGTCAACCTCGACAGCGAAGAGGTCGAAACCATCACGGCCACAGTTGAAATTCCAGATGGGCAATCTGCGGACCAGTACTGCTGGGACATCACCGGGACGGTAACCAATGATCCATCGTCTGAGGCAAAGGACACGGACGATTTCAAACTCGTTGTCCCCGAACTCAAGACTTGTTCTGTTGAACTGAGCAAGACGTCATTGTCGGTGAATCCCGGCTCAGAATCCTCACTGACGGCTACCTTCTCGAACACGGGGAACGTTGACTGGACCGTGACGATTGCATCCACCGGCAGTAAAGCGTCGTGGGTTAGCGTAGACGGAGCTTCATCCCGTCTGCTTCGTTATGATGACGGACAAGGAACGATTTCAGTTGACTTGGATGTCGCTCCAGACGATTCAATCGACGCTGGATCCGAAGCGGTCATTACCATTCTTGGAAAAGATGGAAGCAGCGTTGACCCGGACTGTCAAAAACAACTCCGTGTCGTTGTTGGACAATCCTATGGCGCAAGTATCTCCCTAGCAACAACATTGCTTAACGGCATTGACCCTGGTACGAACAGATCTACAGTAATCACCGTTTCAAATCAAGGAAACGGGCAGGACAATCTGCGCATCTCTTCAACCAGTGCGCCGTCAGGGTGGGCCATTCAGTTGGAACAATCAACGGTGTTGGTTGGTTCTCGGCATGGCAATCAAGATTCTGCTTCAGTCGACTTGACCGTTCGCGTCCCACAGGATGCGCTGGCCATTGAAGACGTTGAAATCACACTTTCAGTTCTCCCATCTACCGGTGGAGCAACCTACGATAGCGTGGTCTTGCGAGTGACGGTAGGGGAAATCCATGACTTTGAACTGATGACGCAGGTACGCTTATTTACTTAAGAGATATTGCAAACGTTGAACGCGCTTATCAAACACCCGTTACCGAAGAGCTAAGATACAATGGTC
>JAQXEX010000099.1 GCA_029250625.1 Candidatus Poseidonia sp. | reverse complement strand
CTTCGCACATCATTGGCCGATGTTGAGTACGACGCCATCGTTGTTCTTTCACCTCACTGGCAAACTTATGTCGGAACCCATTTCCTCGGCCTCCCGCATTTTGAGGGTCTGTCGGTTGACCCAGTATTCCCAAATTTGTTTCGCTACCATTACGACATGAACATTGATGTTGACCTCACGAAGGCAATTCACGATGAAGCTCAAGCGTCAGGACTCTCTGTCAAAATGATGGAGAATCCCGATTTCAGAGTTGATTACGGGACCATTGTCACTGGACACATGTTCAATCCGTCATGGGACAAACCAATGGTGGTTGTTTCCAGTAATCGCTCAAGCCAATACTATTCTGTTGAAGTCATGCAGGACATGATGATTGAACTTGGAAAGGTAACACGCAAAGCGATTGAAGAAAGTGGAAAAAGGGTCGTTGTCATTGCAAGCAACTCTCTTTCCCATCGGCATTTCACGACCGAATCAGAAGTTCCCGAAGACATGAGCAAAGAGCACATTACAAGCCATGCCATGCACCTGTGGGACATGCGTATCATCGACTACATGGTCAAAGGGCAAAATCAGCGCATCCTTGATGAAATGCCTGAATTTACCGAACAAGCCATCGCAGAAAGCGATGGTGGGGCATTTTCGTGGTTGCTTTCAACAATGAACGTTCCCGACTACCCTGCAATTCTCCACGGCTATGGGACCATTATCGGCACTGGAAATGCCATTGTTGAATGGCCGTGCTACGCTCATGAGGAGGGAGATGAATGAGCGAGGGAACAATTGTAGCGTCTTTTGTCGTTCCTGTCCACCCCCATACCGTCCTCGCACCGGACCAAAATCCAGGATGGAAGAAACTGAGGGAAGCCTTCGATCAAGCAGCACAAACCATCCGAGAACTTGAAGCGGATTTAATCGTCGTTTACTCAACCACTTGGCCTTCGGTCATCGGCCATCAAATTCAGGCGGACCCAAATCCCGAATGGGTTATGGTCGACCATGATTTTCACGACCTTGGCTCCATCCCATATTCGTTCAACATCGACCAAGATTTTGCTCATGCTTGGGATGATGCCAACAAGGCCAGAGGGTTGCAAAGTCGTTGTGTCAATTACAAAGGATTCCCTATTGACGTGGGTTCTGTCGTTGCTCTCACGTTGCTGAATCCGGACAACAAAATCCCTGCAGCCATCGTATCATCGAATGTTTATGCAAACCGTACAGAAACGACCGTGATGGCAAAAGCATGTCTTGATGTGGTCAAAGCACAAGGAAAAAGAGTCGTAGCCGTTACTGCAATGTCACTGTCAAATCGCATGTTCACTGACTTCATTGAACCGTCCGAAGATAAGATTCATTCGCTTAAGGACCATGAATGGAACCAAAAGATCCTCGAATTCTTGAGACAAGGACGCTTGGAAGATGTCGGCCAACTCTCACGTACCATTCAGCGACAAATCCGTGTACAGAAAGTGGTTGCATTCAAGCCGATGTGGTGGCTTTCCGCCATGAATGGTAATCGTAACGACCTGACTGGTAACGTCATGGCCTACGAAGCCATTCATGGTGCTGGAGGGGCCGTCGTCCACCTTGACCCAACTCCATCAGGAGTAGGAGACAAAGAATACGATGAAGAAGATGTGGAATATTTCCACGGCGAGCGCGGTGTTTTGGATGCTGTTGAAGACGTTGAGATCGAAGAACAGTCACCAAATGCAGTTCAGGGCAGCGGGCCCGCACTGTGGGAGCCAACTGAAATTGAAGGCTCAGTGAATACCGATAGTGCCCCCAAACCTGTTGGAGCTTATCCACATGCGCGGCGGGTTGGAAACATGCTCTACCTCTCCGGTGTTGGACCTCGTCAACCTGGAACCAACGCAATTCCGGGCGGTCCAATCCATGATGAAAACGGAGAGCCCCTAAATTACGACATCAAAGCGCAGACTCATGCAGTGGTTGAAAACGTTCGACGAGTAGTGGAAGAAGCAGGAGGAACAATGGAACAGGTCGTTGATGTTACGACATTCTTGGTCGATATGAAGCGTGATTTTTCGGGCTATAACGAAGTGTGGGCAGAGACTCTTGGAACAGTTGGTCCAACCCGTACCACGCTAGCGATAGATGCACTCCCAACTCCCATTGCAGTGGAGATGAAAGTCATTGTTCATCTTGGTGAATGATGGTTGCTGGCCTCACGACAAGAGCAAGCGAAGCGACTCCAGACTACGAAGTTCAGCAAGATAAATCTGCTCGATGGCGTCGTACATCTCTTGATCCCCAGCATCGCCGATGGTAACCATAATTTGGCCATAAACTTCCGCAGCCTTGGTTTCAGTTTCCAAACTTTTCTGGAGCATTTCCTCATAATCCACGCTATGAACGATTGCGTGAGGATTACGTTCAGTGACCGGGATGCCTCCTAACTTGACAATCGCCCGACGAACAATGTCTGCATGCACCAGAGATTCGGTCGATTCGGTGGTAAACATTGGAGAGAGTTGAAGCCGATGGATTCCACGAATGTTGGCAGCATAGTGGGCATACATGTTCACTGCACGGAGTTCCCACCCTAATGCATCGTTGAGTTGTTCAATCAATTGTTTTGTATCCATTCAAATCAGTCCCAAAGCGATATCATCATCCATCGCTGATATTGCGTGAGCGGCCCAAGTCATAAACCCATGTTATTCATCGAATTATGTTGAAACTATTCTTGACGAATCCATTCACCTTCGGGCGTAACTTCCCAATATTGCAGTTCCTCTGACACATCAACGTACCATCCGGTCTGTCCTTGTTCAGTGGAAGGAGTTGCCTGCATAACGCCAACCTTTCCGGCCTCTATTGCCAATTCAGCAATCTCTTCCGGAGATAACCCGTGACGCTTATTTGACGGTGTGTTGTCTTGAATTTCTGGCGTTTCAGACAAGGCTTCATCATCGCCTTCCTCGTTGTGGCCGTCATCATCGCCATCATCGTCATCATCATAATCATCCTCATCAAAGGCTTCATCGACCCAATCAGCGCCTTCAACAGAGGATGCTTTACGAGCAAGAACGACCAGCACAGCAAGAATCAAACAAAGCAATAATGCAGCCATCGACATGGCGGTATTCGTAGAACCTACGGCTCCACCAAGGAGAACGTCATCAACGTCGAAAAATGTCTGGGCGAGCAATCCGTTCCAACGAAGCGTGCACGTTCGGTCGGTCCCACCGTCTGTCAAACGAAGTTCCCATGTTCCGTCGGTCACGAAGTTTGCCTCTCCAGCATTGCAATCAATGGAAGTGTTTTCTCCCTCCATTGTGACTATGTTCCCGAACTCATCGATTCCAAACGCTTCGAGAAGAACAACATCACCTTCAGCCATTGATTTTTGATTCAAACTGGCTTGTATACGAATGGGTTCGCCTGCAATCACCGTAAGAGGAATGACATGAAGGGCGCCTTCTTCTTGGAGGATCAATTCGTATACTCCGCTTTCTTTACCGGTAAATTGCCAGAAGCCAAGGCCGGTTGGTGAGGCATCGAGTTCACCAAGGGTGGAATTAAATGGAGTTGTAACGGCAGTAGCTTCTGCAAGATTTCCGTGGACATCAACCACCTGAACAAAGAGGTCTGTCGGCACACCCGCCCTGACCAGTAGACCATCATCCATGTCAGTGACCAGCCCGTGTGCAGTTCCTGCTGTCACCGTCAGTCGTATTGTTGCAAACACGCCGTCTGCATTGACACGAATCTCGTGACCTCCCAGCGTAGATGCTACCCAGCGGTTGGAATTGAGCATCATCTCAAGAGTGATATCAGAATCATCGATCGTCCAATTCAAATCAATATCAGGGAGTTGGTTTCCGTAGGCATCGTAGAACTCAGGAGAAAGGTCAATTTCCCCATCTGCTGGAACTTGTTCACCATCACCTGCAAGCATAATGAAAGCCAGCGGCCCTGGATGGACGTCAAAGCCATAGTCCGCCACAAACATCGACCCTGTTTCATTATCAAACCAATTCCCTTCAAAATACCAAGATTGAGTGGTAGTGGCTTGAATCAGTTGATATGTACCCATGTCAGAAATTTGTGAAGCATTTCCCATGTTCATGTTGATGGTCCCGTTCACGACCCAACTGTTTCCTTTTACATCAACAGCAGTGAGTAAAATGGCAACTTGGTCGCCTGCAAATGCAGCCGTTGGTTCACTCGTCATGACCACTTCAATGGCTTGTCCATGTACAACCTCAACAACCAGTTGAGTGGAAACGGTTCCATCCGTACCAACGAGTGTTGCAGTGCCCACTTCGGAAGGGCTCCAGTAAACATGTCCATCGTCGGCTGACAAGCCTCCCGAATCGGTAACGATTGAGGCAATATCGGGGGAAACAAATCCAATGTATCCGTTTTCATCCCTGCGGTCGAAGACGACTTCATACCGTTCTCCTGCGACAAATAGCTCAGGGTCATCAACGAACTTGAGTTCTGAAGCCACTGCGTCACCAGGGATGACATCAATGAATCCGCTTCCAGTAATGTTCCCCGAGGTTGCGCTTATGGCCCAACGGCCAGTATTCGTGGCAGAATATTCCCCTTGAGCATTGAAAGAACCGTTTTCAGCATACCAACCGATTGAAGGAGTGTAGGAAAGTGACATCTCGTAGCCGTTCTGGTCAACCAGTGATGGTTGAATGAGCGTCAGTGTCCCTGCACGAACTTGCAAGTTTTCGCTAAAGACGAATTCAAATGGAGCACCTGCCGACACGATTGCAGTGGCCGAATCTTCAAGCTGATTGAAGCGTACTTTCAATTCAAAGGGCGTAGTGCTGTCTGGTGTAAACATCGGCGTTCCTTGGCCAAAATACATGCCATCAACGTCCCATACCATTCCAGTTCCTCCAGCCAGACGATTTCCACGACCGTCGATCAAATCAGCAGTAAGTGGAGCCGATTCTTTCGCATAGAATTGAGTGCTCGTCACCTCAATCGTTGTTGCAACACCCGGTATTACAGTGATGTTGAAACTGCCTTCGACGCCTTCGTACTCGGCAATGATTTCGACTGTCCCAGAAGACCAAGGGTAGAACCATCCTTCATCGCTGATGGTACCGTTTGATACGGACCAATTCACATTTCCAACGATGACGGTATTGACTGCATCGTAAATGATTGCCTCAAACTGAATCACCTCATCTGCTGACATTTCAGAAGGAGCACCGTCGACAACAACTCTGTCGGTTGTTCCTGCATGGGCGATGAAATGGTCCTGGTCAAGTTCCGAAGGAGCATCCAAATGAAGGGAAGGAACAATCATCGTCGCTGCAATCAGCAGCACAATCAAGGCATCCTTGGCTTTCATCTGTACTCACCCCTAATTATTCGGTCCATTCTTCCCATTCTTCTTGGCCAGGAAGGCGGAACCACCAGGCTCCTTCCTCATCTTCCCACCATTCAGTACCATCTTCATCAACGCGATAACTGTCATCATCCTCAACGGACGCTTCTTCTTTCTCTTCGACTTCAGGTTCAACCGTACTTGGGGCTGGACCGCTTGGACCCGGTGCTGGACCGCTTGGACCCGGTGCTGGACCGCTTGGACCCGGCGCTGGGCCGCTTGGACCCGGCGCTGGGCCGCTTGGACCAGGTGCTCGACCGGTTGGACCCGGTGCTGGGGAATCATCATCGTCGTCGTCATCGTAATCATCATCATCATCCCAGCCTTCGTTACCTGAGCGCATAAACATGACCAATAAGACCAGCAAGACAATCGCTACAAGTCCGAGAAGACCCGCTCCAACGTAGTACAATGTTCCGCCTGCTTCAAAGAAACCGGCAGTCGTTCCCGTCACTGTGATCTCAGAATCCACACGAACCGAACCTACATTGACACTGATGGTTTGAACGCCGTCATCCAAGGTGGTAATGGTCCATACTTCCGAACTGATCATGGTGACGGTCGCCCGTCCAGACGCATCAACCTTGATGCTTGGAGGCACGGCAATTTCATTGTCAAAGGCGTCAAAGGCCCGAATGCTGACTTCCGTGGTTGCAAGTTGATCCAAGGTTGTCTTGCTTAAGTTGACTTCAAGACGGTCAACCAAACTCTGGGCAGATACACTCACTTGAAGAACGGATTCAACGTTCGTATTCACTCGATAAACAAGAGTATGGATGCCTGCAACTTTCGCACCGTAGGTGTATGCACCGTCGGCATCGTCATCTGCAACCAATCCAGCGACCTCGCCTTCATTTTCCGTCCATTGAACGTTTTGAGCGAATACGTTACCGTATTGGTCGGTAGCATTCACGTAGAATTGGATGAAATCTCCAGCAGTCGGATTCAAGTTGGTGACTGAGGCCGTAACCGTTGTTGGTACGCCGTGATATACGGTGAAACTGACTGAGTCTGAGATGTTGTAACCGGTTTCACTTATGCTGAATGCAGTTACGGTGTAAGCGCCGACCGTTTCAGGAATCCAGCTCATGTCGTTAAGCAGCAAATCTGTTGTAGCATCAATTGTTTCACCGTTGGGCAATTCCACAAGCCAAGTCAATTGACTTGCATCAATTCGGTTGTTGTCCATGTCATAGAGTTCAGCCATGAAATCGATGCCGTAATCGGCAGTCATGTCGAAATTTGCACCTGTGGTTTGTTGTGGGTTGGTTGCTATTGCTGACATGGAGACCGTGTGCAGGAACCCATGACCGACAGTAACGTTGATTGAAACTGCGTGTAGAACTGTTCCATCAAAGTAAGTTGCCGTCATGACGTAAGCGTCTTCGCTTGCGAAATATGGATTGAACACTGTGGAATCCCCGAGGACCTTCTCCAAGAACGAGGAAGATTCACCCATTGTTGGGTGGTCCAAGCTCCAATTGGCCTGGACGTCCCATTTGTTGCCCTTGGCATCAATGGCTCGTATCTTAGCCTCAAGCGTCTCATCTGAAGTAATGTCAAAGGTTTCCCAGGTTGACTCCTCATTATCAACAACGATGATCAAGGTCTGAATCTCACCCTCAACAACGGTAATCACTACTTCCGAAAGGGTTGAACCGTAGCGTGCTTCAATGGTTTTGGAACCTCGTGAGACTGGGTCCCAAATTGCAGGAGAGCCCGGAGTTAACTGGCCGTCTGCCTTCTTGGTCCAATTGTCCGAGGGTAGAATCACTGCTAGGCGATTACCACGGACGTCAACACGTGTTGTATTGATGTAGACTCTGTCATCTGCAGTGACCGAAGTGGAGGAGGCATTGAGTTCAAGGAACTGAATCGCTCCATGGCCAACTGTAATCATCATCTCATCACTTGCACCGGAGGCCGATGTCAAGTTGAGCCACCATGTGCCAACATGGTCTGGGAAGTACTCTTCATTCAATTCGGAGTAGATACCATTCGTTGTCGTCCAGGTCAAATTACCCGCTTCTGTAAGGTTGAGTTGATTTCCGAACTGGTCGAATACTTCTGCGGAAATATCGCACCAAACGCCTGCAGGCACTGTTCCTTCACAACCGTTCAGTTCAAAGTACGAAGGAGCACCGGTCGTGACCGTAATGCTCACATCAACGAATGAACCGCCCGTGACTGCATGACGAACTTGAACGATGTGCGTTCCTGCTGAATAAGGTTCGAAGACGTTGGGAGTAACGGCGTTCATACTTCCGTTGGTTGGGGTGTAGAGAATTGGTTCGCCAGGCACAGCATTTCCATGCTGGTCTACCATCTCAGCGGTGATGATGAGCGTTTCATCAGCAGAGATTGTCGCAGTGAGTGGAGATACAACGAGGGTGATCGGAGCACCAGGTGTCACTGTAACGCTCTGAACGCCGCAGACCAGACCAAAGCATGCCCGAACTTGGTGAGTGCCTGCTGTGGTCGGAGTAAACAATCCGTTGAGACCAATCGAGCCCGATGTTGAAGTCCAAAGAACCGGCGGAGATTGGACCATACTCAAGTGGTCGTAAGCTACTGAATTGAAATTGAGAGCTGTATCTGCATCCGTACTTACTGACCCTGTTGGAGTGATATCAATGGACGACACATTGGTCGTATTGAGCAACATCTTAGGCCGGTAATCATAGGCAGGTGAATCGCTAGAATAGAACGATGCGTGGGCATCTCCGGAGTTAGGAGTTCCAATCATGATCCATGTGTGTTTGCTGTTGACAGACATTCCTTCAACTCCAATATCGAACCATGCCCATCCTGTGCTGTCAACGTTGAGAACCGTGGTTGAAATTGGCGAGGATGCATAATCAACCCCTGCTTGCATTCCAGGTGAACCCCAATTAACGCCGGAGGTGGTGCCGTTCCATGTTGCTGAGGTATGAGACCAATTTTGATTCAAGACTTCGTGAAGCGAGAAAGAAACCGATGTTGCCCCACCAGCAGAAGTCCATTCATCAATATACAACCCAAGGGATGCAGAGTGAACCTGCTGATAGACAGGGAATGGAATTTGTCCCGCATCCAGTGAAAGAGTAGCACGGCATTCGGCTGTCCACAAGACGCCACAGAACGTTCCTACTGCGAGGGTTGTATCGCTACCGAAATTATCGTTTCCAGATTCCGAGTACATACTGGCATCTTGGATGTTGGTATGCCCGTAGGCTGCAACTTCGTTTCCGGTTTGGAAGGTGTACGTGAATGTCAAATCATTGTTATCAACATGGTTCGGGTCACCAACGGCAAAACTCCATCGAGATGATGAAGGGCCAGGGATGGATTGATTGACACCCTGAACCCACCAAGTAAACACTGACCCGGCCGTCAAATTGTTGTTGAAACGGAAGGTTGTATTGGTAATCTCAGTGTCTTCCCAAGACT
Organism: Candidatus Poseidonia sp.; assembly: GCA_029250625.1. GTDB lineage: Archaea > Thermoplasmatota > Poseidoniia > Poseidoniales > Poseidoniaceae > Poseidonia. The sequence continues at coordinate 19,027 of JAQXEX010000099.1, read as the reverse complement.
TGAACTTGTAAACTCCTGATTCATTGGCTACGGTAAGAATGTAACCGGTAGCTCCCGCCACTGGAGACCATGAAAGAATTGGGTTTGTAAGTGGCGAGAGCAAACCGCCGGACTCCGAGTACAGCACTGTACCGTCAAGCGGTGCAATCTGAACCGGTTGACTGGGCGGAATAACACCGTTCACGTTGTCGATGTATTCCAGCACCAGTGTTGGGCGCTGAGACTGAGTGGTTGCATCTGATGAATCAAAAACAAGCGTGGAGGAGGATGTACCCACGCGCTTGAGCATTACGGTCATCGTCGTATTTCCGTTGGCAATATTGGTCTGAGCGAGACTGGTGAGATCCCAGTCAACCCATCCGCTTGGGGACATTGCCGGAACAGTTGTCCTGGTGATTTCTGTCGAAGAGCAGGTCGGTGCATTGGCCCAAACTGTAGAAGATTCGCTGAAAGCTGGGCAGGCATGGGCTGAGACTGTCGTTGACACGCTTCCACTGAACGTGTTTTGATACAACCGCATGACCATCGATGTTGGAGTCATGGCCGAAGGCCACGGTAGGCTCGATAAATCGTACTCAATGAGAATACGGCTTTCGCCTGCACCGGCGACAGATGTGCCCAGAATGAGGGTTGATGAGCCACCGTTGTTCACCGTGGCTTGTGAATCAATTGAAAGGTCAGGGACCGGAGGCACTACACTTGTTTCCGTGAAGATGCTTCCTCGCTGCAAGGAGAGCGAATGATTCCCGAATCCATCGCCTGTTCCGAAGTCACCTGGATTCCGATATTTCTGAGTCGCCGACCATTCACCGATACGGTCACCTTGATCTGACCGCATACGCCAGAAAACCCATTCGTCACCCTTGTCCATAGCCGAGTTTGTCACGGTGTTGTTTTGAGCATCGTAACTCGCATTATCAATTGAGCCGTTAAGTAACTCTGCGGTAGAGTAGCATTCCAAGTCCTTGGTAAATCGCATGTTGGAAGCAAAGCAGGCCACCATTTGAGATTCGTTCGTGACGGTGCTGTTCCATGAGAAGTTCGTCTCATTCTGTCCGGATGGTCGAGGTTGTGCAGTATCCCAGAGGGTCGCGCCGTCAACCGGCTGAAGACCGCTTGGTGCAACGACGAGGAATGGGTTAGTAATTCGGTAGGTGATGTTCAAACGAGGCCGTAGGTCCACGCTTGGGTGCTCACTGCTTGCAATCGTGAGGCGTCCATTAACTCCAGAGTTGACTTCCTCGGGCTGCAATATCACATTGATACCGTTCTGACCACCAGCAAGAGCATGTTGGACGAGGGCCGTGACATTGGCTGCGAAAGAACCGGAATTGTTGACCCAAAAGCCACCGTTGAACGGTGCTTCAGCATCTGCAGAATGATAAGCGCCGGGTCCAGCCCATGTGGTCGTATTTCCTGCAGGATAAGCCCAAACCGAGGATTCGCTCCAAGTGGATGTCATTTCAGACACGGTCATGAAGACGGCTCCGTTGGCACTAAGAACATCCATATCGAGAGTTGCATCCAATACCTCGTAAGTGCCGGGCATGGGGAGATTTGTGAAATCAATATCGATCAATGAACTTGTTCGCAGTGCGGCATTGGTATAGGATGACTGGCTACGGCCAATGGAGAGAGTTGAGCCGCTGCCCTTGTTTGCCATTGTATTTCCACTGTCCAGATACGTATCTTGCATCACGGCAGGATAGGCGAGGTCCGTCACATATGCTCCTTCTTGGATTGAAAGGGTCGCATCGGTAGAGTTGATTTCTGTGCCAACTTCTTCTGGAATGTAGAAGTTGGTTGACGCACTACGGGGACCGAGCATTCCGTTGTTAACGGGTTGAACCATCCATCGTATTTCTTGTGTGAAGTCCAAATCATTAGGTGGTGTAAAGGTAAGATTTGTGAGGTCAAAGGAAGCGGTTTCAATTCGAGAATCGTAGGAGATAAGGCCCGACATATCGTCATCCGCATCTGCGAGAACAAACAAGCGCCAATCGGTTACAGCGGATTGACCGGTGTAGTTCCAAGACAAAACCGGTTGGAGATCAGGAGTGAGCGCATGGGATGTTGTGTCCCAGGCAATACTGTTGCTGGCCGGGGCTACGTTTTGGCCTGGAGAAATCGGAGTGGCGACCAATCCGTTTTCCCATGTCAAGGTGAGGTATGGGCGTTCGGATGCACTGCCTTCAGTTGAGGTGAATTTGACCAGATCCGCTGTAGGAGTGTACGAACTGTAAATCATCAATGAAAGATGGGTCTGGCCGTTTGCAAGTGCTGCTTGAACAGCCTCTGTGACATCGAAATCCATCCAGTCATCGCTGACGCTGTCAATGAGGTCAACGTATCCACCGATGTCCACACCGATGTCTCGTCCACCCCGTAGAGACCAATTGTTCACACCGTCGTAGGTGGTTGCGTTTGCGCTTGTCGTCCAACTCTGCAGTACCGGACGCACTGCAACAGGCTCGCCTTCTACCGAATCGTATTCTGCAAAGAGACTGAGTTCAGCCCCTGTCACACGTGAATTTGATGGTTGAGGCACTTGACTGAGCGGAATGCGGATGAGCGCCGATGATTGATATCCGGAGCTTGTTTCGCCGACCTGCAAGGTGGTCGCATTTTCGTTCGTTGAGTCAGAACCACTGCCGTTCTCAATGACATACGTGTCAACAAAGTGTGGAAGGTTCATGTGAGGGAGTGCACCGTGGTGTCGCAATTCTACCGAAGCCTTTGTTGAATTGTAAACGGTAGTCGTGAGGTCGGGAATATGGAAATGGTACACATTTGACCAGTTTCCGATTTGGTTTGTCGTAGAGATGGCCCGAACTCGCCAATACCACGTACTTCCGTTGTCCAAGTCAAAGGAAGGCGTGAAAGTGAGGTTGGTCGCATCAAAACCAAGATTGTTCCAAGAAGCAACTGTTAGAGCATTGACTGAAGCAAAATCCGATTGACTGTCGAGTTGGACCAAATAGCCACCGATGTTCATGGCTCCAGCAAATGACCAGTTGAGAGTCGGACGAACAATCGGGGTCATGTCAACACCGGTTCCAATGGACCATGAGCCGTTGAGAGGAGTGTTGAGCGAGGGGTTTGAAGGAACGGCATCTGAGCCTGGCACATAGACAAAGGAAAGTTCTGGGCGGTCGCTCATGTCCGCTTCTGCGGCGTAAAAGTAAGCTGTTCGCGAACTTCCTGTCCCGGTTCCGAGAATACCTGCTACAAAGTCAACACGACGATCTTCTCGCATTGCGTTTTGCACTGCAAGAGTAACGTTCCACTCTACGCGATCACCTTCGCTGTAAGTGGTATCTACAGAGGTGCTGTCCAAGAGTGCGCCTCGTTCTGCACCTTTTGCTCCAGAGGTCGCCCATGAAGAGGACCCATCGAAGCTGGACCAGGTTGCATCCTCATCCGACCAGTTGTTTTGGTTGCTTTCCCATAGTGCAACGTTTGGATCGTTGAACGGGTCCGAACTTAACATCATACTGAGGTACGCTGATTCAACAGCGTATCCGTCTGGAAGGAGATTGGAAACGAGGTTGCATCCAAGCAAGATAGTGGTTTCGGACGGCAGGGTGTTGTAATCCACAATAATTTCCTCGTCGCCATTATAATTGTCGTTTGTAGCACCGCTGTCGATGTAAGTGTCCATGCATTCTGGATATTGATTGTCATTGGTTCCGTTACCGTGCTTGAGTCGGAACGTGTATCGGTCGTTGCCCAAATGAACACTCTCGAGGTTGGAAATGAGGAAACTGGAGCTGACCCACTCCCCGTAATGGTCATCGCTGTCTACGGTAGACATACGCCAAAAGTACATGTTACCGAGGTCGAGTGTGTTGGCCCCGGTCATGTTCAATGTACCATCTGTCGCTGAGAAATCGTTGTCGGTCCTTGTGTCAACACGCCAAGTGCGGAGACGGAAATCCTGGTCTGTGGCCATCTCGAAGATGATATCATCGCCTGTTGACGGCTGCGTCCAATTGAGGGTAGGTTGTGTATTTCCTGACAAGTTGTGTCCCGATTTGTTCCAGATTGCGAGACCGTCAACCGGTGCTGTAAGTTGGACCGGAGCCGGGGCGGTTCCATCTCCCCACTTGTAAGTCAACGTAAAGGAGGGCATGTCCCCGCTGTTTGTTGTTTCTGTTGAATGGAATTGGATTCCAACCCCATTGGTATGGCTTTGGTATTTTCCACGAACCGCCAGCATCATGTCAAGAGGTAATTCATCCCCATTGTCCAGGTAGTTCTGAACGGCTTGAGTCACTTCGAAAGAAAAGGCAGATGATGTTTTATTGCCGTCAGCAAGTGCTACAGTGGCGGTTCCATTTCCTCTGCCGCCGTCATACCATAGGATGCCGGTGTCCGACATTTTGTTCCACGTGATCTCTTCCTCATCCCAAAGACCTGAGTCTTCCATGCCGTGCAATGAGACCACCGGATCACCGTTGTAACTTGACCGGGTAAGGTCCATCTTTGCTTCAACGATAGTGAGGTTATCATGCAGTCCAAGTTGGTCAAGCGATGTGCGAATATGGATCAATCGCTCTTTGCTGGAGGTCATGCTCGACTCGAGGGTTGCCGATTCACCGTACGTTACGGATTTGGCGGTTTCGCTTACTGTAGAGTCTTGGATGAAATCCTCCAAAAGACCTACGGAAGACGGCGAAAACGTCATTGTTGCCGTGCCGTCACCGTTATCGGATACATCAAGAGAAGGGAGCTTGAAACTCGTGATGTCCCATTCTCCAATTTGACCGGTTGAATCAACTGAGCGGACACGCATGTGCATGGTAGAAGCGTTTGTGAGCGAGAGCGATGAAGGAATCGTGTAGTACCCAGAAGTGCCTGTTGCACCAAACGTGGTCGAAAGGGTTGAGAAAAACCAATCCTGGTCGGTCTCCGACCGCCAATCCTCGTTATTGCTCAGTTGAATTTCAACGTCAGAGCCGGTGTTGTTGTCATAGGAAAGAGATGGCGTAGTTACAGGCGTTAGAAGAAAATCACTTTCCATCCAAGGGGCACCATCAGGCACCGGGAGGTCCGTCTCAACGGTGGGCGGTGTGTTTGGAGTGTTGCTGGTGGTATTCAAAATGAGTTGAGGTCGATTCGAGGCAGCAGTTGATTCCAGAAGGCCACATTCGTATTCCGCACCCAAGGAGGACACAATGACGGAAAGATTGCCGAGATTATTTCGTGCCGCTGTTTGTGCAATTGAAGTTACGTTGAGCGATACTGTTCCGTTTCCAGCCACGTAAACCGGAGGCTCCCAAGCGCCACGGTCAGAAGCCCCATCGGCTCCCAATTCAGCCCACATCATGTTGCTACCAAAAACTGACCATGATGCATATGAGCCGTTCCATGTTCGCTTCATTTCTCCTGCATACACCGTCATTGCAGTCGGCCCGAGAACATCGGTAGTACACTGCAAATCAACGGTCGCACTGTGAACGGTATCGCTTGATGTGTAATTCATCGGGAACCGCAAAAGAAGTCTTGAATCCGTCATCAAGCCAGAGGAGAGCACACCCGATGCAGAGGTGTTGTAGGTGCTGCTTGGACTGGCCATACTGATGTATGTATCAGCCGTGGCGCTGTGAGTGGTAACGACGTACTGCGGCGATATTTCATCATCAAGTTCGGTCCATCCTTCGAGAGTCTGAGGCAGAAGAAGGTCTGCTAGAAGGAACATCATAACAAGAAGGAGCGCAGTACTGCTGCGAGTGTTTGACGGAATACGACTCATGGGACTCGTCCCTTACACGACTCTCCGTTATACGGTCTTTTCCCTCGCAGGTCATGAACGCTCACCCAAAATATCGCACAATACCCGTTCAGTTTCGTTCCAAATGTGATGCGAATGTTGAAGGAGGCTCGTCGCAGAGGGACCACAGCATGAGCGAACTTTGGGTTGAAAAACACCGTCCGCAATCGGTTGACCAGATTCGTGGACAAGCAGCAGTGGTTCAGAGACTAGGAACCTATGCAGGAACCAAAAATTTCCCCCATCTCCTTTTCGCCGGACCCCCTGGAACCGGCAAAACCACTGCAGCAATGGCTCTCACCAAGGACATCTTTGGCCCGGAATACAGACAAAATCTTCTCGAAATGAACGCATCGGATGAACGTAAACTGGAAAGCATTCGTACAAAGGTTAAGCAATTTGCACGAACGCAGCCCTACGGCGGGGCAGCCTTCAAAATCATATTTTTAGACGAAGCAGATGCTTTGACCAACGATGCTCAGGGAGCATTGCGTCGCATTATGGAGCAATACGCCGAAACATGCCGATTCATTCTGTCCTGCAACTACTCGTCCAAGATTATTGAGCCCATTCAGTCACGCTGCGCAGTGTTCAGGTTCCGCCCCTTGGCTGATGCAGACGTGTCTTCACAAGTCGCTCATGTCGCTCAGCTTGAAGGATTGACGATGGAAGAGGGGTCAGTAGAGGCATTGACAAGGATATCTCAAGGTGACCTGAGAAAGGCGCTTACGGCCTTGCAAGTAGCTGCCGCACTCAATACAACGGTCAACAGAGATTTGGTCTATGAGACCTCAGCAACAGCGCCACCAGAGGCCTTGCATGCCTACCTCATGTCTTGCCGTGACGATGGCTTTCATGTTGCACGCCGGAGGCTCAGAGAACTTTTGGATCAGTTTGGACTCGCAGGCACAGATTTTGTCAATCAATTGCACCGGGAATTGTACAGCGCAGACTTCCTTGAGGAGCGGTCCAAACTTGAGTTGACTGAATGGATGGCAGAAATCGATTACCGATTGGTAGAAGGCGGTGGAGAACAGATTCAACTCGATGCATTGACCGCCCAAATTGTCAAACACTTGGTGGCTTAAATTCAGTTTCACTTTTTTCGAGGGGCCTGCGGAACAGAGGTATCTCGGACCCATCAGCAACAGCCATGAGCCACTTTGCTGAGCGTATTGGAAACGCCTTGTGTTGGACCGCCCTCGCCCCGTTTGTCCGATGGTATCGAAGAAGACAGCAAACCCTTTTGGCGAGAGAGCAGTACGATTTTATGCGAATTGATTCACTTCTCAATCACATTATGTCGGCCCACAGCGACTTACTCAGCTGAAGTGACGGGGGCTTTGATGGAAAAGGTCCACTCGTAAACCCGAGTGTTGACCCATGGATCCCCTTCTTCAACAATCTCAACCGTAAACCGGTGATCACCGATCGCCAAAGAATCACCAATGTTGAGTGCGAAAGCTTGGTCCTGCTCTCCATGCGGAAGAAGGATCGGAGCGCTTCGGTTGTTGACCGTTTTCCAAGTACCCATTTCATCTCCATATTCTGGCCAGAAGGTCGCATTTGATTGAATGTCTGTATCCGTAGTTTGGAAGCGGTGAGACACCGTGACGTTTGCATCTTCATCCCCGACGTTGTCGGCAAGGCCGAAGAGCAACCAAACGCTTCCTTCGAGGTACTCACCATCGGCCAGCTGCCATTCGATGAGGCCGTCTTTTCCACTACCGTCTGCGAAGGTGAAATTATCCCCGTTGTCAACAGCGATGGCCCAATCGTTGGAAACCTGAGGGGCAACGATATCTCCAAATGGGGGGTTGACCAAAAGGAAGGACAGCGAAAGGAAGGTGAACGTATAGAGAAAGGCCGCCCGGAACCATGTTCCTTTCGTGTAATGTTCGTGGAAACGTTCAGGCATAACGGTTCGATGTATTTGTGGAATGAGGATAATCATCACCAGTGGGAGCATGTAGAGAATGTCCGTCTTGTCCATCGTAGTTGAAGGCATGAGGACATAGCGCATCAGAGCAGTCACGGTGAAAGCAAACAAAATCACCAGCCACATTGAGGAGGTATCAGCCTTTTCTTTGTTCACATACTTCACCGGATCAAAGGGTTCAATCCCCATGTCAGAACCGGAGCGCCGCTTCTTTTTCTCATCCGAAGCACCTCGCCCGCCTTTGGACCTCCGTTCGGATGCTTGGGCCGCGGCCATGGCTGTTTGGAGGTCCACCATAACCCGTCGGGTGACGAGGGGGTGTTAGAACACTACGGTGAGACGGCATCAAAATACGACTCGTTTTCAAGTCCATCAGGAAGATTGACTTCCGATTTCTTCAAAGAGGGAAGGGTTCAGCGCTGGGTAAGCCGGGGTGGCGTAGTTGGTAGCGCGTCGGACTCATAGGGCAGCCTCCAAGGCAATCGTATGACGTGCAAGCCCCTTGTGGTGTCTGAGACATCCGAAGGTCGCGGGTTCGAGCCCCGCTCCCGGCACCATCACTGAATCCCATCCACGCAGGTTAAAAGATGCTAATGCTTGGATTTCACGATAGCGATGGCTCAATCACTGTTGAAAATGGAAAACCTAGAGCGGCATTACACCACACCTGCTGGCGTTGTCAGAGCTCTTGATGGCGTAAATTTTGAGATTGAAGAGGGAGAACGGGTCATTCTTCTTGGACCATCGGGTTCAGGAAAGACCACACTGCTCAATTGTCTTTCAGCCCTTGACAGTCCAACTTCCGGAACCTATACGTTCACAGGAAATGAGGTTCCACGAAACAACTCCGAACAAATGACTTCATTTCGCCGGGACAACATTGGGTATGTGTTTCAATTCTTCAACCTCCTCCAAGATCTATCCGTCCTTGAAAACATTCTTCTCATTCAGGAACTTGCTGGAAAGAAGGACCCTACGCGTGCAAAGGATTTGCTGAAACTTGTTGGTCTCGAGGCTGAAGTTAACCGATTCCCTGGTGAGATTAGCGGAGGGCAACAGCAACGAGTGGCCATCGCTCGTAGCATTGCAAAGCGACCCACGTTATTGCTTGGTGATGAATTGACTGGAAATCTTGACACTGAAACCTCAAACAAGGTCATGGAGGCCCTGGTAAGTGCTTGTGAGATGGAAAACATCACCGCTGTTCTCGTTACCCACGACGAAGGTCTCATCAAATATGCGACCCGAGTCATACGAATTGACAGTGGTAAAATCATCTCTGATGAGCAAGTTAATGCTACTGAAAGCGAATGAGGTGTTCAGATGTCTGCCCTACTGAACAAGCGGCTTGCAAGAAGCCTATGGCGAACGAAACTACGTCTCTTCGCCGTAATTTTGATGGTCTTCGTCGGTGTTTTTGCCGGCATCACCTTTGGGGGATACTCGCACAACCTTGACGGGATGTATGAGACGATGCAGGCTGACGATGATGATGGAGCAAATCTGGCCGACCTGTGGATTGACAACCGCAGTGCGACATGGTCGCCAACCGAAGTCGCTGCATTCTGTGATGATTTGGAGCGCGCTCTAGAGAACAGCGCTACCATTGACAGCGAGTTGGATTCATGTGAAGGGCGAACGGTCGTCCAAGGAGCAATGTTTCACAACAACAGTTCCGGCGATTACATCATCAATTCACTCTGGCATGGGATTTCTGCAGATGCAAATGCTGACAGAATTTGGATGCCTGAAGGATACTCCGAAGGCCGAGTTGCAGTAGCAGATGATGAAATCGTTATTGATGCTCACGTTACGGATGCACTAAAAATCAAACTCGGCGATAGCGTAAACATCAGTTCTGGAAGCTCGATTGCAGAGTTCACAGTGGTCGGTACTGGTTATCATCCACTCCATGTCATCATGGCTCCTGAAGGGTCACTTTTCCCTCCGAATGCCGGCGAATACGTTGTAGGCTACATGTCACCTTCAGGCATGGCTCGTCTCTCTGGAAATGAAGTGGGAACGAGCAACACCATCGTATTGGATGTTGAAGGTACGCCATTGTTTGATTTCCCCGACACCTTGCTCTACGAAGGTGAAGAAATTGATGCGATCAAGTCCTTTGTCACGACCTCTCTTGACGAAACAGAACTTGATGGCAGAGTCCGCGACCGGGGACAGAATGAACCCGTGGAAGTCATGCGTCAAGACTTGGAAGGGGCAAAACGATCAACGGTTCCATTCACCGTGATGATTGCAACGATAGCCTCGATTACCATTGTATTGAGTTTACAACGCCTGGTGCAAAGTCAAGCCAAAGAAATCGCAGTATTACGCACCCTTGGTGTGAATCGTAAATCTTTGATGACAGGGTACCTCATGGCTCCACTCGCCATTGGCGCAGTGGGCTGCCTTTTGGGAGCCCTAATAGGACCTTTTGGCATGAACGGAATGCTTGACTTTTACGAATCTCTTGTTGGTGTTCCAATCACTGAACGTACCGTCCCCCTGGCAACCTATGCCGCTGTCATTGGCCCTACGATGTTCGTTGTATTCCTTTCCGGAGCATTTCCAGCTTGGAAAGCCAGTCGTCTTGACCCGTTAGAAGTATTGAGCGGGCAAAGTGAAATGCGAGTCGGCTCAAACACATTACGGAAACTTACGGCATGGATGCCAACAACACTTGGTTTGTCAATTCGCTCAAGTGTGAGAAAACCTGTTCGCCTTGCAATGACCTTTGTTGCAGTAGGAATCTCACTCATGCTTTTTGGTTCAATTCAGATGATGACGGCGGGTTTGCAAGAAACCGTTGTTGGGTCACTTGAAGACGAACAAAATTGGGATGCGCAAGCCTACATCATGCCCGATGGCGAAGGGCCAGTTATTGAGTGGGCTGAAAAGAATTCTGCAACATACGAACTTCTCATTGAGTTACCACTTGGATCGGTAGAGGACAACGATGGGATGGACCGCGCCTTCACAATTGTTGGCCTTGATTCCTTTGATTCAGCGATGCGAACGGTACCAATCGTTGAAGGTACTTCGCCAGAAAAGGGATATGGGATTCCACAAGTGATGGTAGAGGAAGGGGCAATGGCCTTCCTTGGTTGGTCGGTTGGAGAGCAACCCACAGTGGCCATCAATGGAGCGGAACATGAAGTGGAAATCGTTGGCTCTTCGAAGGGAGAACTCAGTCGAACCATGTACTTCTATCGCAGTGACCTCAGCAGTTTGTTGGGCGTAAATGCAACCTCCGTTTACCTTGATCTGCCCGAGGGCGGGGCTGTAGATTCGGAGCTCGGAGAAGTGACATCGGGTCTCGTGGAGCGTCAATCTCTATTGGACGGCATCAATACCCTGCTTGACCAGCAGACCCAATTCTTGGGCGCCATGATGTACCTTGGACTCATGTTCACGGTTGTGGTGATGTTTAACACGATGATCATGAACGTTGCAGAACGAGATTTTGAATTAGCAACACTGCGCGTTCTTGGGGCGTCTACCAAAAGTTTGGGCACCATGTTACTGTTCGAGAGCCTCCTCATCGGAATCATTGGTGGAATCGTTGGTGTCTTGTTTGCCTACGGAGGCGCCATTGGCTTGGCTGCGTCGTTTTCCTCCTGGCAGTTCTTTGTCCCCGTCACGATTGTTCCCAGTGTTGCCTACCAACTCATGGGAGGAGTCATCGCCATTGCCGTCGCAATGACCCCGATTGGAATTTGGAGACTCCGACGCATGGATTTGGTTGAGAAAATCAAGGACTTATCTCAGTGAAGCGAACCCTTCATGTGGCGTCTTCTCCTCCACAGGCCATGGAAGGACTCCCAGCACCCGGTGAACGCGTCACCGCCACGATCACAACGTTGAACGGTGAAGTGACCCACGAGGGATTGGTCTTACCGTCACCTGCACCCCGCCACATCTCGATCAAACTCGACAACGGATACAACGTCAACTATCCCCAGGAGAGCATCGTCTCTTGGGAGCATGCATCGGTTCAACAATCAACATCAACACCGACCCTCAATGCTCCTGTCGCATCAAAAGACCTTCCTCGTGTGCGGCTCATCCACACCGGCGGTACGATTGCTTCCAAAGTGGATTATGCAACCGGCGCCGTTGATGCACGATTTGAACCTGAAGAACTCCTCGACGCGATTCCTGAACTGGCTTCAATCGCGCAACTTGACGCCCTCAAAATTGGAAACATGTTCAGCGACGACATCCGCCCACAACACTGGAACCTCATTGCAGAAGCCTGCGCTGCAGCCTTCGCAGACGGATGCCGAGGCGTTGTCATCTCCCATGGAACGGATACGATGCACATCACTGCATCAGCGATTGGATTTGCTTTCGCAGGAAAAGGAGAGACACCCCCTGGCCCAATAGCGATGGTGGGCTCTCAACGGTCAAGTGATCGAGGTTCATCCGACGCAACTGAGAACTTGCTCGCAGCCGTACATTGGGCTGCATACGGTCCAGAGCCAACCGGCGATGCTGGCGATGCATGTACGGTTGTCATGCACGACTCCCAAAGCGATGGAACCATGGCTGTCCATTCCGGGTTTGCTGTTCGCAAAATGCATTCGTCAAGACGAGATGCATTCCAAGCGGTGAACGGCCAACCTCTCGCACACATCTCCATCACATCAAACGGATTTGAAACAAAACTGAGTCCGGCCTACCAGCAAATGCAGGAACACAATCCCGGCCGACCGAAAACTCAGCGCCCCACAAAGTATGAAGCAGGTCAGCGTATTGCTCAATTTCTGGCTGGCCCTTGGCTTCATGCTGAACACATTGAGGCCGTCATCTCTACCGGAGTACAGGGCGTGGTCATCCATGGAACTGGACTCGGGCACCTCCCGATTGATGACCCGCAAAAAGACGCCCCAGAAAACACGCAGTTGTGGCGCGTATTGACTCGCTGCATGAATCGGGAACTTCCCGTTGTGGTCGTCAATCAATGCATCAATGGCCCCGTAGACATGAACGTCTATTCCAAGGGAAGAAAGCAAATTGACATGGGCATTCTCGGACACGGAATTAATTCAACACCTGAAGCCATTACTGTCAAAACGCACTGGTGCTTGTCTCAAGGAATGGATTTGAAAAAGGCGCTGGCGAACAATCTCTGTGGAGAACACAGCGATAATTTGTTTGAATGAGCGCACCAATCAAAAACCGAGAAGGAGTGGAAGGGTCATGCAGGGGGATTCAGCACATCGGCTTGAAGACCTCAAAGCAAAGCAAGAAGCCGCCCGTCTTGGTGGCGGATTGAAACGCCAAGAAGCCATTCGCTCATCGGGGAGAGGAACGGCGAGAGACCGCCTGGGAATGCTGCTTGATGAAGGCTCATTTTTAGAAATAGATGCTTTCGTCACTCACCGAACCGATGACCACAACATGTTCCTTCACAAAACACTCGGCGATGGAGTAGTTGCCGGTCAAGGCACCATTGATGGACGAAGAATCTACTGTTTCGCTCAGGATTTCAGCGTCCATGGCGGTAGCATGGGTGAGATGCATGCACTCAAAATCGCGAAAATCATCGAGATGGCGGAGCGGGCAAAAGCTCCCCTCATCGCCATGTGGGATGGAGGTGGACAACGCGCCCAAGACGGAGTCAATGCACTTGCTGGAACCGGCGAATTGTTGGACCGCTTGGTCCAATGCAGTGGGAGAATTCCTACCATCAGCATCGTATTGGGGCCCGTAGTTGGTGCGTCTGCCCTTGCCGCATCGCTCTCTGACTTCACCATCTTGGGAGAAGAACACGGCCAATTGTTTCTGTCATCTCCGCTTGAAACACCAGAAGTGATGAGCGGCGAAGTTGATGCGGCTGGTTTGGGCGGTGCAAACCTCCATGCATCTCGCTCCGGTATTGCCTCGCTGATCGCTGACGATGAGGAAGATGCGTGTGATTTAGCCTGCATGCTCCTCTCTTATCTTCCAGACCACAACATGGCGGACCCACCCTTCGTCCCAACGGCTGACCCGATTGAACGCTCAAACGAGAACTTGCAAGACGTTGTCCCGGACAACCCAAACAAGCCCTATGACATGGTCACGGTTGTAGAAGAAATCGTGGATGACGGTATGTTCATGGAACTCTTTTCTGCCTACGCTGACAACATCATTATCGGATTTGCACGCCTTAATGGGATGCCGATTGGCGTTGTAGGAAATCAACCAAAAGTTCTCGCCGGATGCCTTGATATCGATGCATCGGTCAAAGCCGCCCGATTCATTCGCATGTGTGACGCATTCAACATCCCGCTTGTTACCTTTGAAGATGTACCTGGATTCCTCCCCGGGGTCGTCCAAGAATGGGGTGGAATCATCCGCCACGGAGCCAAGTTATTGTTCGCCTACGCCGAGGCCACCGTGCCAAAGTTGACACTGGTTACCCGCAAAGCCTACGGAGGAGCTTACCTCGCCATGTCGTGCAAGCACTTGCAAAGTGATTACAACGTTGCATGGCCAACCGCTGAACTGGCAGTGATGGGGGCCGAAGGAGCGGTGAACATCATCCACCGAAGAGAAATTCAAGCCGTCCCTGACGAGGAAAAGGAAAACGTCCGACTCCGTCTTGTTGACGAGTACAAAGCAAAGTTTGGCGACCCCTATGTTGCTGCCCGAAACGGATGGCTTGATGACGTCATTGAGCCCTCAGAAAGCCGATTGCGACTCATACGTGCCTTGAACATTCTCAAATCCAAGCGTGAATGGTCGCCTCCAAAGAAACACGGAAACATACCGTTGTGATTCAGCGAAGTCGATTGGCTCGTGCAAGCAGTCCACTGGGCTCATCATCAGCCTCAACTTCAAGTTCAACCTCTACAGTCGTGATTCCACTCTCCCTCTCGGCACCTGCACTCCGAGAACGGACTGCATACATCAGGAGCCCTCCCAAAACGATGAGAATGAAGGCTGTAACGAGCAAGATGGCTTGAGAATCCACTGAGGAGCCGGTGGAATCGCCTTCGCCCCCTGAGTTTGTGTTGGTTGAAGAGGTGGTCAAGTCAAGGGCGTAGGTGGCTACAACATCTCGGTCCAACCCGTCATCGTGAACCTTGAGTTTCACCATGACAAGGGCGTCCAAATCAGATGCAATCGGAATAAGCGTCACGCATTGTGCCGCAGAAGGCCCTTCGTTCAAACACGAATGGCTGACTTCAATTTCCTGCTCATCCAAGAATACCGTTGCGTTGGTATTGAGCACTCCATCAACATCTGATACACTCCATTGCATGGTAGCTGTGTTACTGCCTGCCACACGTTGTATGCTGGTAATGGAAGCAAAGGAAAGGTCCCCAACGGGTTGTACTGTAATCGTCAACGGATGATTGTAGGAAGTCGTCCCGTCCGTGACATTGATCCACACCATCTCGAGTCGACCGTTGTAATCTTGCTGAGGAGTGAACACAAACTCATTCAATACCCTTTGAACTGATAATTCCGAATGATTGTGAGATGAGGACCAAGTAAGAACGTCCCCATCGATGTCATAGGCCATCAATGTAAGGTTCAGGACATGAGTTGAATCTTCATCCATCGTAACGTTAGCCCATGCGGATTGGTTGATGGTAATGGGATCGTCCGTGGGTTCCACAAGAACAGGGATCTCCATCACGATTCCTGGCGTTGTTCCGTCGCCCACCAAGGCATCGAGGACAACTGCCCCGTACTGATTAGGAAGAGGCATCAGAGTAAGAATACCGTTTTCCACAGAGAATTCAACAGGTCCATCTGTTCCAGAGTTTGCACCGTTGACCGACACGAGAAGCGATTCCCCTTCAGGGTCAAGGACTACATCGCTAAAATCAAAATTGAGATTCGGGCCGTCTTCCAGAAGCAACTGTTGCGGGACGGTTCCAATCTTCACCACAGGGTCGTCAACCGGCGAGAGGAATACCCGGAGCGTGATGTTTTGTTCGTCAATAACTCCACCATCACTTCGGAGTTTCAATTCAACTGAACATTCTCCTAACCATTCTTCTTCAACTGCGTGATTGATTTCCAGCGTAAGTCCGTCGCCACCCAAAACCACACCGAAATGTGAAGCATTTGGGCCGATCAAGGATGCTTCGACTGCGCGAACAAGTGTTCCATCGGGGTCAGTGGCTGCGTCTGACACACTGAAGGTTGAACTTCCATGTTGAGGCAGGTAAATCGTAGGAGGTGGAGATGCGAGAATCATTGGAGTGTTGGTCCTCGCAACCATTGAGTGAACAGTGGAGGGCGCACCTTCAACCGAAATGCGCATCCATGCCTTGTGAGAGCCCGGTGCCACTGGAGCCATTGGGTATTCACACTTGGCAGTCCCAGCGGCAGAAATCGAACCGGATGTGGGCCATGCTTCACCAATCCACCCGCAACTAACGTTCACGTCATAGTTCGCCGGAAGGTCGGTGAACGCCGTTCCATCACGCAGGGTCCAATTGCTTTGCATGACAAAGGTCTGTGTCGCATTGAGGGCGTTTTGAGGGTCGGGGGTGACGGTCGTATTGTTGAGAATGAGGAAGGAACTTTGTTCAAGATTTTCGTCAACGTAGGCGTTGGTATCGCTCACAACCTGCGCACCTTCAGCACGATTAAATGCATCTCTGAAACGGTCATTATCGCCGTGCAACACGGCGTCCAAGTAAGCGATGACATGCTCAGAACTCAATTCAATTTGGGCGCTTTGACTCATGGTTGCATCCCCATCGCTTTCAAAGAACGACTGCGAATCTTGGAACTGGTAATGATTTGCGCCCAAAAGGTGCATCCAGTGCCAACCATATCCGCCTGCTTCTTCTAAGCGCTCCATCGTAGCAGTGGATGGGGCAACTTCGTCAACGGTTCCAGTGATGAACAGGCCGGTGTTTGGGCGAGGGAAAACAGGTGAAAATGAGGGATTGAACCAATCCTCTCCCGAATCAAAACTGTCCAGGTCCAAGCCAAGACCAAACAGGCTGCGAGGTGGCTGAACTGTATCAGCACGTTGACTTTGGTTGAAGTATGGAAGTGCCACATAAGCCGCAGCAGCACCCTTCCCGTGACCTCCAATTCCCCAGTGGTCAACATCAACGTTTCCAGCACTTCCCATCACATGGAGATTGGTCTGGTTTTGTGAACTCATAATTTCAGCGATATCGGTGAGGAAATTGAGCGTGTCTTCAACATCGGTCTCGTCTTGCATGGGTTGAGTCACTACAACAATGAAACCGCGCTTCGCCAGTTCTTCAACAAAAAGCGTGTATGCATCAAGGTCCTCACCTGAATCTCCGATGAAAACCGTCCAAGGAAACGGCCCGTTACCGGCCATGTCCTTATCCTCACCATCGTTCATTGCAGGATACACCATCCGAACTTCGGGCGAGAACATACCATCAAGGCGAAATTCAGTCCATCCGACAGGAAAATCTACACCGTCATGGCTTTCTTGAAAATTCGGATTTTCCATCAACAGAGCGGAACAAGGCGTCATGAACATCAGCATTGCAAGGGCCATTCCGAGCCAACGTTGGGAATTCTTACTCACCATGTTCACGCCGCCTCCTTCCATTCCTTCCCCTTAGAGGCTTCGTTGTCATGCGTATTTGTCAAGAGTAGTTTCAGCGACAATCAAGCGATTCAACAGCAGTTCTAGGGAAGGAAGGTCTTCTTTTCGTTCTGGCGCCCAGAGATGTTTCCAGCAAGCAAGGTGTTGAGCAACGAGCAACCATCTACCGTCAAGAGGCATAGCGATCATTCGGTCCACACGTTCGTCGAGTGCACCACCCATTCCCGAATAAGATGCGTGAAGAAGGACATCAACATCAAAACTCGGCGTTCCGGATTCAAAGTTCACCACTACATCAGGCTCTTGGGTCGTCATTGAATTCATCCAAGGTCCCTCACCAAGTTCTCGCCTGCCTCCCATCGAACGGATTAAACCACCATTCTGTGACCAGGCAAGAGCCGTTGAACGTGCTGCACCCCCGCCACCAATCAAACCCAGAACGGTATGTTGAGGGGGAAAACCATGATGTGTCATGACAGCACAGACGCCGAGGCCATCAAAACCAGCACTCCACCAACCTTTGCCATCCCAGCGGAGTGCATTGATGCTCTTGATGTCACGTGAATGGTCAATACAAATTACAGCCTCAGAATCCAATTGATGTTTAAGAGGCGAGGTGAGATTCATCCAGATTTCATGCTCAAACATTCGGGTTGGTAGTCTTTGAGCATGCTTGAGGACCACTGCACCGTCAAAGGCCTCCAGTTTCGGAGCGAGAGCCGCAGCGGGAATTTTTACTGCTCGTGCTGCAACCACTGCTTTCTCCATAAGCGCTGTCGTTCGAAAAGTCCCAAACACCGCTTGAGTCAATTCCCATTCTTGAGGATTGGGCACCGAACCCGCATAGCCCCAAGCCAAAGCGTCGGAGATTGAAGACACACTCACAAGTTCCATTTTGAGTGTCGTGGAACGTCCTGAAAGATGAAGGTGGTCGCAAACAAGCGCCGTCAAAAGAGGTGACAAACTATGGGTGACAGGCAAACCCGCAATCCCATACCGGATTTCGCCCATGATTCCCCGATTACTTTCGCTCATTTCAACTCATTCATGCTATTTACAAATGTGTAAATCAGAATTTTTGTTTAACAAGGATGGGAGAAGATTAAAAGACGAGCACTTGATAAAATTGTACATGGAGAACCTCGTTACACAGGCCAACAGACAATCCAAGTTTGGTCAACTGATGTTTGGACTGCTTAGTATGTATCTCTCGTTGGCTAGTTACCAGCAATTTGACAAAGCACTCGCAGATGTATTTGGAGCCGCACCAGCCGTCATCATAGGAACCATTTTGCTTGCGGGCTACCAAATCATCAAAATCGATAAGAAAAATGAGATGGAGGGTGGTTATATCACCAACCCATACACTCAGATTATCAAGAATCACATGGGTGTTTACGAAGTGGTAGAAACCAATCAAGAGCAACAACGTTCATCTGCATTAGGGATGCTCATTACAGTCGGATTCATCATTTGGGCTTGTGAGCGAACATGGGCAAACGTACTGTGGTGACAATGAGCGGCCTTGGAGACGTCTTTCTAATGAAAGACAAAGTGAATGAAGGTACAAACATCTATGCGATGGTCCTTGAAAAAGCATCAATTCTCCTTTCGCTACTCATTGTCCTCGCCATTGCTTGGGCACTCAATCTGCCAGCATGGGGAATTGGCCTAGCAGTAGGCTTTTCTCTAGGCCCAATCGTTTACGGCCATTATTACATCCTCTACATTCGTCCCGCTATAAAAGCGGGCAAAGTATCAAAGC
>JAQXEX010000098.1 GCA_029250625.1 Candidatus Poseidonia sp. | reverse complement strand
ATCTTGGGACGAGTTTTGGACGCTAATGAGTGAAGATGACGACCACGACGAAGACGACCATGACGAAGACGGCCATGACGAAGACGACCATGACGAAGACGGCCATGATGAAGACGGCCATGATGACAATGAAAGCGATTTCATGAAGCTCGTGTTTGATGCTATGGACGCCGACATGAACGGAAATTTGAGTGCTGAAGAACTTCAAAGCATGATGGGAGAAGAGGAAGAACATCACGCAGCTTTCGCTTCGCTTCATGTTCGCGCCGAAGGAGAATATGGAATCGCACTCCCTCACGGAGTCACCATGCACATCTTGGCCAACGGCGGTCATGACGATCACGGCCACGATGCCCACGAAGAAGATGCTCACGATGACGACGACCACGATGAGGACGGCCATGACGAAGAAGGCCACGACGAGGACGGCCACGACGAAGACAATCACGACGAGGAATCCTTGAAGTTTGACCCGCACAGCTGGCTTGACCCAGTCGCATTCAACGCACAATCCATCGTTGTCATGGATGCTCTCATCGCAGCTTTCCCAGAAGGTGAAAGCACGTTCAAAGCCAACGGTGCCGACTATTCAGCAGAATTGGTTGCCCTTGACACAGCCTACGATGCTGCATTTGGGATCGGCGGACTCTGCATGACAGGCGGACATGAGAAGAAGGTAAGTGCAAATCACAATGCCTATTCCTACCTCTCGGTTCGATACGACATCCAATTCGTGACCGTTCACGGTCTTGATCCTGAAGGTGAGCCTTCGCCTCAGGACATCGCCAATGTGGTTGAGTTCATCAATGAAGACGGTATTACGGTGCTGTTCGTTGAAGAGTATACTGACACAACATCTGTGCAGAGCATTGTTGATGCAACCAGTGTTGAAGTTCAAACGCTCTATACCATGGAACTGGCACCCAGCGACCCCAGCGATGACTACATGTCAATGATGGAGAGCAACCTTGCAAACTTGATTGCCGGAATGGGATGCTGAACCACTTTCAATAACAATTCAGCAATAACGAGGGTTCTGCCCAACATTGAGGTGAGATGATGCATTCAGTTGATATTATACCGGTTTTATTCGTAGGGTGCATATTTTTTGGCCTCTGCGGAAAATTGGTTGCCGGGTACATCAAGGCAAGAATTGTCTGAATCTTGGTATTCCTTTGATATAACATGCTAAACGGGATTTATACGGTCGTGGATTCTTATGAAGCCCGTTGTCGAAGGAAATCTCAACGAGGATGAAGTCATTCTTGATGTCAAAGATTTATCCGTCAAACGCTCTGGGAATCTGATTCTTAAAGACATCAATTTCAGCATCGCTCGAGGAGAATTTGTGGGCCTTGTTGGACCGAATGGAAGTGGGAAATCAACACTCCTTCTCACGTTGCTTGGAGTGCTTAAATCCCATCAGGGTTCAGTGACCGTCTACGGGCATCAACCCCTTTCAAGCCGACTCATTGGGAAGATTGGCTGGGTTGCTCAGGCAGCTGCGAATTTGCCGAAAGACATTCGGATCACCGTTCGGGAATTGGTGCGATTGGGTACCATTAACGGGAAAAACATGTTCCGTTTTTCAGATGGTGGTCGTCGAAAGCGCGTGGATAAGGCCATCAAAATGGTCGGTCTTGAGGACGTTCAAAACAGAGACATTGCCCGTCTTTCTGGAGGGCAACGTCAACGTGCAATCATCGCCCGAGCATTGGCTTCTGAATCAGAGTTTATCCTGTTGGACGAGCCCCTTGTCGGTATTGACCGGGAATCAAGAAATTCATTGTTGAAATTACTGGACCAACTTTGTCACGATGAGGGCAAGACCATCTTGATGGTATCTCACGACCTAACGGCTATACGACAAACCGCTCATCGGATGATTTTCCTTGAGCAAACCATCCGCTTTGATGGAAAAAGCGATTCATTTCCGGACTTGGTTAAACTTGCAAACCTACGCGGTATCGGAGCCGTGCATGACCATACCGACCATGCCGACCATCATCACCATCATAAGGAGGAAGAATGATGGGTCTTGGTATTCTTCTCGTTGACCTATTGGGTCCACTCATGGAAGCGGTTTCCACATTCCTTCCCGGTGAGTTCTTCCCGTATTATTTCAGTGCGCCTTACCTTCAACGCCCGCTTCTCGCTGCGATTATGGTCACCGTTGTTGCAGGCATTCTCGGTTGTTATCTCTTGATTCAACACCTTGCACTTATGGGAGATGGACTTGCACACGTAGCATTTGGTGGTGTTGCAGTTGGGATCGTTCTAGGGGCTACTTCGCCGTTATCGTATGCATTGGTTTTCAGCGTCACTGCAGCCGTTCTTATTCATGAGATGCAGTCGAGAGAAATGCTGACTGGTGATGCATCAATCGCCATTTTCTTGACCGGAATGTTGGCTCTTGGGCTTGTGATTCTACGCCTCGGAGGAGGCGCTCTTACTACCGATATTGAATCGTATCTTTTCGGGAATCTAAACCTGATTGACGAGGCAAGTCTCGATTTAATCGCTTTGATTTGCCTTGTATCCCTTGTCGTCCTGGGATTCATTCGGCAAGGTTTGCTCGCTTGTGCAGTTGACCCGGTGTCAGCGCGTGTCCAAGGTCTTCCCGTTCGTAACATCGGTCTGTTGTTTAGCGTCACTACTGCGGCGGTTGTCGTCGTGATGGTACAAGTCGTTGGAACCTTGTTGGTGACTGCCCTGCTGGTGACCCCTGCAGCAACCGGTCAATTGCTCGGACGAAGTTTCCGGCAATGCATGTTGTGGACTCAGGTGTTCGGGTTCTGCTCTGTCATCATGGGCCTGTACTTGTCGGCTGAGTATGATACGGGAAGCGGTTCAATGATTGCGTTGGTTGCAGCGATTCTCTTTGCTATCGTGGCCATCACTCAAGTTGTTGTCAGGTCGTTTATTCAGTCGGATGAAAACCTCAACTGATGTGAGCAAGGTCTAAACTGAATCGTTTTTGAGCCAGTTTGAAAGGATTTGCAAATGGTCACCGGCGAGTTCTAATTCGCCTGAGAACACCGTTTCAATTGGCCAAAACTTAGCGTCAGCAGCATCGTCGCCGCCTACAGGTTCTTGAGAACCGTCTTCGGTAATTTCGTAAACGACGCTCACGATGTGCTTGCGTGGGTCCCGGTTTGGGTCGCCCATTACCATCAGTAGGCGAGGAGCATGGCCATCAATCCCTGTTTCTTCCTTCAGTTCACGAACAGCGGCGTCGATCGGGTCTTCGCCTTGGTCAACAAATCCTCCCGGAAGCGCCCAAGCACCGGCCATGGGCGGATGTTTACGCTGAATCAAGAGGACGGTGTCGCCTCGCCTAACGGCAGCGTCAGCAGCAAGAGCAGGATTGAGCCAGCCGTTGCATGCGTCACATGTCGTCATGTCACTCACCGTACCGTCGTCCGCGCTCTTGGTAGGTTCGGATGGCTTTGAGCAGGTCCTTCTTTTGGAACGAAGGCCAGAATACATCGGTGAAATACAATTCAGAATAGGCCATCTGCCACAACAAGAAATTGGAGATTCGTTCTTCGCCGCTGGTTCGAACCACCAAATCGGGGTCGGGCATGGTGGCCGTATAGAGCCGGTCTGAAACAGCCTTTTGATCAATATCGTCCAGAGCTAGGTCGCCTGAAGCGAAGTCTTTCGCGATGGTTTGGATGGCGGTAATCATCTCTTCACGGCTTCCATAAGCCAGGCAGACGGTGAAGACAAAATCGTCGTAATCTTTGGTTTTAGATTCAGCATAATCAATGGCTTCAATGACATTTTCGGGAAGAAGTTCCCTTCGTCCGATGATGTGAACTTTGACGTTGTTCTCGTGAATGCGTGGGTCGTCTGCAATGTCACGAAGGCCTTCAGCATAGAGTTTGAACAGAACGTCCAACTCTTCTTGAGGCCGGTTGAGATTTTCGGTAGATAAGGCATAGACCGTGAACCAAGGAATCTTGAGTTCCAAGACCCAATCCAAGACCCGTTCGAGTTTTTCCTTACCGATTCGGTGGCCGATGCCGGTGGCGAGTTTGCTCTTCCAAGCAAAACGTCGGTTACCGTCCATAATGATGGCGAGATGATTGACCTGAAGGGGGTGCTCAAGGACTTCTCGCAGCAACTTTGCTTGAACTGCGTGGCCCAGCACATCGCCCATGCGTTCTGAGATACCCATGCTTCGCCCCCCTTCTCTGCTGAGGGCATACGGTGTTTGATTGCTTTCCTTGCAACTTGACGGCGTCATCATCATCTTTGAAGGGGAGAATGCGGTGCGAGTAGCATGGTGGATGAGCCGGTATGGGAGATTCCCGTGCATGCACCCAAGAGGGCTCAATCCAAAAAAGCAAAGGAATCTTCTCCGCAGGTAGAGGCCGATGTCTCGTCACCGGTTGAAGGTGATGGTTCACCACCGTGGTATCCATCTGGATTGACCTCCGAAGCTCTTGACCCATCAAACCTTGAACTTGGAAGGAGAACACCTTGGGGCAGGATTTGGGGTTGGAATTACAGCGAGGCATTGGACGCGTCATGGTGGCAGAACTCTCCAGATTCGTGGTGGGGCGTTTGGCCCAAGAACGTGGGTTCTGTTCGCATCGTAGCACATACTCAAAACAAGATCATTGTTGCCCTTGGTGAGGACTTTATCGTCCACATTTATCCGCTTCAAACCGGTTCTGATGTTTCTACGCTCGTTCGTTACAAGCCGTGGGGTGAGATTCTCAAGGACGAACGGGTCATTCTTCCAATCGGTGGGTTGCAAAACGATAACGGCGACCAATTGTGCATGTTCCCTTATCACGAGATTCACACGCCTCAAGAAGTGTCTCAAAACCTTCAGAGCCGCAACGAATTGCATGCTCTTGGCGATGCTGTTGGGCGCCTTCATTCAGCGTTAAAGCAGGAAGCCACTCCGAATACTGAATGGCGCTGGAACGCCCGTCTCAAAGCCATTGAGGGGACTTTGAAAACAACCACATTGTGGCGAGCACCGCATACGAAACACGTTCAAGGTCTCCCGCCGTTTCACATCAGTCTTGATGGAATTCATTGGGGTGAAGATGTAACTCTTGTACCTCAGCCACGGCCTCTGGTCGACCACCTTCTGTGCGAAAGCGAACGCATGCCGCCCATCGCGACGCTTGCCCATCTGGAACAAATCATCGCTCTGCGAGGTGGATTCAGTGATTCCGTCCCTCGCGCTTCGTTCTATGCTGGCTGGGAGGCAAAAACTCCGCCTACATGGGGCGGTCGTTTTCTTCGCAATCTCAAGGGTGGCGTTTGGATTTGGAGGTACGAGGCAATTCTGCTCGAATTGGCCAGGGCCCGCGCCTTCAAACAACCTGAGGCAGAATCCATGTGCATGGGCTGGCTCAACGATGTGTCCCGCATTCAAGCAAAATTAGGAGTGCTGAGAATGACAAATTTAGGGGCCAAAACTTCGTTGATGTTGTTCTTGCTTTCACTTGGTACGATTTTCTTTACGGGTGAACCCTCCACCGGTTCTTCTGGAGGAATTGGGCGGATGGTACTGGCGACTCTTGTCCTGCTTTTGGCAGTTGGATTGTACCGCTACACCGACCGCAACATCCCCGAACCGTATTGATTCAGCGTTGCTGACGAACACGGCCATCGTAGAATTCAATCCCGAGGTCTTCTGCAATGTTCTTGAGTCGGATGATGAACTTGGCTCGCTCTTGGCGCTCTTCTACGCCACCCGCAACATCCCAGTAGAGGTTCAGGTCAACATCCAGCGATGTTGCTGAAATCATGCTGACTTGACAGAATGAGGAATCTTCTTTGAGGGTTTTTGGATTCTCTTTGATGTCGTCCATCACGCGCTCGCAAAAGCTTGCAACAGCGTCACCGTCGGCGTTGATGTCAAGATGGAATTTTGTCTGCCATCGGCGCCATCGGCGCTTGCCCCAGTTTTCTACTGGACTGTTAACGAGATTGGCGTTGGGCATGGTGATGATGGTATCGGCAGAGGTTCGAATCAAGGTTGTTCGCAGGTTGATTTCAATGACTTCACCTTCAGCGCTTCCAACAACAACCCAATCTCCAATCTTGAACGGCCGGTCAAGCAGAACGGTAATCGCCCCGAAGAAGTTGGAAATCGAGTCCTTAGCAGCCAATGCAAGGGCTAAACCGGAGATACCCAAACCTGCAATCAGCGAAGTGAGGTCAAAGCCCATGGAATCGGCGACGAATACAGCACCGACGAAGATAATGACGAATCTGAGTGTGCTTTGTACGGCCGAAATGAGGGTTTTTTCAGTGCCGTCAAGAACATCGTCGTTGTCAAACAGCGCAACAACATCTTGGACGATGTTGACCAATCTAAAGGCCCATACAACCAACGCAATGGCCACGACAAATTGTAGAATTCCGGGAAGGAAACTCACAGCTATCGACGGCATGAGAATTGGGGAACCCGTTCGTTCCATGTCTTCGATCATGATGTTGATGACGACCATGGCCATCCCAACGCCAACAGCAGTCCCAAGGGCCTTGTCAGAATCTTGGACAGTTTTTCCTTTGATGGCCTCAGAACGAATCATGGTCCGCAGAACGGTTGGGGCGAACTTCATGGTCAGTTGTCTGATGATGAGAATGCCGACCAAGATGCCGAACATGAGGGCGAAAGTATAGGTGGTAAATCCGAGAAATTCATCGCGAAGAGTAGAGTCGGCTGCGGGCGTCCATAGGTCTTCCATAACGGGGCCACACGGTCCTATGGGTTGTGCTTTTCTCTTTGAATCAACATCATGAGTTAGATTTTAGCTGAAAAATCTCTCCTCCAAAGGCACGATTCCTTCAAGAAGTCAAGCGGATTGGAGGGACTGATAGCATGATGCCGACCGCGACTCAAACGTCCCATCTCGTAGCGCCACGTCCTTCGTTGGGGTTCTTGATCTGTCTCCCGCTTCTTCTTTCATTGGCGAGCCCCGTTGCAGGGAGTATTGCCGTTGCTGAAACAGGGATAGAATCTACTCCGGAGAGCACGTGGTCAAGCGAATACGTCGCTTATGAATTCCCTTGGGGTGGCGATGAAGCCATCCAATTCAAAGAATACCACACCTATGAATCCATGCGAACACGTATGCTTCGCCTTGCAGAAGACAACCCCGATATCGCCTCGTTCTATGAAGGGCTGAACGGTGGAATGAACGCAAGAGGGCAGGAAACAACCGAGGACACCTACAAGGGCTGGTATTACGGCCATGCTTCACCGTGGATGAAAATCACCCTCGGCGCACAAGACGGCGACTACAACGAGTTCAATGGAGATACAGGGAATTACGAAGACCGTGAAGACGTTCTCGTTGTTGGAAACCATCACGCTCGCGAGTGGATGTCCTACGAAGTTCCAATGTTCATGATCGAGACACTCATCTGGTCCTATGACAACATCGGATACGATAACGACGGTGACGGAAAAGTCGATGAAGACCCATGGGGCGACAGCAACGGCGACGGAATTCTGGACGATGATGGCGACTGTCTCGCTTTGGACGAAGGCGTTCAAGACAGCGATGGTGATGGAATCAAGTGCGGACCAGGAGACCTTGGTGTTGACGAAGATTTCTCCGAACAGACGCTTCATGACCTGGTCAACAACCGTGAAATCTACATTGTACCGATGCTCAATGTTGATGGAAACCGCTACGACCGAGAAGTCTACTGCGGTGAAACTGCATGGGAAAACTGCGCAACCAGCGGATGGAGAAAGAACCTCAGAGACAACACCGTGACCGGAATCACTCCTTTGCCTGATTTGGATGAACAAGTCGATGAGGGATGTGACGGTGTAGACCTGAACCGAAATTATCAGTTTGAATGGGGTGCTCCTTTGGGCGCCACTGGACCACTGATTCCAGGAGCCTGCTACGCCGGTCAAAACAACGACGTTTACAACGGCCCGGTTGACACGGTTGACCAAGACAACGACGGTCGCCTCAATGAGGACGGCGTTGACGGAAAGGACGATGACAGCGACGGCCTGGTCGACGAAGACTGGCTTGGCGGCAACAGCGAGCCAGAAACCAAGTTCATTCAAGACATGACCGAGATGAACGATGATAACAACAACGGCGGGTCGGATTTCCCAGTCACGCTTACCTGGCATTCATTCTCTGAACTGATCCTCTACCCGTGGGGCCACTGTCAAAACTGCGACAACCCCGACCAAGAGCAACTCAAGTATCACGGAGATGTCATGGCGACCATGTCAAATTACGAGAACATGCAATCATCAGGCCTTTACCCGACCAGTGGAGACTTCTGTGACTGGCACTACGGTTTGTTCAATTCGTACTGCTACACCATGGAAATCGGAAATGCATTCCACGAGCGCCCTGAGAACATCGACGATATCCTCCTGCGCAACATCGGCATGGGCATGTACATGATTGAAATTGCAGACAATCCAAAGGAACGAGCGGATTTGGCCATCGCCAACATTTCCCAACAGAATTACCTGTTGCAGCCGACCATGCTCTCCATTCCAGAAGAAGGCGATGTTCCGATTGACATTTGCATTAACAACCTCTTCCCCTACAGCCTAGAGAACAGCGAGGTCAAGTGGCGTATGGTCAAACCAAGTCGCCTGCAAAGCGACTACGGTCCTCGTGAATGGTCGACCACTGAATGGACCACTGCCTCGGTCAAGCGCGTTGATGAAGCATGCACAACAGGAAACGGTAACGGAACCCTGCTGCGGGCCATGATTCCTGTCTCTGAGTCGACAACCGGCGAGTTGCATTACAAGGCCATGGTTTCAACGCTCAGCGGTACAGATTTCTACCAGTACCCTGCAAACGGTGAATACTACACCATGCAAATCACTTATCGCGCTGCCTTTGGCAATTTCTTTGGAGCCATGTTCATGTTTACCGTCGTAGCGACCTTTGTTTGGGGCGGTTTGGCCGTTGCTTTGCGCATCATGCTCAACCCTGAAGAAAAAGAAGACGTCGTGTCCGAAGGTGACTTGCGTTCGGCCGTTGAAGGAGAACTTGACTGAGGTGATATCATGTCAGATTCAGACCAGTTTAACGGCCGTATGGGCCTCATCTTTGCTTCTATTGGAGCAGCAATTGGAACAGGGAACATCTGGCGTTTCCCCCGCATGGTCGGTGCAAACGGTGGAGGAACGTTCCTCGTTCCGTGGCTGTTTTTCCTGTTCGTATGGTCAATTCCGCTTGTGATTGCAGAATATGCGATGGGTAAGAGAAGTCGAACAGGAACCATCGGTACCTTCCGTATCTTTGCAGGACGAAAGTTCGCATGGATGGGTCTGTGGACGGCTTGGATTTCCACTGCAATTGGATTCTACTATGCTGTGGTTTCAGGATGGACGCTGAAGTACTTCCAACTCGGTATTAGCGGCGCTCTTACTGGAGAAAAAGTTGACACCACCGAAGTGTGGAATGCGTTCTTACAATCGCCTGGGCAAGTCATCTTCTACCAATTTATTGTCGTTCTATTGGTACTTGGTGCTATTTGGAAGGGTGCAAAAGCCATTGAAAAGGTCAACTTTTACCTCATGATTTCGCTCTTTGCATTGCTCTTCCTCACCCTTTTCCTCTCGTTGTGGATGGACGCCTCCGACGGCTCGCTTGACGGAGCTCTGTTCATGTTCACGATTGACTTTGACATGTTATTTGAGCCGGAGGTTTGGATCAACGGGTTATCCCAATCGGCGTGGTCCTGTTCTGCTGGAATGGGTATGTGCATCACTTATGCGGTGTACATGCGCAAGGACGAGGACACCGTTCTCAACGCTTTTACCATGGGACTCGCCAACAACAGTATTTCCATCATCGCTGGACTTGCTGTGCTTTCAGCAATCTTTGCAGTGAACCCTGACCCCTTGGCGACCGTGACCGGCGGTTCTTCCGCCATCACCTTCCTCGCCTTGCCGGAAGTCTTTGCACAGGCTCCCGGAGGCGCTATTGGCCCGCTCTTTATGATGGCAGGATTTTTCCTCGCTCTTTCGTTTGCAGCGATTACATCCATGATTTCCACGGTTGAATTGTGTGTTCGAAACTTCGTTGACCACGGCTACGACCGAGAGCGCTCCGTCCTCATCACAGGGATTGCTATCTTTTTGTTCGGTCTACCTTCCGCAGTGATGTGGATTAAACTTGACAGCGCAGGCGTGGCTTTCCCTGAATTTTTGGAAGTCCAAGACCACATTTGGGGATATGGACTGATGTTCTCTGGACTGTTCATCGCTTTCTCCATCTGGAAGTACGGTTACATCAAGTGGCGCAAGCAGGTTGACGAAGGAACCGCACCGGACGGTCTTGCAGGATACATGGGACTTGGAGTCTCAGCCTTCCGTGACGATTTCATCAACACCGGTGACAACGATTTGGAAGTTGGCCGTTGGTGGGACATCATGATTTATCTTGCCTTCCCCATTCTCTTTGTCGTCCTCATGGGCTCGTACTTTACCGATATGATCGCCAATACCGAGAACGTCTGGGACCCAGCAAATCCAAAGGGCCTCAGCATCATTCTTCTGTTCTGGGGTGTTGTTGCTGTGACCTTTATGTTCCTCAACAAATTCCTCATTGCTCGTCCCTTGTTCCGTAACATTCCCGAAGGGGCTGATGTTGACATCTCATCTCTACCGGGTGGCGATGATGAACTCGTTGTTGCTCTTGGAGACGTCGTGCCTGGGTTTGAACACCTCGCAGCGAAAGAGACCGTCCTTGAAGCAGAGATTACCGGTTGAGGCGGAGACTTATGGCCGAATTGTGGGAAAGCCTCACCATCGGCCTCATCCTTTCGCTTCTCTTCATCGGAGTGAGTTACTTCTTCTGGCAGCGCTATGACCGACCTACACCTTTGATGGTTGAACGCGAAGAAGAAAAGCAGCGCCTGAAAGCAGAACGCAAAACATGGCGCCAAGTCGAAGCCAAAATGGAAGCAGAACGCCTTGAAGCCGATTCAAAGGCGCAATACGACCAACGCAAAGCACAGGAGCGTTCCCGGGCTGAGCCTCCAAAACAAGAGCAGGTCGCGAACGCTTGGGGCGCACTCGGCGTTGGAACACCAACGCCAGCCACTTCTACGTCTGAGTTTGAAACGGACGGCGTTGACGCCAATGCACTGCAGCGTGCGAGTGTTCAGGGTGGACTTGAAACTGAAGAAGCCAACGATGATGATGTTCTTTCTGTTGATGAATTGGTTCAGGTTCGTCAAGACCCAGGCGTGGGTGGCCGAACCGAAGAACCGGATTGGGAACTGATTGAGAAAATCACAGAAATTGCAGAAAAGGACGAACATGAGGTCCCGGAAGTTCCAGAAGCCCCTGATTTGCCTTCGATTGATGAACTTCTTGCCCTCTCTCTTGAGGCTCCGGCAGAACCCGGTGAATTGGATGTCCATCCTGAAGAGCCTGACGTCGAAGATGCGACCAATGCCAGCGATGAGGTCACTTGGGAATCAAGCGATAGCGACGACCCTTGGGCCGGCGCTCAATGGCCTGAGGAATGAGCCCCAGGAAACACAATTTCAGACGTCAATCAAGCGAAGGGGTGATGAAGCCTCGGCGGCTCGCCAAGAACGATGGTACAACGTCCACGCGGTACTCGTGATTTTCCACCGGCGGCAATGAATCGCCGTCTTGCTTTGGAGCGCTTGCTGGAAGATGCTGCTCAGCGTCACGGATTTTCTCGCGTCCAGACACCGGTCTTCGAATCTCTGGAACTCTTTACCGCCAAATCGGGTCCTGGTGTAGTCAACCAACTCTATGCCTTTCAAGACAAAGGCGAGCGAGATTTGACACTTCGTCCAGAATTGACCGCCCCAGTCATGCGAATGGTTGCAGAAGAAATGCGAATGGATACCAAACCGCTTCGCCTCTCTTACTACGGTCAATGCTACCGATACGAGGAATTCAAAACTGGACGCTATCGGGAATTCTTCCAATACGGCGTTGAATTGATCGGTGCTTCTGGGCCACTGGCTGAAGCCGAAGTCTTGGCGTTGGCCGTCAACATGCTCCACGCCACGGGTCTTGAGGGCTGGGAACTTCGAATTGGACATGTCGGCGTATTGAAAGACGCCCTGACCGGTCTTGGGTTATCAGGTGAGGTTGATGCAAGCACTGGAGAGCCACCGATTGCAAGCGCCATGCGGTTGCTTGACAAAGGCGATGATGCGGGCCTTAGCGGACTGTTCTCGGCTCACGGACTTGATCCAGCAAACACCGAACCCCTGCGTGCTTTAGCGTCGCTTGAAGGCGGCTTGGAAACATTGGAGCCGGCTCGGAAATTGCTCTCGAGTATGGACGGCGTATCGTTGGAGGCTTTGGACGAGTTGGAGATGACCCTAACGGCGCTTGCGGCTCTCGCCCCTGCCCCGCCTGCATTGGCCGTCGACTTGACGGTCGCTCGTGGACTTGACTATTACACGGGAATGGTGTTTGAGGTGAAGGTCGCTGAACTTGGTGGTGAAGGGCAGGTTCTTGGTGGTGGTTCTTACAAACTCCTGCACCTGTTTGGCCTGCCTGACTTGGACCCGTCTTGTGGCTTTGGTCTTGGTTTTGATCGCGTTCTTTTGGCGCTTGAGGCCCAAGCAGAATCCACCGGACGACAAGAAGTGGTTCCAGGTGAGGTCGATGCTCGCCCTCATATCGCCATTGCTCCAAACAAGGCCGACCACATGCCGCTGCTTCCGCTGGTTGCTTCGTTACGTGAGAAGGGCGCCCGTGTCGAGTTGTTGCTGACCAAGAAGAATTACGGACGCATCATCAAGTGGACCGAAGGCATCGGGGCCAGCCATCTTTTGGTGGTAAAACCCGAGGATTTGGAAAACGGTACGGGACGGCTCATCAATTTCAAAACGGGCGACCGTACCGATATTGAGCTCAATGCGGCATCCGTGCTTGACGCTCTTTGAGCGTCGTTATCGCTGGCTTCACTCGGTGCCTTCGTTCTCTTTGCGATGATTTACGAAGAGGGCCATGCCGAGAGCGGCTGAGGCTACTACGAGGGTGAATCCTGGTGCGTCTTCTTCGACCATCATGTCATCACCAGCTTGGAACTCTTCGCTCCAACTGTCTTCGCTGATGGGCATTTCGAATTTGCTTTCCATACCGAGTTTGATGGCGAACCATGCCTGTTCTCCTGTGACAGTTCCTGGAATCAAACCATTTTGTTCGTTACCTTTCAGTTTCATGGTGACTTCGATGATGGGGCTGTCGTCTCGGCCGTCCCATTCCATGTGGTCTTCGGTGACGGCGAAGGCAAAGGGAACGGTCTGCTCGCCTTGTTGAATGCCGGTAAACTGGTTGGTGTAGACTTCGCTGGCACCTCGGAAGACGGTGATGTTGAGGTTCTCGCAATCGTTGTTGCACGGTCCGTCGTTGTCGCCGTTGGTCCAGTCGCCGCCGACGTCGATTTTGAAGTTCCCACGGAATTCTCCATCAGTGGTCATGAGGAGGCGCTTGTCAAGGTCGGGCTTCATACGGAAACGAAGGTTGATGTCGATGATGCCATTGTCCTTCTCTTCACGAAGTTCTCCTTCCTCGGATGATTCGGTATCGTTCTCAGCAAAATGGGTCCATGCATCCGCAAAACCATCGTGATACATGTACATCGTGGTGTTGTTGGCATTGGGTTGTTTCGGGTCTTCTTGTTGTGTTTGTTGAGCATTGACATCGCCTGCTTGAACAGGAACGAGCAGCATTGCCACCAAGACAAGGGCAATCACGGATTTACCACGCATGATAAAAGCACACCATGCCTTACTTTTGAAACCTTCTCGGCACTTGTGCGCCGAACAAAAGCCTCATTCAAAGCGATGGAAGTCCATGTTGTTGGCTCGGTCACCTTGTTGCTGGCGTGTAAGTCGGAGGGCGTCACCGAGTGCATCCGGTTGCATTCGGGCGACGTTGAGGGTGGTTCCACCTACGCCGGTAATGATGGCCATGACCTTGATGGTGTCTCCAAATCCTGCATCTTGTCGGGCACCCCAAATGACGTTGGCGTTATCGCTCACCTTAGCGGTCAAGAGGTCCACCACCTGATTCGCTGCTTCAAGCGTCATGTAGGGTCCGCCTGTTACGTGAATGAGTACGCCGGTTGCTCCACTGATGTCAACATCCAAGAGTGGATGGTTGAGTGCTTCGTGAACCACTTCTTCGGGGCCACGGTCGGATTCGCCGTAAAGCATCATGGTGACGCCGCCGTTGGCCATGATGGCCCGGATGTCAGCAAAGTCCAGGTTGATGAGCGAAGGCAACGTGATGGTCTCAACGATTCCCTTGACGATCTCCGCAACCAGTTGGTCCATGATGGAAAACGCCTCATCCAGTGGGAGGTTTGGAACAAAGTGAAGCAAACGGTTGTTGTCCAACACCAAGACCGCATCGGCACACCGACGAAGCGATTCCAATCCTTCCAGAGCACGGTTCATGCGTTGACGGCGCTCAACATGGAACGGCGTGGTCACGATACCAACGACAAGAGCGCCAGCAGCTTTTGCTTCTTCAGCGACGATGGGACAGATGCCGGTTCCCGAACCTCCACCGAGGCCCGATGCAATGAACACGAGGTCTGCGCCGGTTACGATTCGCTTGATCATTTCACGGCCTGCTTCAGCACAACGGCGTCCAGTTGACGGGTCGCCGCCAGCGCCCAATCCGCGGGTGATGTGACGGCCTACGAGCAACTTCTGCAGGGCGCGAGTATGGTCGAGATGTTGCTTATCGGTGTTGATGGCGACGGTTACAGCGCCTTCTACACCAAGGTGAGTAATGCGGTTCAGAGTGTTGTTTCCAGAGCCGCCGCAGCCAACGATGAGAATTCGGGGATTGGGAACTCCGAACGAGCCAACTTCCTCATCCATGAGGGTTGTAGCGCCGCGATGAATAGCATCATCTTTCAGACCCTGTATCATGTCGGCGAATGCGTTATCGTTACCGCTCGCCCCACCGTTTGTACCGTTAGAAGCATGCCCAGGTCCCATCCTTTCACTCCTCCGATTGCGAGCCTCTCCTTACCCTACATAACCGCGACCCTTCAAACGATGGCGAAGGTGGTGATTTTGGGGGTAAATTCCAGGCTCCGATAACTCTAATTCGTCCAAAGTCCTCAACCTATGAAAAGGCTCCTCTTCCGTTGGTGAAACGCCGTCCTAATCCGCTCGTTTCATTGATGAGGGTTAAGTACTGGAGGCAAGTGCGACAGAATACCTCGCTTAGCTCAGTTGGTAGAGCACCTGACTGTAGTTGTGTAAAAACAAACGTCTCAGCAGACATCAGGGTGTCCCCAGTTCAAGTCTGGGAGCGGGGACTCTAATTCCATCAGTTCGGATAGTCCACGCTAAATCG
>JAQXEX010000097.1 GCA_029250625.1 Candidatus Poseidonia sp. | reverse complement strand
GGTGGTCGCCGAGATGGCGGACGTCGAGATGGTGGTGGTGGCGGTGGCTACGGACGCCGAGATGGTGGTCGCCGAGATGGCGGAAGGCCTGATTATAATCGCAATGAGCGCAGCCAGCGAGACGGTGGATATCGCAGAGGCGATGATCGTGGAAACGATGGCGGGTCACGAAATGACAGCCGAGGCCAGCGAGATGACCGGCAAGGCGGTAACCAACGCAGTGACAATTATCGCGGAAATGACCGCGGGGACCGCCAAGGTGGCCGAGACGGTGGTCGAGGCTACAACCAGGGAGGCGACGACCGACGAGAAAACCGAGGAGACCGTCAAGGTGGCCGTGATGGTGGACGCCGTGGCGAACCTCGTGAAAACAGCGGATATCATGGCCGTTCAGCTCCTAGCCGAGAGAACAATTCTCGAAGTGACGAGAGCGGAGAGAACAAGGAACACAAGGGCAAGAGAGCCCCACCTCCACGACCGCGTTCCGGTCCACGACCGTCAAGAGCAAACTTTGCTCGGCGCAGAGGCTCTCCTCCTCGTTCCTTTAAGCGAAAGAAGTGAAGGCTTTCCAAAGGACAGCAGTTCTTCATGAACTTCGTTCGAGCCTTGTCTTCGTAACCCTGCTTATTTGATCCAAGATGTTTGGATGGATGTTTTCTTTTCGTTCAAGATTGTCTTTTTCTCAATGCAAAAAATACGAACAGCAGAAGAAGGAGCGTCGCTCCTGCCCCCCCATAAATCAACATTTGTTGCTCGGAAGAACTTGCTAAATCATTTGCTTCAGCCTGTTCTTCTAGCGTTTGGTTTTGAAAGAAAATAACCTTTTGAGTCAAACTCACCGACATGCATTCACTGGTGTATTCGCAGCTGAATTGACTCTTGATCATCACATCAACATCTACCGTCAGAGTGTGGACCCCATCTGCGTTTAACGGCCAATCGGAACCGTCTGCTGGCGTGTTTACTGTGATTCTAAAGATTGCTGGAGGCCCGTAAGCTTCGACTTCTATCCCTGTGAATGGGAGCGAAAATGCACGCATTCCATCGACAATGTCACCGTTTGTAGAAATGGTGAATTGGTCTAAGCCATTGCCTTGGTTGTAGACTTTATACTCTAAACTTTCAATCGAACCCGCCTCAATTGACACAATAGGACTTGTCATTTCGAGGTTAAGTCCAGCATACTGCATGATGGCTGCCATCATGTTTACAGAACTCTCAGCGACATTGGGGGGCGGCAAACCACTTGTCTCTTGAACAGTGGCCGTGATGGTAAGTGACTTTGACTGTACGGCCATTTGACTGTCAGCCCTTATGGTGACTTGGAAGTCCGACTCATCACCGGCAGCGAGGTAGATTGAGCCAGGCGCAGCGGTTGCTAATCCATCTGCAGTGACCTCAATTGCGATTTTCTCAGTGTGAGCCGAAGGATTGCTCACCGTACAATCTGCATATCCAGTCAATGCTGCTCCTGGATGCACTTCGAGTTCCACGCTACCGCTTGAGTATGGTGCAGTGCAGCTTAGCTCTACCGCGGCCGCTACATTCTGTGCGGCTGAATTGTCAATCAAAGGTGATGCAAGACTTGTCGTAAGCAAAATGAAAACGAGCCAAATCAGCCTCATATGAGGGCGGTGACCTTACCTCTACTTCATTTTGATGCCTGCAAAGTGATTAAATTTTCATTAAATGCAACCGAACAACCCTTGCATCTCCCCGGTGTAAATCGGATTCATTGAGCGCAGTTGTTTCCACCGACGCGTGAATGATTTTCATTTCAGGAGCATGTTGGCCGGTTAACTCAGCAAGAACAGTATCGAGGTCAAACAGTAGATCCAACGACTTTGGCCCCCCGCTGGATAACGGAAGTTGGCTTTGATGATAGCCTTCCATGACGAAGTGCCCGCCGGATTTCAGTGCGTGAAGCATACGAGGCATATGCCGTTCACGAATCGGAGTAGGCGTGTGAAACCATGAGCAAGCGATGAGATCATAATCTTGGCTCTCAAATGGCCGCAATACTAAATCATCAACATGGTATTCTACCGCGACATCAAATTCGGCTGCGAGTTGCATGCACTTCATTTTTCCCTCTTCAGAGAGATCAAAGACCTCTGCAGCCCACCCCTTTCGAGCAGCCCATACTGCGTTTCTGCCTTCGCCATCTGCGGGAAACAACGCTCTTGAATTCAATTCTGGTTCCATTGATTCCATACGACTCTTGAGCCATACGTTTGGCTCTTTGCCGTAGGCGAACGCCTCCAAGCCAAATCGTCGGTCCCACATTTCTGCATTGGAGCGTGTATTCTCATGCATCATTCTTCCTCCTTGACTGGATCTGGATGTGAAAATATTCCGTGCTCCTCAACTACTTCGCATGCGCCCGGGAGGACTCCGAGCAAGTCGTCGGTAGACAGCCCTGTGATTTTGTAAATTTGGTTCGCTATTCGCTCCTTCTTGGTAAGACCGGGTCTTAATATTGCATAACGTGAACACATGGTTCGTATTTCATCGGGTGCAGCGGTCATCATCAGAGGCACCCCATTGATGGCGACGATTCCAATTCCGATTTCAACGT
Organism: Candidatus Poseidonia sp.; assembly: GCA_029250625.1. Lineage (GTDB taxonomy): Archaea > Thermoplasmatota > Poseidoniia > Poseidoniales > Poseidoniaceae > Poseidonia. The sequence continues at coordinate 51,355 of JAQXEX010000097.1, read as the reverse complement.
TCAAATCCTTGTACCATGTACGTTGACCGCGGACGATAAACGCTCCCTTACCAACGTATTCTCCGGTCTGTGCTGTCTTCGAAACTTGTGCAGGTTTCACGCTATAGACCGTTCCATGAGAGCCTCCACTGTTCCACGCCCTGCTCCAAGAAAGTGCAAGCATAGCAGCCTGATTCAATTTCTCTTCATTGATGCGTTCATCTCCAAGCTTGTCAACCAGTCGATAGGCCGGAATATCTGCAGGGAGATGGGTTGGCCTTCGCTCTTCTAGGGCGAACCCCTGTGCCGCCCTTAGGCTGCAAGAAGGGGCACCGTGAAGATCGGCGTGAAGATACATGTCGGTGCCTGAAAGATGCTTTTTGACAACGGAGTCGTTTCCTTTTGCGTCCTTTCCGCCGACCAAAAGATGGCCTCCGCTGACGATTCCCCATCGGTGTTGCTCAAACCACATGCGCTTGCTACGTTTCAAGCGATTGAGTTTCCCACTTGCCTTCTGCTTCTCCTCTTTTTTCTTTGCACGTTTTAGTTGGCGTTCAGTTTCTTCTAATGCTTCAACTGCACCACTGGTTTTGTTTTTTTGCTTTCTCGCAGAATCAAAATACCGTTGTGCATTCTGATAGACTGTAGCGTCGAGTTCAAGTAAAACCTGAGACCCTTTCGGTTCGTTGTTCTCATCGGGTAAAATGACATTGATTTCCCGCTTTGAAGGGTTAAGTGAAGTAATCCAGGGGATCGATTTTGATGCTTTTTTGACCGCATCCCACCCGTTGGCTTCAACGGCTTCTTTGGTTTGATTGAGCAGGCTTTCAACATGACTCCAGTGTTCTTGTATCAAATGGCCAAGGCGTTGCTGCTTCTCGATTTTCACTCCAAAGCCGGATAATGCTTTCTCCTGCTGAGCCTTTCGCCGTCCCAGACGGTCGGCGTCGGTTGATTGTCCTCGGCCCGGTCCAGCCTGCTCGAAGCGCTCCTCTTCCCTTCGTTGCAATGCATGTGCGTCATGGCTTCCCTTCCATGCATCAACAGCCAGCCGAAGTGAGGAGAAACTTACAATCGGCTTTCCTTTGTGGGCCGGTAAGAGAATCGGGGTGGCTTCCTTGGTTCGCTTCTCAAGCCATTGGTGTTGTTCAACCAAAGGCAAAGCCTCGTATGCTGACCGCCATTTGTCTCCATCCTCTTCTTCAAGTTGAACGATGAGATGGCCGTTATCCGCTGAATCCAAGTCTTCTAACAAGGATTTGAGAGCATTGTATATGGCTTCAGGGTCGGCTTCGGTGGGCTCCATATTTGGTTCATGCTGAGCAAGTTCACAAACGGCATTGGCGTGTGTCCCCCCTAGGTTTGCCTTTCCTCCAAGTGTGGAAACAAGGTCGCGATCCGATTCTTGCAGGAGTGATGTTACCGCTTCCAAATCCAAAGAGTAAGGGTCCAAGGCAGCAGGTGGCGCAACATATTCAACGCCCTTCTTCAGTGTCCTTCCAGCATATGAGGCGTGGGTCAAGGGCTGAACAATAATTCCATGTTCATCTGCTAGGATGATGTTCCCGTCTCTGAACACTTCAACATACAGCGTACGTTCTCCACCTTTCGTGTCAAAGTGGAAGGACAACACTCGGTCGAAACCAACTTGGTTCACAGCCGTTAGGCGAGCATTGCGGAGATGTTTTCTAAGGACCATGGCGAACGGTGGTGGGGTCATGGGCATTGGGCGGTCTCGTTGAGAGGTGTATATCCGCTCTCCGCGTACCAATACGAGGTCCGATTGATCGGCTCCTTTCGGATTAAGGCGAAGTACGACTTGCTCATAGTGGGGCATGTATGCTTTCTTGACATAGGCGCCAGCCAAATCGTTCAGTTCACGAGCGATTGCTCGTAAATCAAAACCAGACATTGCTTTCTTCACTCTATTACCTCCTTGTTGTTCTTGTGAAGTTGAGCGTTATTGAAGGTTTCACGCCCCGTAGATGACGGAGTACCCGGCATTCTTCCAACCATTGATTCCAGTTTCAAGGTCGCGCACATCGGTGTAGCCGAGGTCCAGAAGCGTTTCAGCAGCCGCTTGGGACCGATTTCCGCTGCGGCAATAGAGAAGAATGGTCGTGGACTTGTCATCTGGCAGCTCACCTGTTCGTTCTGAGATTTCATCGTGCGGGATGAGGGTCGCATTTTCCAAATGACCGTCTGCTTCCCACTCATCTTGAGTGCGAGTATCAAGGAGAAAGGCACCTTCTTCGTCATCGATCGCCACGGCGAATTCATCCGCATCAAGGCGAACCCAATTGTCGTTTTCCGAAGTGCACCCGGCCAAGCTGACAAGCGGTAGTACGAGCAATACAAGCATTGCATTTTGCAGAACTCTCATGTTGAGGTTCATTCCAATCCCCCTCCGTCATCGGGGGAGAATTGCAGCAGAACCTTTCCGATATTCTTTGCGTCATGGATGTACTGGTGAGCATCTTGGACTTTCTCTGCGGGGAAGATGCTGTCGACGGTGGGGTCGAGGTGGCCCTCTTCAATTCCACTCAATATCCGATTAAGCTGGGTTTGCATGACGGCCTCGTCGGTCCATGTGCCCATGTGAACGCCAAACACTGAACGGTTTCGCGTCATGAGCCGTAGTGGGTCGAATTTGGGCGTTTTTCTCATTGCGAAGATGGCTTTGAGAAGGGAACGTTTTGAGGTGGGCGCCGCAGCAGATAGGCCGTAGGTGTACAATCGTCCCCCTTCTGCAACAACCGAGAGACTTCGTTTGAGGTGCTCTCCTCCGATTGGGTCAAGGACGTGGTCGACTCCTCTCCCATCGGTTTCCTTTCGGACAATATCAACAAAATTTTCGTTATGGCGGTCAATCGCCCGTGCCCCATACTGCTTGATGACATCGTGTTTAGGTGCCGATGATGTGGCCCATACCTTGTCAACCCCAGCCCATTTGCACAGTTGAAGCGCTGCGATTCCAACGCCTCCAGCACCCCCGTGGATGAGTACGGAATGATCTTTATCCATATGGCCCAGATGGTGGAGCATATGATGAGCAGTGAGGTAGATTACCGGGATTGCAGCAGCTGATTTGAGTGATATGTTGTCAGGAACAGCGAGAACCCTGGAGGCTACGCACGTCACGTGGCTTGCTTGTCCGCCGTTTCGCATTGCGGCCACAACTCGCTGTCCAAGGGTGAACGAAGTAACGCCTGGCCCGAGGGCATCAATGTAGCCGCTGACTTCGTATCCGGGGGTGAACGGGTATGGAGGTCGAGGATTGTAAAAGCCCATCCGCATCAATAAATCTGCGAAGTTGATGCCGGCAAAGACGACTCTGATTCGAACTTCACCCTCTTTTGGTTCCGGCATGTCCATGGATTGGACGGTAATGGCGGAAACGCCTCCTGCTTTGTTGATAACAACTCTTCTTGGCATATCTTATCCTCCTTATTGTGCGGCCCAAATACCGTTTTTCTGTGTGAGATTTCCTTCTTCTTGGTGAGCGAGAAGATGAGATAATGTTTGGTCAATTGCAAGACTTGGATGTGCGTCAGGTGTATCTTCATATGCTGTTCTTGCGATATCTTCGACGCTTGATGTTCCAGCAAGAACAGCATTCAGTACTCGCTGGTGCCGAGCGCTTCTATGGTCGATGTAGCGTTGAATGGTTTGCTCTGGCAGAGCGATAACCGGCCCATGGCTGGGGAAAATCAGATGCGGCTTTGCATCCTTGAGTCGCTTCAACTGTTCGATGTATTCGTTCATGTTGCCGGTTTGAGGGGGGATGAGTATGGTTCCGATTCCTGCTACCATATCGCCGGCGATCAGCCCAGCATCACCGAGAAGGCAAACATGTCCGGGGTGGTGACCAGGGGTTATCATGACCTTCCAAGATTGGTTCCCAAGTTGAAGTACATCTCCATCGACGAGAATACGGTCGCATGGGACGCTTTGAGAGGTATATTCACTGCCCCAAATTGGAGCGTCAATTGCTTCTCGGAGCAGCCCAATATCAGCAAGGTGGTCGCCGTGGCTATGAGTAAACACAACGGCCACAAGGGTGCCCTTGTGTCGGTCAATGGCGGTTGCCAGAGATTCCATATCTTCACGCATTCTTACAGCAGGGTCAACCAAAACATAGTCACCTTGGGGGTCTCCTACCATGTAGGCGTTGGTGTGGTCCGCAGGCGGTAATGTGGCCGTTTTGATGGGCACAACCTCAACACCGTGGGCAAACAGGATTGAGCGTCGTCCGGGAAGTCTTGACGCGATATCATCTGCAGCGTTCTCCATGTTCCGATCAAAGCGATCAAGGGTGCGCTCGATTTCCATCAGAAGCGTGACCACGGGTGGAGCCACTTTCATCTCGTAAGAACGCCATTTTGACAGGATTTCCACGGGCTTTGCCCACATGACTTCTGTAAATTCAGTTTGAGGTTCCAAATCGATTTCAGGGACCTCTCTGGATGAACCAGCATGGAAATGGAGGAATGCATTATCAAACTGCACAGGGCCAAAGGGAGGCGTAATTCGGTGACTGAGTACCTTGATGTTCTCTCTAGAAACCGGGAAAGCATTGTTTTGAGCCATTGGGAGCCAGTTCTTTTTATCGCTAACGATGGCCAATCTGGCCTCTAACGGTACAGATGTTAGGCCAGTCGGTGCAGGTACAAGGCCAAGTTCTTCACTCATTTCTCGCAATATACAAGCGATGGTCTTGGCCTCTTCTCCTTCAAGTTGGGAGAAGTACTCTACTGCGGCTGTATCTACAGATGATACGCCCCCACCTGGAAAAGCCCAGTAATTGGGAAAGGCTCTCATGGTTATGGAACGCTTACCTAGGAGTACTTCAACGCCTTCGGGGCCATCTCGGGTGAGGGTCATGGTCGCCGTTGGACGCGCAGAGCGACGTGAAGCGGGAGCAAAGTTGACACCTTCAGGTACTTCACTCATGAAGGGGCCTTGAGCGGCTTACCTTCAAGGCTTGCGTATCGTTCATGCTTCTTGGCGGCGAATGAAAGCTGCACCAAGCAACGAAAGCGTGGTGAGCATACCTGTGAATCCTGGCAGAGACGGATTTTCGTCGCTGTAGGCGTCGGCTGAGGAAGAATAGAGCCGGACTGTGTTCCATTCTTCTACAACAATATCGTTGTTGTTGATGTAGACCATGTCGCCATCAGAAAGAGTTCCTGAATCATCAGCATCCATAAAGAAGACGTATTGGCCATCTTCCGCAGCATCATCGAGGTAGTCCTGGCTTTCAAGGTCAGACACGGTGGCCGTGGTTTCCTGAAGTGTCAAACTGGCTTCGTTCGTATCCATGCAGGTCGTGGTTTCTTCACCTGTGTCACCATCATAATCAGTATCACAGTAAGAAAGAACGATTGAATATTCCTCAACATTGCCTTCAAACATAAACGGAGCATCTCCCGAAAGAATCTGGAAAGCCTGCAAACCCTCTCCATAGCCGTCATCGTCATTGAAGCACACGTATGTTTGTAGAGTTTCAATCAGGACGTTGTCTGAATCGTAGGCAAAGGCGAAGAGAATATGGCAATCATCTCCCAAGGCGTAGTTTTCAACTTCAGCATTTTCTTCCAGCGTCTCCATCGAGTAAACGGTGCTGAGCATGCCGTTTTCATTGGTGGAAAAAGTCTCCAGAGCCATAGAGTGGAGGATTTGAACATTGTAGTTATCCTCGGACATGTAGTAGTCTTCCTCTGCCACAATGCCCAATTCAATTGAGTTGAAAGACGCATGGTTGTTGACAATGGCGAATTCAAAGCCGATTTGCTCCCATGTGTCTTCATCGTAAACGCTGTAGAACCAAAATTCATCTTCCTCAAAAGTTTCATCGCTTCCGTCTTCGCAATGCAACTGCCCATCTTCATAGTATTCGGAACCGATCAATTCCCCAGATGCGCACTCGAACATGGATTTCATGTGCATAAATAATCCAGAATCTGTAGTCAAATCATATTGGTAATAGGCGATTTTGTTTTCGCCATTTTCAGTGTATTCAACGGCTTCTTCGTCTCCGTTTACGATCGGAAGGATGTCGGTGCACACGTCCGTTGTCTGGTTGTAGTCTCCATAGCACTCCTCTCCTATTTCAGACCAGTTTGTAGCGGTGCGTGTGATGTGTGTGCCGTTGTGTTGGAATGTGTGGAGTACATTGTCATCGTAGCCAAGTATAGTGAAATTGTAGGGAATGGTAACATTTGACATATTCATAACCCCGTTCCACTGTTTATTGCTTGGATGGTCTAAGTTTTCCACAATTGTTCCACACATGCTCGTGTTGAGGTTGGTCATGTTCCAAAGATCGTTGAAATCATTTCCATCAATAACAGATGTATCCATGAAGGCCTCACAGTACCACCCATCAACAAACTCAGAATCACTGTTGTCGGGCTCGTCACTTCCGTCAGAACAATCCAACATTCCATCGTTCCACTGGCTGCTGTCGATCAATTCCCCCGAGTCGCACTCGAACATGTCGTCGGCAGTGATGAGAAGTATTGAACCTGTAACGTCGTCATACTGATACAGCATCCCTTCACCGTCTTCAAAACCGAGGTCGAGTTCGAACGCTTGAGAGTCGGATTGGGTGATGGCTCCGATGGATTCCGTGCAAAGGGAGGTGTTCATGGTGCTGTCGTAGGTTCCACCGTTTTCGGTACATTCCTCGGCCGATTCTGAATCCAGGGCGTACGTTATGGTCATGTTCATTCCGTCATGAGCCACCGATGAAGCAACACCATTGAAGATATCGTTAATGAAGAATTCTAGAGGCAGATTAAATGTCTCGTTCTCCGCGAAAATGTGTCCGTCCATCACCTCAGTATCACACAGCGATGTGTCAAGAGATGTATCGTTCCAAACTTCCATCACGCTGCTGTTTCCAATCATTGTAGCGTCAACACCTTCCATGCAAACATAGAGGGTGAGGAACATTGGGCTTCCGTCTTCGTTGTACGTCATTGGCTCAATGTCGTATCCATACCAGTCCTCTTCAACCACGAACGGTAATGCTTCCTTGGAACTGTAATCCGATATGTCGGTTCCAAGCATTGCAGCAATCTCGTCGGCTGTATGGAGGATGAATTTGCCGGACTCATCGTTGGCGTCAATGTCAATTTCAATGCTTCGAATCTCAAATAATGCGTTAACGATAATGGTCACACTGTGAACATCACTGTCGAGTAAAGTCATATCGGCAGAGAATTCGTATGCAGAAACTGAATCCATTGGATTCATCTGAACTGAGAAATTAGCTGTAGAAAAGTCGTATTCAGTCAGGTCAATACCTGCTTCGATATCGCTGTTTTCATCGGACCCATCATCACAATCTTCATATCCGTCATCAACCCATTCAAGCGGTATTTCTTGACCGTTACTACAGATGAACACATCACCTTCAATGGCGGTGTTGTCCGGTTCCTCCTCGCCCATGATGTCTTCCAACATATCTGCGTAGGGAGTGGCGCTTATCATGGAGAATTTCTCTCCGTTGTAATCAACGTAGAGCATGGTGCCGTCAGAGGTAGGAAGCGCTAACCAACTTTCTTCAGTCTCCATCAACCCTACAATGCCAATAATCGTTGACACATAGCTTCCTTCTGGACTGACCATCATTGTGTTTGTAGCGTCCACATCCATTTCATCCCCCTCAAGGTCCATTGGGCCTGACCACATGTCAGTGTATCCTGCGGTTTCACCTGCGGCGGGTCCTTCGCTTGTCAGTTTGACGAAGTCATTGATCGAGTCAATTAGGACTGTTTCGGAAAAACAGGCAAGGTCATTCTCAGCGCTTTGATTGTAATTATAGGCTGCCTCATCGTTGCAACCGGGGACGATCTCTTCGATGGCTTCGATCACGGATTCTTCGGTAGGGTCCGTACAACCGGCAAGGAGTAGGAGAGCCGTCATCAGGATAGCGATTTTCTTCTGCATGGCTCACCGTTTATGGTGTGGTACTTCAAGTTATTACCTGCAACATTATTCTCGCAGGCTCCGAGGGTAAAAATAGGGCCGACGGTACCGGTCTAATATGAGTCATGACTCGGTGGAGGAGCATCTGGCTGAAATGGCCGTTCTCATCGAGCAAGCAGAAGCGATGGGAATTGACCTTTGGCCAGAAACCAAACCTTCACGCCCATGGGCCAAATATGCATTGGCGTCATTCATGACCATCATGATGCTTTCTTGGGTTTCAAAAGTTCTCTTTCGCTTCGTTTGAGTTGAGAACCTTCTCACCGTTTATTTCAAGAAGGACTCGTTCTTCGCCAAGGATACAGTCCCTTAGTGTAGCGGTCCATCATGGAGGATTCTGGTTCCTCCGACCTCGGTTCAAATCCGAGAGGGACTATCCGCAAACATTGTTTTCACGGCTCTTGAGCGAATAATATTTATTTTTAGGGCATACGAAAACCTATAAGCAGGATACTTTTAGGGCGACCTAAACCAGTAGGTCATAACATGGAACCGCGAACATTAAAATCAACGATAATCATTCTTTTAGTCGCTACGACATCTCTTGCAGGATGTCTTGGGACGGGAGACAAAGATGAAGGCTCAGATTTGGATGATTTCATCATTGCATACAGCATTAAAGACGATTATACCAATGTTGATGAAAACCCTCAACGGCTGGCAGATTACATGAGTGAGGAACTCAACATGGATGTCTCTCTCTACCCTATTGATTCCGAGGGTGCAGCGCTTCAGGCTCTTCGATTCGGAAATGCAGACATCGCCTTCATGGATGGAGGTGCAGCTTGGGTTGGTTGGCAACAATATGGATTGGATGCAATCGCAGCCGATCAAAAATCGGATGGGCGTACGTACTACAGTGCTCACGCGGTGGTCCTCAAAGATTCTGAAATCGCAGCAGCACATCTTGATGATGACCCTGCAACAGACCCGTTTTCACTCATGGCCGGTAAGAATTCCTGTCACACCGGGTGGCTCAAATCCGCAGGCATGCTTCTTCCAATGGGCTTCCTCATCGGAAACGGTTACGCCAATGTCATCGGCGATGCTAATGATGTAGAATCTCTACGCTCGACCATTACAAACTTCTTCAGTGAAGATGCGAGTATTCCAGATTCAGGAACACCGTACTACTCTTACAGTGGGGCTGTTAAGTGCCTTTCTGAAGGCGTCGGAGACGTTGCGTTCGTCAAGGATTCAACCGTACCATCCTATTGTGGAAACGAAGATGCATCCGAAAACGAGGCTTGGTGCCTTCCCGAATCCGATTACATCTTGTTGCCGTCCTACGGAAATGCTCCATCGCACCCCGTAATGTACAACCCTGCAACCAGTAACGCAGCCACAATGACCCTTGTTCAGAATGCACTTGTGGCCATGAAGGATACGACCGAAGGGCAATCTATTCTCTCGGATGTTCTCAACACACCAGCGGTCTCTTCAACAAATGCGTCACAACACCTTGCCTCCTACGGGAATTTGATTGAAGATGTCCCTGGAATTTCAGCATACTACGACACGAAATTCACCATTAACGATTCAGTTGAACCTACAATCTCCAACATCCGAATCGCCTTCGAAATGAAAGACGATTACGAGAACCCTGCTGAGAACCCTCAAGTGTTGGCGGATTTCATCGCCGAACAAACTGGGGTTACTGTGACGCTTTACCCGGTTACTTCCGAAGGCGCAATCATTGAGGCACTACGGTTCGGCAATGCTGACATCGCTTTCATGGACGGAGGGGCTGCTTGGGTCGGATGGAAAGAATATGGCTTGGCTGCAATGGCTGCTGACCTGAAATCCGATGGGCGCACTCATTACGATGCACATGCAGTCGTCCTCAACGGCTCTGATATCGCTAACGCTTACCTGGACGATGATGCTTCGACCGATCCTTTCGCTATGATGGAAGGGACAACCTCATGTCACACCGGTTGGCTCAAATCTGCCGGTATGCTTCTTCCAATGGGTCATCTGATTTCACAGGGCTATGCTCCGGTTGTGGGCCCACAAGAGGACATCGAATCCCTCCGCAACACCATTACTTCGTTCTTTAACGAGAATGCGAGTATCCCAGAATCGGGAACGCCATATTACTCCTATTCTGGAGCGGTGAAGTGCTTGACAGAAGGCGTCGGCGATGTTGCGTTTGCAAAGGATTCCACCGTTGCCTCATACTGCGGTAACGAAGAGGCCAGCGATAACGCAGAATGGTGCCTACCCGAATCGGAGTATATCCTTCTTCCATCCTACGGATCAGCACCATCCCATCCGGTGATGTACAACCCAGAAACACTGGATGTCCAAACTCGCACGGCCATCCTCAACGCAATGCTGGCCTTGAACAACGAGATGTACGTACAGGATTATCCAATGCAGGGGCAAACCTACACGGGTTGCTACTCAATGGTTTCCCATCAAGTTGATTCAACCTCACCTCAATCTGCATGTGGCGATCAAATTCTAGCAAATGTGCTCAACACTCCTGGCTTGGTTGAAGTGAATTCCCAAGAGCATCTGGGCAGTTACAGCAGCCTGATCAGCGCAATTCCAGGAATCTCGACCTACTTTGATTCTAAGTACAACATTACGGAGTGATATTTACGAAGTCTTCCTTGACTGTAACCGCTGGCGGAGTGATTCATTCACCACACCCAACAGAAAGGGTCACTCCTTTGGCACCCCGGAGCTAACATGACCGCCACAACCGTTTCTAGACCTGGAGATGTTGAGGTTTCCATGCCCAACCGTTTCAAAAAGACCTGCTCGCAGGAGTGACTGAGGGGATGCTATGAGCGACACGGCCATCTCATCCCTGGACCGACTTTCCATCGGTTATGATGACCCGCTGGTGGAGCCAATTACACTTGAAGTGAAACCCGGTGAAATTATAGCCATTCTCGGTCCATCAGGCATCGGAAAGACCACATTGATTCGCACGGTTGCTGGGCTCGTTCGACCCCTTGACGGCTCGTTTGAATTGAATGTTGAGCCTCGTGGGGGTCTTGGATACATTCCTCAGCGTCTGGGTCTAGTTCGGCATGCAACCGTTGCTCACAATGTCTCGTTGGGAGCCCGAATGCGTGTGAAGTGGTCACTTGATATGTTCAAAGAGCGCAAGGAAAGGACGCTTGAGGCTCTTCGAACGCTTGGAATTGAGGACAAAGCTTCTGAACCCGTTCGGCGTCTTTCAGGAGGTCAACAACGGCGGGTAGCAACTGCAAGAACCCTCGCTCAACGTCCAGAATTAATGCTTGCTGATGAGTTTCTAGGTGAGTTGGACCAGGCGAACGTTGACATTGTTTTAGGAGCAGTTCGGGATTTAGTCAATAGCGGAACGGCGGTGATCATGGTCGAACACCATGAAGACAACGTCCAAAATTTTGCCACACGCATTTGGGAAATCAAGGGTCAGCGTTTCTTGGACCTTCCCATCAAGGAATGGGTCCAACGTAACTCGATGGGGGAAGAGGAGTGAAGTACCGTCTATTTGGTATTCTCATGTTTCTTTTGTTCGTCGCTTGGCGAACGCTCGATGGGCTCGTAGAAGGCGATTGGGGCAGGCTTGAAGGTGGTATGTCCAATCTCGTAGTGTTCTTCACAGAAAGCATGTGGCCTCCGAATTGGAGTGTTCTTGAGGCTCGTTCCTATCCAGTGTGTGAAAAAGACGTTGAATTCTTTTGCTCTGTTGGTTACTTAGGAATGATGGAGACTCTGAAAATCGCCTTTGTTTCTACAGTTCTTGGGTTCATCGGTGCAATTTGCCTTTCCTCACTCGCAGCGAGAAACTTGACACCGCTCTCCATTTCAATTCCTGTTCGCATTTTTCTTTCTGCAGTCCGTAGCCTTCCCAGCTTAATTTGGGCGATTCTATTTGTGATCGTCATCGGCTTTGGACCCCTTTCGGGCGTATTGGCGATGACATTCTACACGGTTGGATATCTTGGTAAACTGCAGTACGAAGTGTTTGAGGGGATGCCGAGCGACCCCTTGGAAGCAGGTCGAGCCATGGGCCTAAGTCGGCCGAGTATTTTCTTTAACATCGTCATCCCGGAGAATGGTAATCATTTGCTCAGTCAACTGATGTTCATGTTTGAGTACAATGTGCGACACGGTACCGTGATTGGAATTGTTGGAGCCGGAGGTATTGGCTATTACATCAGCACCTATCTCAAATTTCTTCAGTACGACAAAGTCTTCGCTTTGCTGATTCTAATCTTCATCGTCGTCGTCTTGATTGACCTGTTCTCATTGATGGTTCGCTCCTTCGTCAACGAAGAGGGCGATGTAAGAAAGCCAACATGGTTAACCGTTATCATGAGGGCGAGGAAGCAAAAAGACGCTCCTGTGGACGAGTCGTGATCAATCGGCAGCGATGTGCAAGGACCCGTCCTTGTAAAACACCTGGATCCGGTCAGATGCCTTCTTGCTCAAGGATGATATCGCTTCGTAAATTTCGTCTTCAGATACTTTGAATGTCTTCGCCGCATCTTTGGTTGACCACGGTACAATGTGGAATTCGCTCTTGGCCAGCCATGTCAATAATTTGACTTCAAACTCAGAGAGTTCATCGGACATACTACGCTCACGAAGCCTTCCCTCAAAACAGCACCGATGGCTTCCTTCAACCAAGTGCAACCATGCGTCTGCAACATTCTTCAGCGTCAATGTCCCCATCAAGGAGGGTATTGAGGGCTTTTGTGAAGGGGACCTTGAGTCCACTGTCCTCTGCGCGTTCAATGAACATTCGAGTGGCTCGGACACCTTCTGCAACCATATGCATTTCATCCAAGGCCTGCTCAAGAGTGAGTCCAGTCCCAAGTTTTTCTCCCATGCTGCGGTTTCTTCCATGCGGTGAAGTGGCGGTGACGTACATGTCTCCAAGTCCTGCAGGGCCAAAAGCGACCTCAGCTCGCGCTCCGAGTTCCGCAAGAAGGAGACAACCTTCCTTGAATCCGGACATGAATATCGCCGCTTTGAGATTGTCTCCGCCGAGGTCACCAACTTGTTTGAGTCCGTCGACAAGGCCACAAGCAAGGGCTACAACATTTTTGTATGCGCCCCACAGTTCGGCACCGACAGGATCACTTGCAGGGTGAAGAATGAAACTTGGCGTCCCCAGTGTGCTCGCCAAGCGATTAGCAACAGCGTCATCCTCACTGGCAACTAAAGCAGTGGTCATCACTCCTCCTGCTGCTTCTGGGGCAATGGTTGGGCCAGTAAGTACTGCAAGAGGATTGGTTTTTCCAGCTTCCTTGAGCATTCCATGAATGGCTTGAGAAATAAGTCGCTTTCCAGGTGCTAAACCCTTCGCCAGGTCGAGAAGAACATGGCGCGGCTGAAGGTGGGGGATGATGTCTTCTACCACATCAAGAATGACGGATGAGGGTACGGCAAGAACAATGATTTCGCTTCCTTCAAGGGCTTCTGAAAGATGCATAGTTGCATCCAATCCCTTAACTGGATGGTCAGGGAGGTATTTTGAATTGATTCCATCAAGGGTAATGGACTGATATACGTCTTCTTCGATGGTCCAACCCTTGACCTTGTGCCCTTCTAAGAGCCACAAACGAGCGATGGCTGTTCCCCAGTTTCCGAGACCTAATACAGAGATGTGTGCCATAGCAATCGTCTGCTTCGCCCCTTCTTTGGTTTATACCATTTCCCGATGAAAACACCGGCTTCGTGCGGTTTTCAACAACTTGTGTACGGCGCCATCAGAACAAGTCATCATCGTCTTCTTCAAAGTCGAAGACGTCTTCCTTGGTTTTTGAGGATGCTTCCTTTTTGGCCTTAGGAGCGGCATCCTCTTTCTTCGCTTCAGCCTCGGGTGCAGGGGCCTCTTCTTTGACTTCAGTTGCGTCTTGTCGTGCCTGAGCTTGCTCGGTTTCACTGGTCTTGAGTTCGCCCTCAGTCTTACCGGTTTGAAGAGCGAGTGCTCTTCTGCGGTCTTCTCGGGCTTTACGCTCCAATTGCCTGTGGCGTGACTTCTCGATGTTTTGCATCATGTACATGGCGTCGTGCTCCAACAACGGGGAGTCGGAGATGAGGGTGATGTCCAGCCATCCGCCATCTTCAACGATAAATTCTGCCAGAGGCTCAAAGTTAAGATCTGATTTCTTGATTTGAGTGTAATGCATGGCGTTACCTGTGCGGTGCTCTACGCCGGAGAAATGGCAGTAGAATTCCTTGGTTCCAATGGATTCACGAACCATGTCAAACAACTCTCCGTAATCTTCAGAGGTACGCATTCGTCCGTGACCCCGGGCGTGGATGTGAGCAATGTTGAGAACAGGGATGGTCCCTTCTACGTGGTTCACGACTTCAAGGACTTCTTCGAGACTGCCCCAGAGTTCTTGCCGACCGGATGTTTCAACTCCAATTTTTGATGGAGTGCCGTCTTTAATCCACGGGAATACTGGGAATTCATCCTCTTCATCTTCCCAGATTTCATGGATGCGGTCTACGATTCCAGAAAACACATTGGCTACTTGCTCGTTGGCTTCATGGCCTCGGCCAAATTCGCCATAGTTTCCTGCATGCAGGGTGATGTGACGGGCATTGATGGTTCGGGCAGCTTGGAGTGTTGCCTCAATTTTTGCAAGGGAGCGGCCACGCTCAACTTTGTTGCCCAACAATTCCGAATAGTATGGGCCGTGGATGTTCATTTCAAAATCAGTCTTGTTTGCAAGTACTCCCGCCTGCCAGTATTGCTCAAAGTGCTGAGGGGCAACCATGCGCACGGTTTGGACTTCCATGGTTTCAAGACCGAGGGAAATAATGTCGTCCATTCCTTCGACAATTGTGCGTCCCTTGCATGACAATGGAACGCCTGCTGGTCCGAGTTTAACTGGCATATTTTTCCCCCCGCGAAACCAAGCCAAGGTCCGCCCTATGATAACCTCTTTCTGTTGGCTGTCCGCTATCATTGGGTCGCTGTTGTGGTTTCAATGGTGATTGCATACGACTCTTCATGAAGGTGGGGCTACAGCCACCAACATGGACGCTCGATTAAAAAAGGCGGTTGACGCCTTCAAAAACGGAGACCCAGTCTGTCTTTTTGACTCTGAAAAACGAGAGGGTGAAACCGACTTATTGTTTCCCGCAGAGCATGCTCAGCCAGAAACCATGCGTCAACTCCGACAAGATTGCGGTGGACTGCTGTTTCTCGCTATTGGCGATGATGTCGGAGCGTGTTTTGGCCTCCCCTTCCTACAGGATCTCCATACCGATGCGGCTGCTGTGTCAAACTTCCCGGTCTTGGGCCATTTGGTCACCAACGACCTCCGTTATGATGCTCGCTCAGCCTTTACGCTCTCTATCAATCACAGAGACACCTACACAGGAATTACCGACCATGACCGCTCGCTTACGACTCGTCGGTTTGCAGAGTTAGCAAAATCAGCCATGGATTCAGGTGACTCATTGGAGGTAGCCATCGAAAAACTTGGAGCAGAGTTCCGAACACCCGGTCACATTCCAGTGTGCCGCGAGGCAGAAGGTGGATTGGCCCGACGCCAAGGTCACACGGAACTGGCTGTTGGACTCGCTCGCCTCGCCGGCATGACGCCCGTCGTCATCGGCGCTGAAATGCTTCAACCCAACGGCGATTTTGCTTTGTCTGTTGACGACGCAAGAGAATGGGCCGGGGAGCGGGGAATCCCGTTCCTTGAAGGTGCAGATCTGTTGAGAGCGTTTGCTGATGAAGCACCGTCATCCTCTTGAAGAACAAACCCTCCGTTACCAAAGGTGATACCGTGAAGCGAATCATGGCCGTTGGAGTTTTTGACCTGCTTCACGCGGGGCACCTCCACTATCTCGAGCAAGCAAAAGCCCTCGGTGGCCACCTCACCGTGGTGGTCGCACATGACGATACGGTTCGCAAAAGAAAACACAACCCCATTACCAGCCATGACCTCCGAAAACGCATGGTTGCCGGTCTAAAGCCAGTAGATGACGTGTTCATTGGGAATCCTCCTGAAGTTCCGATTTTTGATATTCTGCCTTTGGTTCAACCGGATATAATCGCCCTTGGTTACGACCAAGAACACGCTGAGGAAAACATTCGTTCGGCCCTCATCTCGCGAGGACACGGCTCAATTGATGTTGTTCGCGTAGAAGGCCTTACGGATGATTTGGACGGTACTCGCAAAATCATTGCTCGTATTCTCGAACGGGCAGCAAACAAGGAGGAATGAACATGTTTACTGGAATCGTTCAAGGCAAAGGCACACTGATCGGCCTCAAAGACGGAGAGCAGGTACACACCCTCACCGTTCAACTGCCCGACGCTGCTGGCTTGGAGCGAGGAGCAAGCGTTGCCCTCAACGGTGTTTGTTTGACGGCAACGGACATCGTCGGAAACCATGTCGCCTTTGATGTCATTCCCGAGACGCTTGAGCGGACGACCTTAGGGCGTCTCAAAATCGGGGACGAGATGAACGTTGAGCGCTCTCTCAAAATGGGAGATGAACTGGGGGGCCATCTGCTCTCTGGGCACATCATGGCCAAGGCCACTGTTGTCCATTTGACTGAGAAAGGAGAAGGTTTGGATTTCAAACTGAAGGCACCTGTCATGATCATGAAATTCATCCACGAAAAAGGATACATCGGCCTTAACGGTGCGTCTCTTACCGTTGGACGCGTTGACGACGACACGTTTTCCATTCATTTGATTCCTGAAACATTGAGACTGACCACATTTGCATCACTTTCATTGAACGATGAAATCAACGTTGAGATAGACTCCATGACCCAAACCATCGTCGCTACAGTGGAGCGAATGATGAAACAGGAGATGTGAGGTGGCGTAACATGGTCAAGAACATCGGTATCGTTTGTGGTTCCTTCCACCGTGGCGAAGTAGAACGCATGCTCGCATGGGCAAGTGAAGAAGCTGCAAAGAACGACATGAACATCACTCAGGTTGTATGGGTTCCCGGTTCAATGGAAGTCCCTCTAGCTCTTGATCGGATGCTCGAATCTTGTGATGCAGCCGCCTGTTTGGGCATCATTGAGAAAGGGGAGACACAACACGGCCTCGCAATGGGCCAAGCAGTCATCAAAACGATTCTTGAACTTCAATTAAAACACAACAAACCCATTGGTTTGGGAATCATCGGTCCTGGTGCAGAACAGCACCACATTGAACCAAGACTGGAACCCCATGCACGAGCAGCAGTGTTGGCTCTTCTTTGACCGATAATACGATTCTAAGAACTTCGTCTACGAAATCTTCGTTGGGCTCCCCGACAGTTGCTTTCTGTCGGAATGCTTCAGTGGCTCAACAAACCAAGGCGGGATGCGACGGGCGAACCTTCAAACACCCCCTTCACTGAACCGCTGGATGGAGAAGAACATGTCAGAAGTACGCAATGTCATAATTATCGGTTCAGGGCCTGCAGGATATACCGCAGGATTGTACGCTGGGCGAGCCATGCTTAACCCTCTCATGTTCGCTGGATACATGTCCGGTGGCCAGCTGATGTTGACCAGTGACATTGAAAATTTCCCTGGATATCCAAACGGGATTGGAGGGCCAGAAATGATGACCGAACTGCGCGAACAAGCGGAACGATTTGGCCTAGAAGTTCAAGACCGTAACGTCGATTCAGTTGATACCTCTGAGCGCCCGTTCAAGGTTGAGGTTGAAGGTGAGACATTCCTTACTCACTCCATCATCGTCTGCACAGGGGCCGAATCCATTTGGCTCAACGCCCCTGGGGAAGAGGCACAAAAAGGGCGTGGTATTTCCACCTGCGCTACATGTGATGGTGCGTTTTTCCGCGATGAAGAAGTCATCGTCATTGGCGGCGGAGATTCTGCTTGTGAGGAAGCAACCTTCCTCACTCGCTTTGCAAGCAAGGTCACGCTCATTCATCGAAGAGATGTGTTCAAAGCATCAACCATCATGTACGAGCGAGCTGCAAATCACGATAAAATTGAGATCCGCACCTTCCGCCAGGTCAAAGAATGGTTGTCCGATGAAAAAGGACTCACCGGAGCAGTACTTGAAAACACACAAGATGGAACGACAGAGACCATCAATGCAACAGGGGCCTTCATCGCAATTGGTCACACGCCAATTACTGGATTTTTGGACGGTCAAGTTGAGACCGACGAAAACGGCTACATCGTTAACAAAGAATACACCATGACCTCCGTACCAGGTATTTTTGCTGCGGGTGACGTCGTTGATACACGGTACAAGCAAGCCATTACCGCCGCAGGTATGGGTTGTTCTGCTGCAATTGATGTTGAAAAGTGGCTTGAAGAGAACGTCCACTGAGGGCGGTGCATTCATCAAAGTGGCTCCGTTGGGCAGTTCATGGTTGACCTTGAGCGTCATGCGCGCCATCTTTCCCTTCCAAATGTAGGGGTTGAGGGCCAACAGCGTTTGGTCGGCGCCAGTATTCTCATCATTGGGGCCGGAGGGTTGGGCTCTCCTGCTGCTCTTTACCTCGCCGCAGCGGGTGTGGGTCATCTTGGATTGGTTGATGATGATGTGGTGGATCTTTCAAACCTTCAACGTCAAATTCTTCATACTTCAGAAAGCGTAGGGACACCCAAAGTTGAATCGGCTAAGAAGCGCCTCCATGCATTGGATGATGGAGTCAAGGTCACATCGTTCCAAACCCGTTTTAACCCCGGAAATGCCATGCAATTGCTCGAGATGGGATGGGACCTCGTCATCGACGGCACCGATAATATTCCAACGCGATATCTCATTGACGATGCCTGTGCGTTGAAGGGGATACCTTGGGTCTATGGCTCAATCTTCCAATTTGAAGGACAAGTATCTGTATTTGGATATCAAGGGGGCCCCTCGTATCGTGACCTTTTCCCCGAACCTCCTCCTCCTAACGCTGTTCGCAGTTGCGAAGAAGCGGGGGTGTTCGGAGTCCTTCCAGGGGTGATTGGGTTGCTTCAAGCAACTGAGGCAATTAAACTCCTGATCGGACTTAATGTCGCCCTTTCAGGGCGCTTGCTGATTTACGATGCAGCATCGATGTCATTCACCCAGTTGTCGTTTGAACGGGACGAAGAGCGTACAAAAATTTTGGATTTGAGTTTATCCTCAGCGATGTTTGACACTTCTGAATGGTGTTCACTTGAACCCGATTCAAGACAAGGAGACATTGAAAAACAGGAAGCCCACGAGGGTAAGAACATGTTCAACCATATTTCCATCACAGATGCCCTGGAACGCCGCTCAAGCGGATGGTCACCTTTTGTTCTTGATGTTCGCTCAGATGGCGAATACCATGAAGCACATGCAGATTCATGCGACTTGCAAGTCCCTCATGACCAAGTCCTTTCTGCCCTTGAGCAAATCCCTTCAAACCAGGATATTTTGGTCTATTGCCGCAGTGGAATGCGTTCTCAAATTGCAGCAATGAGCTTGATTCAAGCAGGATACAATGCGGCACACATGTACAACCTCGACGGTGGAATCATTGCGTGGAAGTCAGCTGCGCCTGCTGAAATCATCAACTGATTCTCAGTTCGTCCCCGCAGTACTTGCAATGCTTTGCATTTCTGTCATGACCTTCTTTTGAACATGAAAGGCAGGCACGATTGTCAACTTCTCCCAGTTTCATCAACTCAGATGAAACAATTCCTGTTGGGACAATGATGAGGCTGTATCCGAGCACCATAATCACAACGGCCAGCAACTTGCCCAAAGGCGTGGAAGGGACCGTATCTCCATAACCCGTCCCTGTAATGGTAGTCAACGACCAATACACGCTCTGCGGAATTGAAGTGAAGCCGTTTACAGGGCCTTCCAAGAGGTACATCATCGCTCCAGAAATGAAACCAAGAATCGTTACTGTGAACAGGAAAATGATGATCCTGGTTCTGGATTGTAAAAGGGCCTCAAACAGCACCTCGCCTTCTCCGATATAGCGGCTCAATTTGAGAACTCGGAACATCCTGAGCAACCTCAGTGCTCGGACAATAAGGAGGCTTTGCGCTCCAGGTACAATCAAACTGAGGTAGGTCGGTATTATTGCAATCAAGTCGACGATACCGAAAAACGAAGTGGCATATTTTTGAGACTTTTTGGTGGAGTATAGTCTGAGGAGGTATTCCAACGTAAAGAGGATGGTAATGGCCCATTCCAACAAACGCAATTCAAAGTGATATGCTTTGTCGATTGAGTCAACGCTTTCCAAGGAAACGGTGAGTATTGATGCTAAAATCGCCAACAGTAAAGCGATGTCAAAAAATTTTCCCGAGGGCGTGTCAGCCTCGAAAATGATTCGTTGGATTCGCTCTTTTCTAGAGGCTTGTACGACGGATTCCTCCTCGGCCATAATGCGGGACTTCACAAGTGGTTTAAGGAAGATTTCTCTCAAGTGCAACCCACCAATGAGTTTTCAATCAACTTGCAGAAATACGGGCCCCATTTTGAATTTGGAGGGTGATATTGAAAGGCGCGCCTCCCTTCCTCAAATTAAGGAGGGGAGAACGATAGCAAAAATCATAGTGGCCGATGAAAATCAAGGCCGTCGAGACCTCCTTGCCAATACCTTTCAGAGAGAGGGGTTTGATGTTACAAGAACTCCAACATTGCGGCAAACAGAAGCGACTGCACTCGCTGCTTTCCCCGATGTTCTTTTGCTCGAGAGTGAATGGAGCCAAGGAAGCGTCCTTGATGTCTGTCAAAAGCTGAACACCAACCCTCAATTCCGTAACAACACCCGTATCGTCGTTCTTTCGAGATCCATCACGCCTGATTTCCTCTCATCCGCTGCAATGGCAGGAGTTGCGGAGGTCATAGGCAAACCCATTGATATGAATCTCCTCATCAATCAAATGCAACGTCACGCATCAAAACAATTCGTGGCACCACCGGCTGAAATAGCCCCTACACAAGGAGGTGGAATTGGCGGTCAACGGTTTGATGTTTCCATGACCATGAACGACAGTCAATGGGCGCTTCCTATGCTGCGTCGTTTGGTAGAGGCAGGGAACATTGATGCTGACTTTGTTCGCGATCTTCAAACTGAAATGGGAAGGGTTGAGGGTGAGGATGACGAACCTCTTCTCTCTCCCGAAGAGTTGACGACGATGGTGCGACTTGCACTTAACCGCCTCGTTGGCTCTGAAGGTTTACAAGATCAAGCATCGAAAGAAGCGGCTAAGGGCCCGTCGTTTCGTTCCATCGCCAAGGGAGCAAGTCTCTCCGATGGGGCAAAGCCGACCCTTTCATCTGAAGGAGGTCTTGGTGGCTCAATGGAAGATATTCTTGAAAAACAAGCTCAACAACTTGCAGCAGAAGTTGAGGGGAAAATGGACGAGATTCTAGATGAGGAACCAGAATATGTCTCTCTGTTAATGCCTGATTCCCAATCTTATATCGATCCTGAGGCTCTTGTCATGACGCAACTCACGACCGAGGTCGTTCATGACTTACTCAAATTACTCAAGCGTCCTGGTGCAGTTTCAGACATCACACTTCTCACTCAAATTGAAGATGCTCTCGTGTTGACCGGCGATGTATTGGAGGCCCTCCCTGCGAAGGAGGAAGAGGAATGAAAAATTCTATAGAAAAGGGTCAATCGGTCGCTTTCCGGGCTCTAATCGCCGCGTTCTTTGTCAATTTTCTCGGATACGCCTTCATCGTACCCATCCTCCCATCATGGCAGACACAGTTTGACATCAATGCTACACAGGCAACACTTCTCGTGTCGTTATGGGCCGTCCCTATGTTTTTGATGGGCCCTATGTCGGGCAGAATCACGGACCGATTTGGAGCAGGGACGACGATTTTGACCAGCCTCATTTTGTTGACCATTTCGAGCGGAGTTTACCTGCTGGCTACCAACGAATGGCTGCCTCACCCGTTTCTCGCCCTGTGCCTTGCTCGGTTGCTTCACGGGGCATCGGGGGCGACCATCATGACTGCAGGTTTAGCCGCAGCGTCTCAGCTTTGGCCAACTCGATTTGGAGAGATGGCTGGGAAATTACTTGGCATAGCCGCAATAGGGGGATTGCTTGGTCCTGTTTTCGGCGGAATACTTTTTGCTTGGGGCGAAGCATCAGCATTTGGCTTCCTTGGATTGGTGACGTTTTCGGTAATTCCGGTCATCATCTATGCGGGCCCCTCCATCGGCAAAGCACAGGTGCCCTCTCTTGGAGGTGCTTCCGTGAAGGTATTTTTCACCGACCCAGTCTTGCTTCGGGTTGGTATCTTATTGGCCATCACGACGGTTGCCACGGGAGCTCTCGAGGCAGGTGTTCCATTATTTTTGGATGATACATTGGGATTGAGTTCAGCCGAAATCGGAGGTGTGCTCTTGGTCATGGTCTTGATGCAAGGTCTTGGCTCGCTGATCTGGGGTAAACTCGTTGACCGCAACGGACCCACACGGTACATGATTCTCGGATGGGCCGTTGTTGTTGCTTCACTTCTCGGAGTTGGTTTCGTGGGATGGAAGTTTTCAGGAAACAATGCTGTATTCGGAATGATTGTCCTTCTTGGAGCGTTCCAATTTTCAATCGCAGCAGCCCAAATCCCCATGCTCCCCATCATAGATACTGCAACGAACCGAGCATTAGGTGATGGAAATCCAGGTTTGGCTTTCGGAGCATTTGGTACCGCTTGGGCTGCAGGAACCATTCTTGGCCCTCTCATGGTCGGTCCGGTTTTTGACATCTTCCAGTCATGGGCATTGGCGCTTGGTGTGCTTGCCTTACCGGCAAGTATTGCATTATTCATTACGCTCAAAAACAGAGAAATGCTTCACGAATGTTACGATTCAGAGATGCAGCGACGCCTTGGCGCCGATTGATTTCCCCGTTTGTTCAAAGGTTCTCCAAACATAGTATTGAAACGAACCGCTTCATGGCAGGGTTGAGGTGGCGCTATGACTCAGGGTGAACTACCACAAATCTTCGGTTCGATTTGGACTCCAAAAGAACCTCTCAATTTCGTTCAGCCACTCGTTCAGGATGCTGCCCGTTCAGAAGTACTCTCCTTTGTCGCTCAACGACATGATGCTCATCTCTTCCTTGTTGCTAACGTTTGGGATCATATGGTCAGCAATGAACCAGACCAGTTTGAAGGGCCGTCCTGGCATACTTTCTCTGAACGGTTCTTGAACGGTCTTGAACGAGGCATGAAGAAGCAAGCTACAACCTCCCTAAAAGAGGAACTTGAGCGAGAAGTCATCCCTCGACGGAGCATGGAACTCATGCTTGACCGTCGCCGAACACATTTCCTCATCGACATGCGTTTGATGCTTCGCCGTCTTGCACATTACATGGCCATCACAGTCGATCATCGCATGGAATGGCAGCGCTACATGACCCGTACACGCTACCTCGACACGTCACTCAAGGACCTGTTTACCGAAGGCGTTGAGACGCCAGATGGAGGTACCTTTGGAGGCAAGGGATTCCGGTCGACATGGCAGGAAGGCGTCGTCGCAGTTGCTACTGCTCTCAAGCGACAACCCGATGCCCCTCGCAGCGCCCGTCCTGGAGAAGGATACGACGGCGATCTTGTCGCTCCGATGATTCGGGATATTGGCCTCGGTCTAGCAATGGGCGATACGGCCCTTGACGTTATGGCGGCAAACCTTGGGAAAGCAGGCTCCAACCAAAACGGCGGATGGGAGGATGCGGGAGGGCGTGACCTTCACGTCGGTGCATGGCATGTTGGTGTTCTACCACCTACTGCACCGCTTCCAATCGCCAGCGTCACGATGACTGGGCTGGCCTTTGCAGCATGGCGTAAAGGACTCAAAAGGTTCCACGTCGCCTGTATCGGAGAAGGGTCCTCCTCCAGTGGAGAATTCTGGGAGGCGATGAATCTTGCAGGAGCTCGTGGTTTACCAATTACCTACATCCTTCAGAACAATCAGATCGCTCTTGATACGCCGCCCGCCAAACAATCGGGTGTTGAATTGTGGGCGGACAAAGCCGAAGCAATGGGCTTTCCATCTTGGACCATCGATGGCTCGGACCCAGCAGCCTGGCATGCTTCAACAGCAGTGGCGCGTGAATTCTCTCTTGCTGGAGGCGGTCCAACGCTCATCCACGTTGAAACGATGCGTGGATGCGGGCATGCTCATCACCACGATGATTTGTATCTCGGCAATCCCAGTGGAACTCCTCCAGGCTATGTTGACAGGGACCTTCTCACCTATTGGGAGGCCAAAGACCCGATACCAAACCATCGCAATTTGCTTTTGGATTTGGGGGTTGACGAACACGACCTCACGGCCATGGAACAGGAGGAACAGGAGCGTGTCAATACTGCACGAACCGAACTTGATGAAATGGAATGGCCGCTGCCTGAAACGGTAACCAAAGGCGTAACTTCTCTTCATGATGCAGACACTCACTTGGAGCGTCAACTCCGCTACCAAGGCACGACACGCCAGCCCTCAATTGCAGCTCCTTTGGACCTCGGCGAAACTCAACTTGTTTACGCTGAGAAGGGAGGATGGACCTATGCCCGAGCCATTCAGCAAGCGATGGCCGATATTGCAACCACCTTCGGAGAGGACTGCGTCTTCATCGGAGAAGACATGGAAGTTGCCGGCGCTTTTGGAATGAATATGGCTCTAAAAAATGCTGGACACGCAGACAAGTTGGTTGACATGCCACTCTGTGAAGCGGTCATCGTGCATACGGGTGTCGGGGCTGCATTGTCAGGCATGCGACCAATGGTCGAAATTCAATTTGGTGGATTCGCCGCTTTAGGGTTCAACGCCCTCATCAACAACGCCTCGATGCTTCGCTGGCGATGGGGTGCTGACTGCCCCATGACCGTCCGCATTCCACTCGGGGCCCGAACACGCTCTGGACCTTTCCATGCAAACATGATTGAATCCTGGTTCGCAAACGATCCAGGTCTCATCGTCCTTGCCCCGGGGACGCCTCAGGATGCTTACGACCTTCTTGTCGAAGCATCTCATCTTCCTGATCCGGTATTGATGCTCGAGCACATTGGGCTTTACGGTCTGCGAGGCGGGTTGACCGGCTGGGGCATGAACATCAATCAACATGTGGACACAGAATCCGTAAAGAAGCGTATTGAATCTGGAGAGAACTTGGCCATTGGTCAAGCAAATGTCGTTAGAGGAGGCCGTGATGTAACCCTCGTCACATGGGGCGCTATGATTCATATTGCTTTGCAGGCGGCTGAACAACTTGCAGAGGAAGACATTGAAGTCGAAATTGTAGATTTAAGGACGCTCATTCCTTTTGATGCAGCAACATGCATACAATCGGTTCAGCGAACAAACCGACTGGTGATCCTCCAAGAGGGTCAATGGTCTGGTGGCCTTGGCCACACGGTACAGTCACGAATCATGGAAGAGTGCTTCTACGAACTGGAATCTGCTCCATGCGTCATCGGTGCATTGGATACACCAGTGCCGTTTTCTCCCCCGTTGGAAAACCATACCATCCCTTCGCTTGAGTACGTGATCACCATGCTTCGTGCATCGGTTCAATCTTGAATCCGCTTCTTTGGAAAGGTAAGTCGCTTGATGTCGCACGCAAACCAAGCGCCAAGTACCGTAGATGTTCCGTAAAACAGCAGGCTCGCCCACAAACCAGAAACAACGTTTGGGCCAAAGGTTCGTGCTGGGTTCATACTTGCTCCAGTAGCAGGCCCTGTGAGGTATGCAAGAAGGCCAACGGTGGCTCCAACCCACACGGCAAGAACGACAATGGATGGTTCAGTTCTCACCACGGCGAAAATACTCAGCATCAACAGCATGGTGATGGACACCTCAATCGCAAATGCCTCAATGAGGGTAAGGTCCGAGGCCACCACCGTTGGCCCCGCTCCACCAAGGGCGATTGCAGCAACAAGTCCTCCGGCCATCTGCCCAGCAATATACAGCAGGAGTTGGCCGTTTTCAAGTTCTCCTTCTCTCCAAAAAGCGATGGACACTGCTGGATTAATGTGGGCTCCGCTCAGATTGCCAAACAAGAGTATAGCGAGCATAACCGCGCATGCAAACGTCATTGAAATCCAAGCATGGCTTGCACCGTAGTATATGCTACCACAACCAAGCCCGACCATCAGCGCTGTGCCAAGAAATTCAAAGAAAGCTTGGCGGCTCATGGTATCGGCGAGTTGACCTCGTCTTGAAACCGTTATGCCTCATTAGAATGAGACAACCATGCGAACGGTCAAGAAGGGTATTCCCTTGGAAGGCCCATGGGGGATGAGAAGAATGTCATGGGCATTCCGCAGTTGGTCCTCAGTAATACTCTTCTCATCAACGGAGCCTTGTTTTTAGGCCTCGTCGGAATTCATACTGGCATCGATAAGAGCCAACTGGATAGTGTACCGGTATCCATCACCCTTCTCATACTGGCCATGGCGTTGCTGATCAAATCTGCAGATTTTTTCATTGAAGGTGCAAAGGGCTTGGCTTATCGGGCAGGGCTTCCAGAAGTTGTTATCGGCCTCACCATTGTCTCAATTGGCACTTCACTTCCAGAGATTTTAGTCACGACCACCTCGGCCGCAGACATGCGTTTCCGGGCAGCAGACCCTACATTTGCGGACTTTGCCCTTGGTGGAATTTTCGGCTCGATTCTTGTCCAAATAACGTTCATTCTTGGCGTAGTTGTGACGTTCCGCGGTGTGAAAATCCGTCCCTCATGGCTCAAAAGAGACGGCGTTATTATGCTCGGATCAATTCTTCTCTTGACCTTCTTTTTGAAAACTGGAGGCGTCTTGAGCAGTCTTGAAGGATTGATTCTTGTCAGCCTATATGCGGCTTACATCTATTGGTTGTTGTCGAATCGTGAGGAAATCATGCGAGAAGAAATGACAGAAGAGAAAGCCATCGAAAGGGTGTCAAACTGGACTACTGCGTCATATATCGCTATGGTCACACTCGGCCTTCTATTGGCTCTATTTGCTGCTCACCACCTCGTGGAAATCGCCAGTGATATGGCTGTTCGACTCGAAGTGCCCCATGCAGTTGTCGGTACGACCGTCTCAGGGCTAGGAACCTCTTTGCCCGAACTCACCATCGCCTTTATGGCTGCAAAACGAAGCGAAGGCGTTGCCATTGGAGCCCTCATTGGGTCCAACATTACCGACCCGCTCCTTTCGGTTGGGCTTGCCGCCATGGTCTTCCCATTATCGTTAACTCCAGAAGGTACTCCATTGACCATGAATCTCATTATCCCAGCAACCATTCTCGGTACCATGGTGGCCTTAGGAATGATGCGGTCGCAGTATGAATTCAAGCGGTGGGAAGGCATTGTCTTGATTTTCTTTTACCTCATCTTTTTGGGATTACTTGTTGCGCAACGGCAAGGCATTCTTGTCCTTTGACGAAAGCAATTTCAGATAATGAATCCTAATCGCCTTAAGGGAGCGGCTCTTGGGTACATCATGGTCGACTTCCAACTCGATGAGATGCAAATTATGCTCAAAGAACTCGCTCATGAGTTCGCAGTGGATGAAATACGTCCAAAGGCAGAACATTGGGATGAAGAATCAGTTTACCCTATTGAGGCCATTCGCCAAGCCCATGAAATGGGGTTGCTTAACCTTCACATCCCTGAAGCATACGGTGGAGCAGGCCTTGGTTCTCTAGAGGAAGTACTCGTTAACGAGGAACTCGCTTGGGGCGACCCAGGTTTTGCAACTGCAGCCTACGCAACTGCTCTTGCTTGCGCTCCAATTATCACAGGAGCAACAGAGGAGCAAAAGAACATCTGGCTGCGTAAAGTCGCTGAAGAAGGGGCTCTTGCCTCCTACGCCATTACTGAACCGGGGGCTGGTTCCGATGTTGCAGCGCTCAAAACTACCGCTATTAGAGACGGTGATGAATACGTATTGAACGGTTCAAAGATGTGGATTACCGGAGCAGGATACGCAGATTTCTTTTTTGTTCTGGCCAAAACAGACCCTGACGCTGGCTACCGCGGTATGTCTGGTTTCATCGTGGAAAAAGACACACCAGGATTTACTCTTGGAAAAAAGGAAACCAACATGGGACAGCGATGCTCGGACACCCGCTCTCTTTCGTTTGACAACGTGAGAATCCCTGCAAGCCACTTGATTGGAGGCTCTGAATCCGGCGGATGGATGAACGCCATGAAAGCATTTGACATGAGTCGCCCCAATATCGCTGCACATGCAACGGGTCTTGGAAGGGCTGCTTACGAACACGCCCTCAATTATTCAAACGAGCGAACGTCGTTTGGGAAACCTCTCCACCAACATCAAGCCATCCAATTCATGCTTGCAGATATGAAAACGAACATTGAGGCATCAAGAATGCTGACATGGAAATCAGCATCGGAATGCGATCATGGAATCAGAAACACCGAGTCAGCTGCCCACGCTAAACGCTTTGCAGCAGATATGGCGATGAAAGTCACCACCGATGCGGTTCAAGTGTATGGTGGCTACGGTTACTCCGAAGAGTATCCCGTTGCCCGTTTGATGCGGGGAGCAAAGGTCATGCAAATTTACGAAGGGTCATCGCAGGTACAGCGAATGATTATCGGCCGTGAAATCACCAAGGACTTTTGATTATTCCAACCCCCGAAGAAACGCTTCTTCGATGTCCCAGATTTGATTTTCATCGTGGTGCCAGGGGATCTCCTCTTTTGTGCATGCGACCTGTTCATTTTTGTCAAACCACTCTTGGAAGTTTATGTGCTCATACTCATTTGCACAGGCCTGGTCGTCGCTAGCAAACGTTTCACTGATTTGGTCTGCTTCATGGGTAAGGTTGAGAATAAAATGTTGATTTTGTTGACGTTCATTGGGTTCGTACTCGAATTCATCATCGTAAAACACTTCTTCGTTGTACACCGCGCCTTCTGCGGTAAATTTGTACACGTCGAGAAGAGCATCTCGAGGTGCAATCACAAATTGTGCGAGCAAACCGATCCGCACTGCCGTTCTGCGGTCGTCTCTCAGCCCGAGTGCAAGGGTTGCAAGTTGGTCGCCAATTGGAAGGTTCTTGCTTCCATGCTCAGGATAAATACATAGCCGTACAGAATAGTCATTGAGGGCCAACAGGTCAGTTTTTCGGGGGGCAGCACGTATGTCAAAACTCCATACTATGCCGTCTTTCATTTCGCCTACCAAGTTTTCATAGATTGTTTTTTCAGGCACGGCCTGAAGTGAATACCATCGCCTTGAGGTACTTTTGATCCGGACCGATGGAAGTCCGTTTTGGAGATCATAGGTCTCCATGTGTTGCGATGAATCGCAAATGGACTTGAGAAATTCAAGTCCACGTTCATGAGCCGCCCGCATTTGGGCGGTCCATGATTGGGGCATTTTCCATACCTTCATATCAGATTGTGTGGTTGACTCTATTTGAAGAAAAAGAGGAAAAGCAATTGGTCGGCAACGGTTGGAACCAACATGGCTCGTTCTGTACCTGGCATTATCCTTGCAGCAGGGGCAAGTTCCCGACTCGGTGAACCGAAATCATTGGTTAACGTCGGAAGCGTCCCCTTGGTCCGATGGGCATATGAGCACTTGAAAACAGCCGGCTG
This sequence comes from Candidatus Poseidonia sp., assembly GCA_029250625.1. Classification (GTDB taxonomy): domain Archaea; phylum Thermoplasmatota; class Poseidoniia; order Poseidoniales; family Poseidoniaceae; genus Poseidonia. Next base: position 21,868 of record JAQXEX010000097.1, on the reverse strand, counting down.
CAAGCCCATCGTCGTGGTTACGCGGGCTGAGTTATCGGTTGACGTGCTTTTGGCGGTTCCCGATGCAATTGTGAGCATCAATCCTCATCCTGAAGCAGGTCGTACCGGTAGCCTACAGAACGGTATATCTTCACTTCATTCCGAACTGGGTAGATTGCCACGGAAGTTGGTCATGGCTCCGGTTGACCGGCCCGGATGGAATGCAACCCTGGTGAGAGCCTTGACGGGGCATGACCAATCGGTTTGCCCAGTACATCAAGGAAGGAAAGGCCATCCCGTGGTCCTTAGTGGCGATGACCTTGAGCGTATTTTGTCTGTTTCCAGTAGTACGCCACTACGTGATATCGTTTCGTTCTTGGAAGTGCCGGTTGATGGACCATGGCTTCACTTGAACATTGATACCTCAGAATCACTTAGCGACTTGCACGAGAATGCAGCAGAACTGCACGCCTATTTTCAACGATGACAAGGGATATGAGTGCAAGCCCTGAGGGATGAACATGACGGCTCGTGTACTCCAATGGGCCTTGAGCCGATTGAATGCACAACACAAGGTCGTACTCGCAACGGTGTTGAACACCAGAGGGAGCGTTCCAGGAAAAACGGGTGCTCGTCTAGCGATGACTGCTCCTGATTTGAGTTGGGAAGGAACCGTTGGAGGGGCTGGCTTGGAGCTAAAGGTCCTCAACCGTTGCAAGATTTTGCTTGAACAATCGACAGCACCCGTCGCAGAAGTGGTGACCTACGGCCTGAACAAAGGGGCGAAGGGCTATGAAGTGCAACCCCTTGATTCGTTATGCGGTGGGCAAGTAACCCTCTCGCTTGAAGTGATGATTCCTATGCCCCACGTATTCATCATGGGCGGCGGTCATTGCGGCCAAGCGATCGCAACATTGTTGGATCAAGTGGGCTGGACGTATTCCGTACACGATACACGGCCTGAATTTGCTTCTACCGAATTGTACCCTTCTGCAGTATCCCTTTCATCCACAGGCATTGATGCACTGTTTTCCAATGAATCCCTCAAGACCATGAACCGATTTTCCGACATCTTGCTCCTTGGGCACGATTGGAGTGAAGACCAAGAGCGGCTTCTCGGTTTGTTGGGTTTGTTCAACCGAGATGGCGTGGCATTGGATGGTTCCACTGCGCCACGTGTTGGGGTCATCGGTAGTCGGTCAAAATGGCAGGCTTTTCGTGCTGAATGTGAAGGTCGTGGGTTGCCCAGTTCTCTATTGGACCAAGTGATTTGTCCCATTGGGTTGAACATTGGTGCTGAATCTCCCGAAGAAATAGCCGTGGCTGTGGTCGCACAAATCATGTCGGCCTTCAAGAGAAAAGATCCCAGCGAGCCAACCTGGCGTCAAGATTGAGGGACGAACAGGTTCGTTCTGAAGTGCTTCAACTCTTCAATGGACTCAAGAATATCATCCAAGGCTAAGTGGGCTCCTTTCTTTGCATAGGAGGGGGTCTTGGGATACCATCTGCGAGCAAGTTCCTTGATGGTTGATACATCAACCATCCGGTAATGCAGCAGTTCCAAAACGGCCGGCATTTCCTTTGCCAGGAATTGTCGGTCGTTCCAAACACTGTTTCCGCATAGGGGAGCGGTTCCCGGTTCAATCCACTCTTTTAGAAATTCGACTGTTGCTTGTTCGGCATCGTTCAAATCCTTGCCTTCTTCATGAATGCGTTGCACCAACCCACTGCCGTGGTGGTGCCTTGTATTCCACTCATCCATCTCGTCAAGAAGTTCTTGTGGGACTTTAATCGCCAAATTTGGGCCAGTGGCCAAGATGTTCAGTTCGCTGTCAGTGATGACGGTCGCGATCTCAATGATGGATTCACGTTCAAGGTCAAGACCGGTCATTTCAAGGTCAATCCAAACCATCCGTTGAGATGTTTCACTCATGCTTTGCCCTGAGTGGGCTCAGGTCTTTGTTGTTCGCAAAATGGAATTTCAAGAATCTGAGGTTTTTGATTCAAAATTCAGCATAATTTGACCGCTTGGTGAAAAGGCAACCACCGGCAAAAATCCGTCGTGTGGTGTTTTCTCAAGAGACTTGATGATGTTGTTCACCGAGTCAGCAGGCAATCGAACTGCGAACCCTTCCTCTGTCATGAGAAGGCCAGAGTGTACTTGTTCAGATGGCGGGGTTTGAACGACAGGCTCAGGAGTTTCTGCGACCTCTTCTACGGGCTCTGCTGACACTTCATCCTCTACCTTGTTTTCTTCAACCGCTTCATCCTCAACATCTTCATCCTCTTCAACGATGCTGGCTTCTTCCTTTGCTTCTTCAACCGCATTGACAGCGGGTGTTTCCACGTGTTCTACCGTCGGTGCAGCCGTCTGGACTTCGTTTGGTAATACCCCTTGTTCGTAGATGTCTTCCGTGTTGGTTCGTTGCATGAAGAGGAACCCAAATCCAAGAGCAAGAATACCCATCAACACCACTCCAATCGCTCCGAAGAGATCGTTTTCAATGGTTGTTGTAAACAGGAATGAAGTCAAGACAGAACCGTATCCACCGATTCCTCGACGCCATCGTGCATCGTTTTCTTCGCTGAATCCTTGAATACCCAAAATCACGAGATAAACCGTGATGGCGATGTAGGCGAACGAATCCAAGTCAATGGCGTCAAAGGCCAAGAAGAGGCCGACTACGGAGTATGCGACCCCAGCAATGCCGAGACGGTCCATGAATTGGAAGAAACTGTCATTTGACTCCCATTCCACGTTTTCCCAATCATAGACCAGATCATCCTTGTTGGACAACAGGGTAAACATGATTCCTTGGAACGCCAAGATGGCTCCTCCCATCGTAGCGTGCAGTTCGCTATCGCCAATATTCCCCTGAATCATGATGTTCACTGCAGCGAAGGAGAGAAGCGGTGGGAACAACAGAAGGCTGGTTGTTTGTCCTTTCTTGAACGTAGAGTATCCAATCATTATAAGAGCGATAAGTGGGCCTATTCCGTAGAATATTTCGTAGCTGATGATGAAACCAATGCTGGCTATTTGTTGACTCAGGAGTGCTGTTGCGTCCTGTGTTTGTTGATCTGCCTCATCTGATGCATTGACTTTGTAGAAGAGATTGGCTTGATGCATCAAAGCAAAAGCAACGCCGTTCAAACCAGTGACAAACCCGCTCCAGGCCCATGCATTCTCAGTGTTGATGTTGGTGAAACTATCACTGTTATCGAACCCAATGAAGAGGGAAAAGAACAGGATACCCAACATGTACGGCAAAGCATTGCTGTTTTCGGTGTACCAAAGATAGGACATGATCAGATAGGTAATGATGGTAGGCAACCAATATCCGTCGGGAAGAACCGACAAAAAGGCGAGCCCTAGCCAAATCAGCGCTACGACTTCTTGATATCCACTCGTGCGTTCTGAATCCCGGTACATTGCGAAGAGCATGAGGGTCATATGAGCAGCAACAAAAATTCCCGATAGTGCTGCAAACGGTCCGAGGTGCATATCCCTTAGGTAACTTTCAATGTCCGAGGGCAGCCCTTCCAGAATTTTATTGGTTATTCCGACCCTTGTGAACCAATCGCTATCCATGACAAGGACTGCAAACGGAGCAAATAAGGCGGTTCCATAATGTCGGTGTTGAACCGTTCGGTAGATGACAAGGAAGAGGATGGGGACAAATAACAGTCCTCCCGAAGAATCCAATGTTGCCAGGACCAGCAAGAGAACATATGCTGTGGCGTCAGCATAAAAGTTCAATCCATCTTCGTCAATTCCTCGCTTTGAGATAATTGTATTGACGATGAGGGGGGCAGAAACAAGGAGAAGGTCGAGTAAGATTCCTGCAATCAAGATCTTTCCAGCGGCAATTTCGTAAAAAGCCACCTCTTGGAGTTGAACAGCCACTGGTAGCGCAATGGCTACGAGTAAGCCGACACCTGCAGCTCTGGTCTTTGAATCGATTCGATCCATTTGATAGATTTCCCAAACCAAGGTTCCCACCGGTATGGCGATGAGGAGGATCCACTGAGGTTTTTCGAGGTAAGCGGTAACGGATTCGATGCTCAGCGAAAACAGAAGCAGGGAGCAGAGCAACGAAATTCGAGCAAGCGGAGTCCACATCTTCTCAAGAAGACTGTCCAGTGTTTTTTCTTGTTCTTCTGCCTGTGCTACCCAAGAGTTTGTCTCAGGGTCATATGAAGGGGAGTTTGAAGACCCTTGATCCAACCAAGCAAACAATGAACCGAGGTCAAATTCCTTCGTTGCAATGATTCGTGAAAGGGAGTAAAGGGCTATGCCCAAGATTAAGAATTGCGGCTCAAGTCCATCCGGTGAAATGTTGTCAAAGAAGTCGCCTGGGGGCAATTCCAACTTGTCGAACAATCCCAATACAAGGATGATGAATGAAGTGAAACCAGCCGAAAGAGTCAGTTCTTTGCGGCCTTTGAAATCTTCATCATCGCACTTGAGGGCGATGTCAAGGGTGAGGTAAAACATGTATCCAATGAAGAGCCATGGCATAAACCACTCCGGGTCAAGAATCGCTCGAGAACATACTACAGTACCGAGCAAACCAAGGGAAACGGCTGTGGTGATTTTTTCTTGTCGACGCCCCATCTCAGAGATGAGGACGATGAAAATCGGTAAAATGATGTGAAGGATGGTCCCACCAAATGTTTCTTTTGGAGTGATTTCATCCATTATTCCTCCTAAATCAGTGAGTAGATAGGATATTCCAAACGAAAGAACCGTGATGTTAATCACCCATTCTCTAGCGACCTTAGAGATGAACAACATGTATGGAATCATCACGATGCTCAGCGTCCATGGAACGGTTGAGGTTGCGGTTGGAAGTGCTACCAAACTGACGGCAAGTCCAATCGGCATCCACGGTACGCGTTGTTGTATTACAGCAGGGAAATATGCGAGGAGCATCATGCACCAAAGAGCAACGGGGAGGGACACATAGGGCGCTAACGATGAATAATCAGCAGATCTGAACGGGCCGAGAATAAGGTTCAAGTCTCCGGAACGTGTTACAAGAATCGCAACGACAACCTGTCCTACGAGGAAAAATGAGGCACGTTCCATGACTTCCTTTCGTAGGTCACTCCGAGCAGCATAATATCCTTGTAAAGCGATAATGAAGACCATTAACGAGAGAGCCCCTCCTTTGTCTGCATCGGGGACATCATTCAGCAGTTCATAGACCAGCGGGACAAGCCCTGAGGCAAAGGCGACAACTCCGAAGTTGAGGGCCTTGTTCGAACGCAGAGCCATTTCCATCGAAACAATCGATATGACAATGATGCTGATTCCGAGTTCGTAACTGACTTCATTCCCAGACCAACGAATCCAAGGCCCTACTCCCGCCAGAAGGATAGCCATCGGTGCGTACGTGGCGACGCCCCATCCAAATCCGGTATCGCCGGAGTATCTTTTGAGCAGGCGGAAATGACCAAAGGTCAGCAAGATACATGTAGTCAATTGTGCGTAAATTCCGTTCGCATTGGGGGCCCAGTCTGTCTCGGTGTATTCGGCGGGGTTTCCGAACCAACTGAGGTCAAATGTTCCGGTCATGACTCCCATCATGTATCGTGTACCCCACAAGACTCCGATGGTGGAGAAGAAGAACGCAATCCCAAGGAAGTAATTGTGGATGTCGTACAGCCGATGATTGTTCTTTTTACTCTGCAGTTCGATGATGCCTATTGATACTAAAAACGAAGCCAACCCTCCGATGAAGAGGACAAGGAAATTGTCGTTCGTTGCTTCTTCATCAAATGCGACGCTAAAGATACCACCCCATATCGCAAGGAATCCGATTCCCATCATCACGCCTTGAGAGAGTTTCAACATCAGCATGTCTTGACTTTGTTTTGCCGCATTAGGCCCAACGGTGACAATGGGCGCTAGGGGTTGAGCTGTTGTATTGGACAGCCCACCCTGATAGGGAGATGCGGTTTGAGCCAAAGGCTGGGCTACAGGGGCTTGGGTTCTCTTTGGGGCTCCTTGGGTCGCTCTGCGTGGTGCTGCCATCTCAATCGTTGGATTTTCATCATCAATAGGTCTTAACATTTCACCCGTCCAATTGGACAAAGAATGGATTTGATTCCCTTATGGTCACCTTCACATTGCCTCAATAACGATATGCCCCAGGTTCCCAATGGGTTCAAAAAGACCACCTGCTTGGAATTAAACGTTGAGCCTATGCTAATCAAAAAACTTCTGAGCGCATTTTGCCTGACCTTGATGCTGCTTCCAACTTTGGCCTTGGCCACTCCCATCCAAATTGAAACAGATTCTTCCATTGAAGAAGAAGGTTGGTGGGTTGAGACCACGGTTGACCAAAATAAGAATTCCATCGGGGACATGGTGGAACTTCACAAAGACAATCCCGTCTTCCTTGATGAAGACAACACCCTGCCTTTGATCATCGACTTTGACCATACGCCCTCCACCGACGAAATCGCTATGCTTGAGCGGGAAGTTGGCTATGAGCACCAATGGGAACTTACTCACATTGATGCGCTCGCTGGGCGCATTCACGTTGATTTGATTCGCGAGACCCTCAACATTCCTGGTGTCATTATGATTGAACTTGACAGCATCCTCACCATCCAAAACGGCGATGCAGCAGTTCTTCACGGCGTTGACATGGCTTGGGAAGAAACAGGTTACGATGGCTCAGGTGTAACCGTCGCCATCATCGATACCGGAATTGACGGAGCCCACGCAAGTTTGGACGACCTTGACGATGATGACTCAACCGATGACCCGAAGGTGATTGGATTTTACGACCCAGTGAACAACCCTTCCCTAACCAACGGCACAGAAGTGTTCCCATACGACGATCAAGGGCACGGCTCTCACTGTGCCGGTACAACTGCTGGAACAGGCGCGCCAAACTACGAGCACGTTGGAATGGCTCCACAAGCGAACTTGGTTGGCGTTAAGGTCCTTGATGCAGGTGGCTCGGGTTCCTTCGCAACCGTAATGGCTGGCATGAAATGGACCGTGGACAACCGCTACCAATTCAACATCCGTGCAGCTTCCATGAGCCTGGGTGGCCCGGGTCCGATTGAGTGGACCTCCTCAGAAGAAGACAGTGTGAACCGATACGCCAACGAAATGGTGCGCTCAGGTATTGCATTGTTCATCGCTGCTGGAAATACTGTCGCTTCGGGACAAATCGGAACGCCTGGTTCTGCAGAAGATGTCATTACTGTCGGAGCATTAGACAAAGATAGCACAATCGCAGTGTATTCAAGCCAAGGTCCTACAGAAGAAGGCCGCATTAAACCAAATATCGCCTTTGTTGGGTCCGATGTCATGTCGGTCGCCTTCAATACCGGCGATCAGTATACTGGGATGTCGGGAACATCCATGGCCACCCCGGGAGCTGCTGGGGTTTCAGCTTTGATGTACCAAGCAAATCCTGACCTTTCGCCTTTTGATATTCGCAACATCATGCAAGAAACTTCTACGTATCGTTGGTGTAGTCATCCATTAAGCCCAGAAGAATTTACACTGGCGGCACCAGGGAACGAACCTTGTCCTGAAGATCTTATTCCCAAGAACCGTCAGAATAACGTCTACGGTCACGGCGAAGTTCGTGCCCTCGATGCGGTTATGGAAGCAGCAGAACGAGACTATGTATTCGATAATAGCGTGACTCTCAACATGTCCACATCTCTCGGAACGGATAATCGCGTACACATGACCAATGGCGATTCACTTGAATTCACGATTACAGAGGGCGTTGAAACCATTCAATGGCGAAGCAACCATTTGCTTGACGATTGGACGAACATTCACTCTTACGAGCATACAGAGGCTTTCGAGCTAGAGGTCATTGATATCGTTCATGAGATTGAGCATCTGCCTGGTGTAGAACTTCAAGGGAATCATACCATCTCCATTCGTGGTCTCATGGAGACTGGCGAAACAAATTTCTCCTCAACTCCGATCATCACAGCAGACATTATGTTGATGGATGTTGACAAAGATGGTTTAACCGAAGAAAGCGATTCCATGTTTTCAGGAAGTACCGTTTTGGTCGGTATTGCTGGAATGATTATCGGTGTGATGTTGGTTCCTCTGGTCATGCTTGCTCTCAACAAATCAGAAGATGCTATTGACGTTGAAAGGATCAAGTGGTCCGATGCAGTTCCAGACGAAGACATTGAAGCGATCTTGGTCGAAGAAGCTAAACTTCAGTGATGCGCTCAAGCTGAAGCATCTGCCCATCGTTCCAAGATGTCTGCGGTATCGTCCATTCTGCCTTCGTGAAGGTAGGTCACTTCACCATCGGCGTTGACAAAGACCACGGACCCTGGCTTATCGATGCCGAGACTGATTCCTGCTTCGTGTCCTTTCATGAAGGCATATGTTGTCAGGGTGACTCCAGTTTCTTCGCCATCATCATCGTGAGCATCAGCCGATTCATGCCACTCTGAGAGGGTGACTCCAGTCGCATTTTCGGCAGGGTCGGTGGACATCACCAAGACTGGAAGTTCTGATTGAGCAGACCATATGGCGTGCATGGTGGTGAAGCATGGGCTGTTGCACCATTCAGCAGAAAACACGACAATGTAAGCGCTACCTTCCATTCTTGTGTTGTCGTAGATCTCATCGTTATCCGCTACAGAAGAGAATACGGGGAAGGATTGAGATTCCTCGGTATCTTCTGAGGTACAACCTGCAAGAGAACTACTGATCAAGAGCATGAGCATCATGAAGGCAAATTGTTTCATAGAGGGTGCCTGCAATCACTCCTTTTAGAAACCTTTCCGGTGCGGTCGGGTGCAATAAAGCCATATGGGCGGTCGTTTAGCCTACTCCATGAAACAATTGAGCACGGCGCATGTGTGCATTTTCTCTTTGTTTTTATTGCTCATGCCGACCAGCGTTGGAGCAGAAGATTCAACTCCTGTTTGCGAAACAGAAGGAGATTCAACCATGGACCGAGTGGGTTGCTTGGATACAGACGGTGACGGATGGTCTGACTCCGATGCTTCATGGAACGCTTCGATGGGGGCTGATGCTTTTCCCGACAATGAAAGCGAGCACCGTGACCTTGACGGTGACGGTATCGGAGACGAGGCGGATCCTGATATGGACGGAGATGGCGTTGGGGACGAAGTTGACGTATGGCCTGAAGACTCCGTTATTTGGTCAGACGGCGACGGTGATGGATATGCAGACCAAAGCCTGCACTCATTGTCAGATAATTGCCCTCACATCTACGGCAAGAGTCGCATTCGATTGAAGGGATGTTCAGACCTTGATGGGGATTTCATGCCGGACGAATACGACGATGATGCTGATGGAGATGGCATACGCAACGAAATGGAACGTTCAGCCTCTTCGGGTACCATCCTTTACGATCCATACAACGCCAAATCCACTCCATTGGACTCCGATCAGGACACCATCCCCGATGTTTTGGACCACGACAACGATAACGATGGTTGGCCAGACGATGTTGAGCTTGACCGAGGTTCGGATATTTATGATGAGGATGAAACTCCTTTCACACTTTACTTTGGCCTCAATACCGGTATCTTCTATGCAGGAGGTTTGACCGGAGAATCGTTCAGTCTTGAATACCACGCCGACAGCATGGAGTTCTCAGTTTCCGGCGTCATGGAAATTGTGTTTGAAGAGTTGGTCATTCCACTGCTGCTGATTCCAGTATACCTTGGTGTTTTCTTCTCACGCAGAAACGAATTCTTGCGTTGCTTGAATCGTATTGAAGAGGCTATGACAATTGAGGAATTGAATGAAATAGAAAAAGTCGTGAATAACTTTGTGAAAGAAAGGAGAATCAAGGTATACCACGGGCTCGTCCTTCGTAATGCGTTGGAAGAAGCGGAGTCGGACTGTAGAAATCCTTCGGCGAATTCAAAATGGCTTCAAGAGGAGTAAGCAAAGGGATTTTTGAAACATACGACCCCGAATTATCAAAGAGTGGGACGCTTACGGATGGACAGGGACGAGCATGGTTGGTAAAGAACACATCACAATGACCCCTCCCGCAGCCAGCGAACGCTGGTCGGGCGTTGTTAACGGGCGGCCGGTTGAAGTTCTAGCACCTTCAAACGCAGTCTTGCTTGATGTTTTGAGAGATAAAGTCGGTACATTAGGCGTGAAACGTGGATGCGACCTTGGCACCTGCGGATGCTGCACCGTCATGATTGACGGAGTTCCAAAATTGTCTTGCTTAACACTTGCTGGCCAAGTCAAAGACACTGAAATCTTGACCGTTGAAGGTCTTTCGGAAGGCGCCCATCTCACCCCCATTCAAACCTGCTTTGCGACCCATGGAGGTTCGCAGTGTGGATTTTGCACACCCGGTTTCATGATTGCCTCTCAAGCATTGCTCAACGTCAATGACAACCCGTCTCGAGATGAAATCGCTGAAGCGATTGAAGGAAATTTGTGCCGATGTACCGGATATCAACAAATTATTGATTCCATAGAGGCAGCAGCGGTTCTCCATCGTGGTGAAGGAGAAGTCACCTCTCCAGCCAGCGACCCCCACCCTGACCCTCACCCGTCAGGGCCCGAAGACCCAACGATGCCTCCGGGACACGCGAAGTGATTGTTATGGGAAGTTATCGTCAACAACCCGGCTCTGGTAAAGGTGACCAGCGAAGAGATGGTAAGCGCGTTGCAGGGAAGCAGGTCTTCCCTCCTCCAGGATCCGGCGGCTCAGACCCCGAAATGCGTCCACGCGATTTGGACTTCATTCCAGAAACAGTCGGTGGGCGCGAGCCAAAACCAGCAGGTGATCATATTCACGACCGAGACCGAACCGGAACTGCCGTTGGAAAGCCCATGGCTTTGGTCGACTCGAATGCGAAGGTCACCGGTCAGGCATGGTACGGTGACGATGTTCGTCTTCAAGGTGAGGCCATTGGAAAAATTCTACGTTCACCTCACCACTATGCGAGGATTAAGTCGATTGACACCACTCGTGTTGAAGCCCTTCCCGGCGTTCTTGCTGTTGCTACGGGAGAAGATGCACCTAACCGATTTGGCGTGCTTCCTGTCACAAAAGACGAACACGCCATGGCGGTAGACAAGGTTCGCCACGTTGGAGATTTAGTGGCCTGTGTGGCCGCAGTTGACGAAGCCACCGCTATTGAAGCTCTTTCTTTGTTTGACATTGAATGGGAACTTCTCGAACCGGTATTTGATCCAAAGAAAGGTCTGGAAGACCACGATGAACCGATTCACTGGCGTGGAAAGTATCACCTCGCACGAACCAACGTTCAGAAAAGAGTGTTCCAAGAATTCGGTGACCGTTCCTTGGTCAAAACCCCCAATGCGGCCTCGCACGGCTCATGGACCATGGCCGGTGTTCATCATGGATTTACAGAACCTCACGCTGTTGTGGCTCATTGGGATCCAAACGGTCGATTGCAATTGTACACTCCCCAACAAGTCCCCCACTACACTCACCGGGCTCTTTCAACGGTTCTCGATGTCCCTATGCATCAAATCAACGTCGTGAGGACCTTTGTCGGTGGCGGGTTTGGTGGAAAGTCCGATCCTTTCCCACACGAAATGTGCGCTGCAATTCTGGCTCGCAAGGCAGGTGTACCGATTCGAATTACTTTTGACCGTGAAGAGGTCTATTGGATCAACAGAGGCCGCCATCCGTCCCATATTGATGTGAAAATGACGGCTGATAATGAAGGACGAATTTCCGGGTTTGACATTGACGCTCTTATTGACGGTGGTGGTTTTGCTTCCTTCGGCCACGTCACCTCTTACTACAACGGCGTGCTTGCAACCGCTCCGTACGAATTGGGCTCCTTCCACTATACCGGTGCTCGCGTCTGGACCAACAAACCTGCATCTGGAGCAATGCGGGGCCACGGTGCAGTGAATACTCGCTGTGCTGTAGAAGTTGGATTGGATGAAATGGCTGAACAAATGGCCGTTGACCCCATTGACCTCAGACTGGCCAACCTTCTTCCTCCACACAGTCGAACCATCAGCGGATTCCGAATCACCTCTAACGGGATGCGTGAAGCATTAACTCGCGTCCGAGAAGGTTCGGACTGGGACAATAAATTCCGACAACTGCCTCTCGGCAAGGGAATTGGAATTGGTTGCGGTTTCTTCATCTCTGGTTCAGGACTTCCCATTCACTGGGACCCGAAGAATTTCCCGCATGCTACCGTCCACATTCAAGTCGATATGGATGGAGGCGTTACCGTTCACACCGGTGCAGCTGATATTGGCCAGGGTTCAACAACAGCAGTCGCTCAAGTCGTGGCCGAAGTTCTCGCACTTCCTGTGGAAATGATTCACGTTCGAAGCCACGAAAGCGATACGAGCCCGGTGGATTTGGGTTCATATTCCAGTCGCGTGACCTTCATGAACGCCAACGCAGCCATCCGTGCCGCCATCGGCATTCGTGACCAATTGCTCAAGGCAGCATGGGAAATGCTCGGTTATCACCCCAATGTGTTGGTTCTCAATGACCGAAGAATCTACTACAAACACGACCCTGCAGTCGGAGTGTCGTATTTGCAAGCCTTGCACAAGGCACAGGAGGACACAGGGGCACTCATCGCTCGAGGTGCTTACCGTTCACCTCCAATGGGTGGTGTTCACAAAGGAGCAGCTGCGGGTCTTGCCCCAGCATATTCGTTCTCAGCCTACGTTGCAGAAGTTGACGTCGATGTTGAAACCGGTAAGGTTTCTTGCACCAATGTTTGGGCCGCTCATGATTGCGGAAAAGCATTGAATCCGCTTGCTGTACGAGGGCAAATTATCGGTTCCTGCCACATGGGATTGGGTCAGGTGCTCTCGGAAAAGATGGTTTACGGACGAACCGGACACCTTCAAAATGCAAATTTGCTGGATTATAAGATCCCCTCCGTCCACGAAATGCCTCATGTTGAACCGATTATCGTCGAATCCAGCGACCCTGAGGGGCCGTTTGGTGCAAAGGAAGCCGGCGAAGGGCCTCTCCTGCCGATTCTGCCCGCTGTTGTCAATGCAGTGTACGATGCGACAGGGATTCGCATGCGAGACCTTCCACTCACTCCCGATGTGGTCTACAAAGCCATTGAAAAGCATCTGAAAAAGCACGATATTGACGACCCGTTGGACCTCGTACCTCCAACACTCACTCACGCACCGTTGCAGGAGCAACTCGTGGAGCGTGCAAAAGAACACGAAATCCGAGACCGTTTGCGCCAACGCAGCGAAGACACTTCTGCCTACGTGAACGGTGTTTTGTTTGGCTTTGACCCAAATCGCCCACTCAGTGAACAAGTCGAAGGATGGAGGGAAGCAGATGAACCCCTTCCTGAACAACTTGCTGAACTCGGATTTGCCGGTCGTGCATGGCTCAAAAAAGAGCAACGGCACATGGAGGATGATGCTTGATGTTGATGCCTCCATTTGAACTTCATCATCCCTCAACCGTCGAGGAGGCCTGCGCCCTAGCAGCCACCCTCATGGAACAAGGGCAATCCTTTGATTGGGTCGCCGGTGGGACTGACGTTTTGCCCAATTACAAATGGCGTATCAATCCGAAGCCCCATGTGATTTCTCTTGCGAGTATCTCTGATGCGTTCACACTATCGCCGTCTGAAATAGGATGCATGGTCACGCTGGACACCTTGGTGGCTTCGGAGCATGCTCATCCATTGCTGCGACAAGCTGCTGCAAAAGTCGCTTCGTCACTGATCAGAAAGAGCGCAACTGTTGGTGGGAATCTTTGCCTTGACACCCGATGTTTCTGGTACAACCAATCCGAAGATTGGCGCCGTTCAATCGATTGGTGTCACAAGGCAGATTGCGGAACCGGGGCAGATTGCAGAGTCATACCGAATCAGAATACATTGTGCGTAGCGACCTACCAAGGCGACTTGGCTCCTAATTTCATGGTTCTCAACGCCTCGGTTTTGATCGTTGGACCGAACGGCGAACGAACGGTTGATGTGTCTTCCTTTTACCAACTGGACGGGATGAAGAAAAACGTCCTTGAGGAAGGAGAGTTTTTGCTCAAAGTGATGCTTCCAAAGGACGCCACTCAGCGAGAAGGCTGTTATCAGAAACTACGGGTGAGGGAGTCATGGGATTTCCCCGAGGCAGGTATTGCTGCTTCATGGATTCCGGGTAAGACTGACACACTTCAAATTGCAAGTACTGCGCTTGAGTCGATTCCCAAAGAACATTCTGAACAAATTTCGCAACATCTTGAAGAAAACAAGGGCCTTATCGACGTGAAAACAATGGCTGTCAGTATCCAAAAGTCAGTGAAGCCTGTTAACAACACGGCGCTACCTCCACGATACCGCCGATCGATGGTCAAAACGCTTACCAAGCGGGCCCTGAAGGGCATCATGAAGGAGGACTGAGACCGTGAGAAAGACCTACTTCGTGCTCTTGACATTTGTTCTGTCGTTCTCACTTCCGCTTTCATCAGCCCAGGAACTCAATCCGCCCTCATGGGAATTGGGGTGGGATACCGATATGGATTCAACCTACCTCGTGGACTTGGAAGATGATTGGGATCTCACAGGAGAACTCGTCTTCTACATCAACAACGAACGAACGGGGGAATTGAACGTGGATTTGACGTACGATTATGATGAGGAAGGACCCTTTGAATTTGATGGACCGGATTCAGTATCCGTTGGTGGCTCCTCCAACAAGTCCTTTTCGATTTCAATTACCGGGGCTGATGCAGAAACAGTACGGGCATTTTCACCTTCCTCCTCCATTAAACTCACCGTTCTCGGGCAAGAAACCGTTGGCGAGACTCCCGTTGCAGAAAATGAGATTGAAGGCGAAATCAGCACGCCACGGATGTACCAGCTTGTCCCGGAGGTACAACTTCCAACCGATACGTTGTTCTCGGGTTCTTGGGTTGAATTTGACCTTGAAGTGAGCAATCTTGGTAACAATCAAGACGCCATCACCTCCGGCGAGGCCACCATTAGAAGTTGCCCCCACCTTTCTGTGACCGGGCTTGACTCCTTGGAGGGGACAGTCGTTGAGGTGACCGATGAAAACGGTACTGGAGTTGCATCCTTTACGTTGCGCCTTGAGGCAACCAGCAGTCACCAGGAGAGGACTTGTGAAGTTTCAATTTCCATCCTGTCTGAGGGTGATGGAACAACCCGATCATCGACCATGAACGTCAATGTTGAAGCCCAACAATCAACCGATACGTCTGGGGATGCCAACGATGAGGGGGAAGATGACGGCATGACTTCCACTGGTTCGGAATCAATGCCGGCGTTGTCTTTGATTGAAATTTTCTTCGTGTTACTTCTTACATCGTGGTTTTCCTTGAGAAGCCAACGTGATTTTCTTTGAATCGCCTCATCGGCTTCAAAAAATGTAATTTTTCTTAGGTTTGGGCCTTTTTTCATATATATTCAGGCCGCATCTTTCCAGAGTTTGTTGGTTTTTCCTTGAACACCCTTGAGCAATCATTATGAGTGGAGCGAAGTTCCGACAGTTGTATATCTGGCGTTGCGCGTCAGTCAGTAGGAGAGAATACCATGGCAGAAGCAGAAAAATCCGGTTTGAGCCTTGAAGCATGGCTCATGGTTGGATTGATTGTTTCAGTCCTCCTCTCTACGGTTGTCATCGCATTGGTTTCTGCTGGGAAAACTACCGTGTTTTCACCCTACCAGAACGACGATGAATTTTCAGACCAACAACTCACCTTGATGAGGTCCAACTTGAGCGGATTTAACATCGCAAATACCATGTCCACTCCAATGCTCGTCAATGACTGGCAGGAACCTCACCGAACGCTCCTCGTAATCGCAGCACCAGAGAAGCCTTTTGATGCAGCAGAGTCTGCAGCAATCTATGATTTCGTTACTGAGCGTGGCGGTAAAGTCATTCTCGCCTCGAATTCCACCAACGCACAACTCGTTGCTGAAGAATTCGGAGTGAAATATTTTGACGCTCCTGTCCGAGACGATCCAACAACTGGACGCTATTACGAGGTCACCAACGATAACGACGAGCGTGTGAGCCCGGACACAAAGAAACTGTGGGCCGTCTCATCTGTTACCCGTGGTGTTGATTCCATGGGCGATGAGAAGGCGATTCCATGCTCGCATCAAAATGTCCAGGACAAAGAAGTAGAGAATTGCCGAATGCCGGTGTTGTTCCATCGCCCAACGGCCATCCAAGTATTGGATGAGCAACTTGACACCAATCGTGAAATCCACGTGTTGGCCCAAGCATCCACCTCTGCCCAAATTGATTTGGGCAAAGGCGAAAACAATCCTGCACTCGGAGAGGGTGAAACTGGACTCATCATCCGTATTGATTATCCCGGTCAAGAAGTGCTTGACCAACAACCAAACAACGACTACGGCGAGGTTAGCGTGACAGGAAGCATTGTCTTTGTATCGGACCATTCCGTTCTTGCAAACCACCTCTGGGATGATGACCGCGCAGCTGCAACTGGGAAGCAACAATGCGACTCACAACTCTACCAGCAATTCGGTCACATGTGCTGGGATACCGACTCACAAGGACTTAATTCGGGTCTTGGCGATACCTCATGGAGCGGCAATTCAATGTTCTTCACGGCATTGATCAACGACATGATGGAATTCGATAACAAGGAAATTTCAACCCAAGTTACACGATACCCAGCCCAATTCAACATCGTCTTTGACGAAAGCCGCCACGTTTCCAGCACACTGTCCATGCCGTTCACGGAAGCCATTGGAGCGATTGTCCTGCTCACCAGCGATGGTGTTCTCAAGTGGCTCATTATCCTCAACCTTTTCGCACTCCTGGCGATCGCCATCATGGTTGTCCCCGAGAAAGAAAATTGGCGTCACGTCTTTGACTTGACCCGATTCAGGGAGCGCCCAACAAAGTTGGACCCGTCCCAATACCACCGACGAACAAGGGAGGCATTGCTTTCCAAGGTTCGTCAATTCAATGACTTGACGCGCGATGAATTCGCCCGTAAGTCCCCCGCCGAAGTAATGCAAATGGTGCGGGAACCCCGCTTGGTTGAACTCGTAAGTTCCAACCGCTCATACTCCAACGAAGAATTGAGGGAATTGATCCCTCACATCCGACGTTGGGGTAATTGAAACAAGGAGGAATAGACATGCAACCCCCAGCCCCCCCAGCAGCCCCGCCCGCGCCAGCACCTGCAGCGCCTGTAGCACCTGCGGCCCCAGCAGCACCAATGCCAATGGCACCTGCTGCACCAGCCGCACCTGTTGCACCTGCAGCACCGGCCGCTCCGGCCCAGCCGAAGCACCAGAGTACACCAGAAGTCCGAGAACGCCTCAAGGCCGTCGGTGCAATCGCAACAGCGATTTCAGCCGAAGTCCAAAAGGTCATTATCGGTAAGGCCCACGTTATCGACAACGTATTGGTCAACATTCTGTCAAACGGAAACCTTCTCTTCGAAGATTATCCAGGTTTGGCTAAGACGTTGATGACCAACACCTTCGCCGATGCGCTTGGATGCGATTTTAAGCGTGTTCAATTCACGCCGGATTTGCTTCCTGCCGACATTACTGGTACCAACATTTACGACGCCAAGAAAGGCGAGTTTACGTTCAAGCCAGGTCCACTGTTCTGCAATCTCCTCCTCGCTGACGAGATTAACCGTGCACCACCAAAGACTCAAGCTGCTTTGCTTGAGGCTATGCAAGAGAAGCAAGTTACCATCGGTACAGTGACTCACAAGTTGCCAGCTCCGTTCATTGTTATGGCTACTCAAAACCCTGTTGAGCAAGAAGGAACATACCCGCTTCCTGAAGCACAACTTGACCGTTTCATGTTCAAGATGTCCGTTGGATATCCTGACCGTGCTGACGAAGACGAAATCCTCGCACGACGTATCAGCCGTGGAAAGGACGCCGTCGATGTTGATGTCATCACTGACCCTCAACGAGTGATCGCTATGCAACAAGCCTGTGAAGACGTTTACGTCGACCCTGCTCTACGCATGTACATGGTTGAAATCGTGTCCCGAACCCGTGAAGACCCTCGTGTCCTCGTAGGCGCATCGCCTCGTGGTTCCCAAGCACTGTTGAAGACCTCCCGTGCAGCTGCAGCACTTCGAGGCCGTGATTTCGTCACCCCTGACGATGTTAAGGCGATCTCAGAACTTGCACTTGCCCACCGTATTATCCTCAAGCCCGAACATCAAATCAAGGGCTTGGAATCCGGTGAAGTGATTCAAGCTATCCTACGAGAAGTCCCCGTTCCAACGGTCTGATTTCGAACGAAATCATTGAGGTGAATTGAAGATGTGGAGTCGTAAGTCAGCCATGCTCGGCAGCCTAGCTGTCGCTATGTATTTGCTTGGCCTTACGCTTCGTAACTCTCAACTCGTTACCGTCGCTGTTGTCATCTTTGTCTTCCTAACATGGGCTGCACTCGTGGGGAATCATGCGGATGTCGCATCCAGCGGCCGTAGAGCTGAAGAATGGTCGGGTGAAGAGGGAGTTGCTCTTGGTAGCGTTGTTGCCATGAGGAAACTTTCCAGTGCCCGAATGTTTGAGGACGGCGAATTGAGCGTAACGTTGCGTATGCAAAACACATCTTCTCTGCCTAAGATTTTGGAAGTACGTGATCGTGTTCCTGAAGTCATGAGAATCAAAGAAGGCGCCAATTACATTTTGATGGAACTTGGCCCTCGCCGTGAAACCTACATCGAATATACGGTGGAATGCCCACTACGAGGATTCTACAGTCTCGGTCCGGTTACGGTCCGTATCCAGGATGCTTTCGGATTGTTCCACAAGGAAAAGGAGTTGCATGTCTACAACGATTTCCTTGTGTTCCCAAAGATGGAAGACTTGAAAGAAACATTCGTCAAATCTCGAGTTCCCAAGATTTTCACCGGTGCCGTCAACATTCGTCAACCGGGCCCAGGTTCAGAGTTTTACTCTCTTCGTGAATACTTTGAAGGAGATTCGTTCCGTGCAATCAACTGGTCTGCATATGCCCGCTCGGGTAAACTCATGGTCAATGAGCGTGAGAGAGATGCAGTTTCAGATATCATCATTATCGTTGACTCAAGAGCGGTCTCAGAAACAGGACCGGTTTCAAGAAATGCATTGGTTTACTCTACACGAGCCGCTGCGTCACTTGCAAAGTACTTCCTTGGACGCCGTGACTCCGTTGGAGTCATTGTCTACGGAGACGAGGTTGTCAGCGTTGACCGAGATACCGGCAAGAAGCAATTGTACGTGATTCTCACTAAACTTGCAGGCGCAGTTGCCCGTGGTAACATTCCGTTGCAGGTTGTTGTCAACCGTATTTTGCCGCACATCAACAAGGGTAGCCCAATCATCTTCCTTTCCAATCTCGAAGATGACCCGACCATCGTCAACGCACTGCGTGATTTCCGTGCACGAGACTTTGATGTCACCGTTCTTTCGCCATCATCGCTTGAGTTTGAATTCGATGCTCGACGGATTGACCGTACAGGTTACGAAGTCATGAAGACCGAACGTGACGTCCTGATTGGGGAGTTGCGTGGTCTGGGCGTGAACATCATGGATTGGGAGCCGGATATGCTGCTCTCAACCGCTCTTGCTGGAGCACGAGGATTCTGAGGAGGGAAATGAATGGCTATGAAATCCGGTGACACTGCACATCTCTACGATGGAAAGACGGTTCGCTCGTCAGCTCCTTCCCGAAAGAAACTCGCAGGCAATGCATCTGCAACTGGAGAGATTCCAAAAGATGCAATCCCAACCGTTGAGATTCCATCCTTTATCGAAAGTCTACTCGGAGGGCCATTGGTCCCCAAGATGAAGTTCCTGCCTCCTGACAAGATGGTTCAAAACCTCCAATTTGCCGTTTACGGTGTATTGGTTGCATTGGCCCTTTTGACCTTCATGATTTCACCGCCTGAAGGCACCATCTGGTACATCATGACCGGTAGCCTTGGTGTGGCTAACTTGTTCCAGCTTTCGATCATCGTCGGCGCAACAGTGACAGGTTTCATGGGGACATACAAGCGAGATGCACGTTTTTCCCTCGCCAGTAACATTCTTTTCATTCTTGCAATTCTCCGTTTTGCCTCTTCGAAAACATCTCTGTCAAACGACCTGTTTGGCTTCCAAGATAATCCTGGTGCGCTCGCTGTACTGGTCGTAGTTTACTCTGTTCTTCTTATCATGTACTTTGAACTAAGCAACGGCGTTATTCGCTATTCAATGCTTGATACGAGCATTCGTACCAATGAAGTGTACGTGATGAACCCTAAGAAAATTGTATCAAAGTACCACCGTTCTTTGGTCATGAATCCGATTGTGGCAACCTTGCTCGCATGGTTTGTTCTCTCTGCCAACATGATTTTACCTGCAATCGTACGCATTTTCTCATCGGACACAGCCACTCGAATGGAAGAATCAGTTGAACTCACATCGGTCTACGGCGTAGCCCTTGGAACACTCTTCGTGTTCATTGTAGTCGGTGGCCTCTTCGGCCTTAATCTTCCAACTCACCTGCAACGCTACCGTGAAAGCAAGGCAGAGTAATCAGTTGTCGTTGTTTGCACCGATTGACAACTGAGTCATCAATTCCTCAAGTAAATTGGAGATGTCACTGCGTTGCGTGAGCAGATGGGTCGAGTGTTGGCTTGAATTCAATTGCGCACTCACCCAACCATTCTCGATGGAGGGTATGGTTAGTTTGTGTTCTCCTGTATTTCCGATTAGCGACACCATTGCCGCATAATAATTGAATGACACTTCGTCGAACCGTTGATTGAGTAACCCGATGCTCCGGTTGACTTCATGCTGTGGGATGATGAACCTCCATTGAGCGTTATTTGACTCGAACGAACAGATCCGAATGTTGGCTGCGTTGAATTCCTGCAACACATCACTCAGCGCAGAGGTTGAACGATGCATGTATTTGGTTTCGACAACAATGCACGCAACCTTCGGTATGCACGCGATTCCTTTTGGAGCACTCAATTCATGTATGTCAGGTCCAATGACTGTTTTCATTCCGGTTTTCTCGTAACTGTAAAGGTGACGAATCTCGATTGGAATTCCAAGAGCATAAACGGGTTCGACCGTTGCTGGATGAATGATTGGAGCGTCAATGTGTGAGAACTCTATGGCTTCTGCATATCCCAAGTAAGGTATTGGGGACGAATGAACGCCCCACCGAGGATTGACAGGATAGATTCCGAGGACATCCTTCCACAACACAACACGTTGCGCATCAAGCAACGCAGCCAAGGCTGTTGCTGTGTGGTCGCTACCGCCCCGACCAAGCAAGGCGATGTTGCCATCCTTGCCTTGGCCAAACCACCCGGTGACGACGGGCGTTCCATAGAGCGCTGAACGCTGAAGAAGTTTTGTTGATTGCTTCATGTCCACGGTTTGGGCTGTGGTCGTGCCATCCAGGCAAAGACCAATGTCTTCTGATCCAACTGGATGTGCATCAATTCCATGCTCGCTCAAGGCAAAGGCGACAACAAGTGCAGAGAGTCGTTCTCCTGCGGCAAGCAGTCGATTGTAGGCACCTGAATCGTCGCGGTCTGTAGCGAGTATTTCGAGGGAATCCTCAATTCCCTTGAGTACCATTTGAAAGGTGTCATGCAAAGGGGAATTGATGAGATTCGGTGCAAAACGCAAGTGTTGGCTCGCGAGGTCATTCACCAATCGTCCAGCATAACGTGGTTCTTTTGCCGCTCGCATCAATCGATCGGTAGTCCCCCATAGAGCAGACACCACGATAATGCAAGGGTTCGTGGAGTTCAGCATGACTTCGGCAATTCGATTAAGATCGCTTGCATCGCGAAGACATGAACCTCCGAACTTGTGAATTTCTGGTAGTTCATTCATCCAAGAACCCTCCACGAATCATTAAATCAGAGACGACCAA
>JAQXEX010000096.1 GCA_029250625.1 Candidatus Poseidonia sp. | reverse complement strand
GTGTAGGTAATTGCTTGTCTCAATCTACCGTTGCCATCAACCACGGTTACGTTTCTTCGCTCGTAGGCGTACGGGAGTCCTTCCTTGATGTCGATTGACCTGAGGGTTTGTTC
This sequence comes from Candidatus Poseidonia sp., assembly GCA_029250625.1. Classification (GTDB taxonomy): domain Archaea; phylum Thermoplasmatota; class Poseidoniia; order Poseidoniales; family Poseidoniaceae; genus Poseidonia. The sequence goes on along the minus strand of JAQXEX010000096.1, from coordinate 6,570 downwards.
ATCCACTTCAAACAGCAATCCAGGTACGATCGAACCCAGCGTAGATGGAACAACATCTGCAGCACCCGCCTTTCTACTCGTGGAAAAATAATGGAATTGAAGCGTGTAATCGGGAAGCCATGCGGGACCGATTTCGATCAATCCTGAGGGGTCAGCGTCGTGGTCCGAGCACCATTGCACCCAATCCGCTCTGTCCATGTTTGACCCGTAGCCAAAGTACAGATGTTTGTCGCTCATACTCATGAAATTGGGTGACAATATTTCAACCCACGGCAGATGAACGGCATGAAATTGAGCCTGATGTGTAACAGATGGAAACAGGCGGTTATAAGGAAAGAAGATGTGCAAAAAACATGCGAAATCCTTTCATGATGTTAACAGAAGTCAGTGTCGAACATCCGAAGAAGGCCTTTGGGGCCATCATGTTGACCGTTCTGCTGCTTGCCTCGGGGGCAATGCACCTTCAGTTTGACAACAGCGAGGACGGTTTCTTCCCCGACGACCCAAGCGTTGACTTGCTCAATGAAGTCGAGAATGAATACCGGTCAAACATCGATTTCATCCGCGTCATTGACGAAATTGAGGAAAACGACCTCTTGGAGGGGGAGACCTGGACTGACCTTGCTACGATTGAAGCGATCATGCTGAACGATACCAATTTCCAGCCCTACCACTTCCCGTTGTTCGGCACTCAGGCAAACAATGGTCCAGCAAGTAACGCCATGCAGTGGCAGATGCTCCAGGATGAATCCACAGCATCAGCATGGCTCGTGCCGCTCCAGGAAGCCGTCGTTGAGGTTCTAAGCGCTCAAGGCCAAGAAAACCTCACAGCAGCACTTTCCAACCTTTCCGCTTCTGCTCTTAGCATTCCCGCTGTTGAGCCTGTAACACCCCAACGGCTCAATGATTGGGATGCAGGAACACCGGCTGAATGGCTCCCTCGCCTTGATACTGGCGCCAACCTCTCCGATGAATTGGGCTCGCTGACAGGACAACTGCAGAGCGCATCTGTCGGGCGGGATCCCGCCGAAACGGGACAAATAATGGCTGTCATCGGACCCATTCAAGGGCAAATCGGACCGCTCTTGGGTCTCCAGAGCGTCGACTTCCGTGCCGGAATCCTGTCCAGCTTGCCCGGCGAGGACTCAAACAACCCATGGGTGAGCGACGGTCCAGTGCTTGTCACATTGGTGGTTTCAAGTGAACCTGCAGACTACGGCTACGACGTGCTTGATAACGTTCAGGCCGACCTCTCTGCATGGGCCGAATCCTTGGAAAGCACCCTCGTTGAGGCGACTGGTGATGAGGATTTGCGCACTTTCTCGTTTGCACAATTTGCCGAGAACTCCTCCGCAACAGTAGGAAAGGAAATTGGTATTCTAACCAGCGCCGCAATGCTGCTGTTGGGTATTATTCTCTGGTTCAACTTCCGCAGCGTCCGAGAAACCGCCTACGTCCTGAGCCTTACAGTTACTGCCATTCTTGCTACCTATGGGCTGTCAGGATGGCTGCAGTTTGCGGGCGTTCCCATGACGTTCAATGCCGCCATGAATTCCATACCGGTACTGCTGTTAGCCATCGGAGTAGATTACGGCCTCCACGTCGTGATCCGAATCAGAGAGGAACTCCACGACGAAGAACAGCGAAACCCCATGGGTCGTGAAACCCTCAAGGATTTTGATTTCGCAATTCGTCAGAAAGCCATTCGTCAGGGAACCATTCTCACATCAATCGCCCTTCTCATTGCTATCTTTACCGACATCGTAGGGTTCCTTTCCTTCCGTCTTTCCAGCCTAGCATTTTTGCAGGTATTTGGAACAGTTATCGCCATTGGTCTGTTTTTCATCTATCTCTTGAGCATATCAGCACTCCCTGCGTTGATGCTCATTCTACCTCCAAAGCGACTTCCACTCACCAAGGCCAGCAGAGTGAAAATCGGACCCATCAGCAACAACATCGCAACACTCTCTCAACGACCCAAGCTGGTCGGGGTGATTGCCGTCATTTTGCTCGTTCCGATGTTCTTTGGATTTCAGCAGTTGGAAGTAGCCTTTGAACAACGGGATCAACTCGACACCTCCGTCCCAGTTGTGGGTGACTTTTTGCTGATTAGCGACGAATTCGGGACCAGTCGTTCACCGCTCTACATTGTTCTTGACGGCGATATCATGTCCGATTCAGGCAGAAACGCCTGGCAGGTCGCTTCGACAGAACTCAGTTCAAATTCAGACGTTAACGGCGTCCCCAATGGGTTGTGGGATGTTCTCGAACAAGCTCGGTTGCAAGACAGCGGGCTAGACAGCCTTCTCACGTCAATTGACGAAGGCAACGACAATGCATGGGCGGCTCTTGAAACATGGGCGTTGGAAAATGCCACAGGTATTGAGATGACAAAGAGCCTTCTCGCACGCGATGGTGCCCAAACCGTCATCTCGTTCCAAGCTGAAACGCTGGATTGGGCGGCAACAGTCGCCTTTGCTGAACGAATGGATGCAACTCTTGTCGTCTTGTCGGAAGATATCGATGACAGTTTCACATTGCGCCTGAGTGGACGCAGCCTCATCAATGCTCAAACCACTTCAGATGTGGCCAATGCTTCGATTCAGTCCACTGCAATCGTTGCGGTGGTTATTCTTTTGATGCTCACAGGTATTCACACCGCTCGTAACCAGAACAACCTCAAGGAAGGTATGCAACGAGGGTTTGTATCTTGGATTCCCCTGATGATGGTCGTTGTCTGGGTGTACGGCCTAATGGGCTATACGGGCTACAACATCAATTCCCAGACCGTAACCATCGGAGCGTTATCGCTTGGTCTTGGAGTTGATTATGCAGTTCACTTCACGACTCGGCTTGAGGAAGAAGCCGAACATGCTCCGTTTGGCACACCGCATGAATGGGTCGCTCGGTCGACCGCCACGACAGGGCGCGCCATGGGAGGCGCTGCGCTGACGACTGCGGGAGGTTTTGCAGTCCTCAATTTGTCTGCGTTGCTGCCGTTGCGATTGTTTGGCCAAGCCTTTGTGGTCGCCATCACGCTTGCTTTGCTTACGAGTTTGCTCATCCTGCCGGCCCTCTACAGCCCCTTCCTTCGTAGGACCGCTGCACTGGCTGCACAACATCAAGGAGCCAGTGAAGAATGAACCGAAAAAATGTATTTTGGTTTTCATTTTTTGTGGGTCCGCTGATCTTGCTTTCCTACATCCGAGGAGTGAATGCTGTCAACGACCCACTCGACTATTGGGGAGGAGTATCTCCCGCAATGCAGCAATTCATTGTACCATGGATGTTCGTAGCAGCCGTGGGATATCTGTTGATGTGGTATCAGTTCTTCTTCGGTTGGAATGAAGATGAGGTAGCAACCCTGCAGTGGCCCGGACGTGAAGCCGACGGAAAGGGAGCACAGAGGTTGTTCTTGCTCTATGCAGCATTCCTCATACCTTCCATGCTCTGGATTGATGCGACACGAATGCATCTTGAGGGGCCAAGTCTGCTGTTGACGGTTGTGACGATTGGACTTCTCTTCACAGCAGGCGCAGCCTCTGTTGGATTTGGGGTCCTTGCTTGGTCATCACGTGGGACCCTACCTCACGCTAATCGCGTGGTCATTGGTTCTGTGATGCTCTCGATTCAATGCACCTTTTGGGATGGAATCTATTGGGTCGTTATGTTTCCCTGGTGAGAACAGCGATTCAAATAGTCAATGACTTATCATAAGGTATGAAAAACATCGTTGTCCTTGTGCTGTGCGTGATCAGCATCATCGTTCTTGCGGGATGTACTGCCCCTGTTGAAATCGAGGCGATGGAATCTACCGAATCTTCAGAAACGACCCCGATCCCCTCAAAAATATCGTTCACAGCACCAACATTGGACCGAGCAGAAGACCTTGGAAGTCAGCATGATTTGCGAAACAGTTTCGACGGACCCATTCTCATGCTCTGGGTTGCGTCAGGTTGCAGCGGATGCCATGATTGGACCGACCTCATTCGGAACGAAATGAACGCTGGAAACATCTCAAACACCACTACCATTGTTTCCGTCCATCGTTATCCTGAATTTGAAACAACTGAAGACATGGAACGCCGGTACGGCGACAACACGAGCGAACATTATGCCCCATGGCCGGTCCTTGTCCCTGACGCCTCCACTACGGTGATCGACCGTGAAACCGGACGCATGACAGATGTTGGTCTCTACGCCGCCTTTGGGGAACCGGTAACCCCAACCCTGCAGGTCATTGACAGCGAAGGCGGAATTGCATGGACCTCCAGTAAATACTGGGCGAACACCACTGTATTAGAGGAAGCATTGAACATCATGGCTCAACAAGATGGGATACAATGACAACAATGATCAATGCCCTATTTTGGTTTTCCAGCCTGTACATCCTACCGTTTTGGCTCATGATGTGGTTCGCCCCGCAACATGAGCGCACGAAACAAATGATGAGCAACGAGTGGCTTTTTTTGGCTCCATTGTTGCTGGCTTACACGATCGCCGTCATACCAAACCTCCCGTCCATTCTCTTGGCCTTGAGCAGCGAAATGCCTACGCCCGAATCCGTGATTGATATGTTCTCTGACGAAAGAGTCATTCTCATCGGATGGCTTCATTTCCTCGCCTTTGATTTGCTAGCAGGGCGATGGACATGGGAACGTTTGATGGAAGCCAAACAGTCAATTTTTGTGAGCATGCCCGTCTTGTTCCTAAGCATGATGGTCGCACCGCTGGGCTGCTTGGTCGGGCTTTTCATCACCCGTGTTGCAATTACTACGGAATGATCATTCCTTCCATGTACCGTGGAAATCCTCTGCATTGTCGACTCGAATGAAGAGGTCCAGCGATGACCAAACAAGGCTGTTAAATCCGCTGGCCATTTCTTCTTCACCGCCTGCTTTGGCCGTCATAAATTCAAGAGTGTCCGATGGAGAATGCCATTCCTGCCAGAATGAGATTTCTCCACCCGGGCTGAAGAAATTGAAGGTGGGGTAGCCTTCTGAGAAGAACGCACAGTGGTCTGAAGCACACGATTCAGCAATGTTCCACATGATTGGATTCCCTTCAGTTGGCGTATAAGCGAGGTCATCCTCGATGGTTTGCCCGACCCAATCATGCATCCTGTTCATGTTTTCATCACTTGCACCGGCTATATCGATACTCCAATCGTACCGCGTGGCGGAGAATATTTCCCCTCCAGGACCAATGATCGGTTCGGTTCGGGGTACGATTGGATAGTTGAGGGAAACCATGTCAAAATTCATGTACGCTTTGACCGAGACGTTTTCAGGAAGATGTGCTACATATGCAAGGGAGCCCAAAAGCCCCTCTTCTTCACAGGCCCAGAGTCCGGCAACTACGGTATGGTCAAATTCCATTTGTGCGAGGGCTTGAGCCATTTCAAGAGAAACGGTTGAGCCTGAGGTATCATCGTTAGCTCCTTCATTGGTTCCACCGCCTGGGGGAGTGAACACGTAAGCGATGTCAAAATGCCCACCTATGACGATGTACTCGTCTGGGTTGACGCGACCCCAGTTGTATCCAACAACATTGAGTTGGTCTGGGTCATCATCGTAGCGTGTTACTTCAACGAAGTCAAAGCCCATTCCTCTCATGTTCTCAGCCATGGCTTCGGCTGCTGCTTCATATGCTGCACCGCCTTCGTGAACTGAAGCTGAGCCGCACCAACGGTTGTTGTAAGAGGAGGTGAGCATGTCGATGGTGTCGTAGGCTCTGCGCCCATCAACCAACATCAAATCTTGACTGTCTTCAAGCATCAGGGTTGCGTTCCATGCTTGGTCGCCAGCGGTAATATTCAGTTCAACAGTATCTCTCTCAGAATCCAGAATCAGCATTGTGATTTCGGTTTGAGAGGCAGGCAGTGTGTAATTCACATCGTCTCTTAGCACTCCGAACTCATCTTGGAAAAACGCTCCAGGAGAACGACTGATGGTCCAATCGACGGTACTTTCAACGGATAGAGTGTAGAATTGTCCTCTCGCAGCCGTCATGGATTGCGTTTCATCAACTTCTAATTCCGCAACGGGCTTTGTTTCATCTTCTTCCCCAAAACAACCAGAAAGCGGCGCAAGAAGGAACAACGTTAGGACAAAAAAGATTTGAATCGATTGTTTCATTGGTTCAGCCCCATGTACACGGTTCCAAAACCGTTTGGCCTCCCATAAAGGGTTGGAGAACTTCTGGAATACGCACTCGGCCATCTTCAAGTTGATTTTGTTCCATGATGGCTACCAATGCACGAGACGTTGCGACTGCGGTCGAATTAAGCGTGTGTGCAACCGGTTGATTTGGATGCCCAGGCTGCCCGTAACGAATGGACAATCGGTTGGCTTGATAGTCGGTACAATTTGAGCAAGAAACAATTTCTTTGTACTGGTCTGCCCCTGGAATCCACGCTTCTAGATCGTACTTCTTAGCAGCGACTGTCCCCATGTCTCCAGTACAGATGTTAACGACTTCATAATGAAGTCCGAGTGCATCCCAGAGGTCGACACAGTTTTGCAATAATTCTTCATGAAGTTCCCATGATGTTTCAGGAGTTGTAAGAAT
>JAQXEX010000095.1 GCA_029250625.1 Candidatus Poseidonia sp. | reverse complement strand
ATTCTTATGGGGGTTTCTTGCAAACGGGGGGCATTCGGAAGGGTAGACTCAACGACAAATGTGTACAAGGGGACTCCATGTATACGCCCGTGAACACAACCGTACCCACATATATTGACAAGGAAGTTCTTTTGTTCACATATGGAATAATGGGTAGGCAGCGGAGAGGGCCTTTCACCAACCTCAAGTCGCACTGAACAACAATTAGAGTTGAACAAGGAGTATAAGCAACATTGAGACCGACAAAACAGCGTTGATGGTTCTGAATCTGTTCCAACGGTTCCATGGCATTTCAAATTCCGTTCGGAATAATGCAAGTTCGGATTCATTTAATGAATGGATTTGCAGGTTTTGCAGCGAATTATTGAGGGGAATGTTAAATCGAAATGTTGGCAGTTGAACCCCAAATAAATACAGAGCGGATGCAACCCAGAGAAGATAGAGTTGAACGCCAGCCAAGTTCATTGTTCCTAAAATCAGTGCTGCGATTACGGAAAGAATCGAACCACCCCATGCCAGAATAAACAGAGGCTGATCGTTCTGTATGATTTCATCCATCCGTTTGAACGCTAAAAGAAACTCCTTGTCATCAAGGTTGGCAATACCAGGCATCACGACTACAGCAAATCCAAACAACAGGCCTGTCACGAGCGAGCACAGTAAAATTGACAACAAGAGTGTCACGTGGAGAGAAGTCATGATCATTTCAGGGCCTCCTTCCCAGCAACAGTTTCACACCGGCCATAGTTTACCCAAACAGAACGTATTGACAACCTTTCCCATGTGGTGTACTTTGAATCCCAATCAGCATCGGAAACAAGACCCAAATGGTTTCGAATTCTCCGCATTTAGAATGTTACAACGCTGCAAGTGTCGGACACAGCCTTCCTTTACGTGATGTCAATCCCTTCTTCAAGCAGTAATTTACGTTTGGTTTCAATTCCACCTGCCCCACTGTATCCGCCCAATCCTCCATCGGTTCGTATCACGCGGTGGCATGGGATGGTCACCAGATAGGGGTTTTTGCCGCACGCATTCGCCACCGCACGCACTGAACCTGGTCGGCCAATCATAGCTGCGAGTTCCTTGTACGTACGAACCTCGCCCTTCGGAATCGTCTTCAATGCATTCCATACCAGAAGTTGAAACGGCGTTCCAGTCAGTTCTGGATGATGACTCATGACAGTCCACTGAAGGGTTAGCCATTAGGATTTTTCTGCAATCGGTGCATGATTGACAGGACCTCAGCCAAGTTCACTTTCACTTTCATTCCTCTTCGGAGTAGGGTCTAAGAAAACATACTCGGCCTCATCGGCCAATTCAAAGAGATGGGTCGAACCGTTCCAACATGGCGCAACAGAATTGAATCAGAAATGACATCGCTTGAACCCTTTAGAAGGGCGCTAAATTCCAGCGATAAGCTCGTCTTTGATGAACTGCTAAACGGGGTTCGCAAGCGACGTACCGCTGGTGGAATGCTGCCTGCACATGATGCTTGGAAGCCGATGTTGATGTCCATGCTCATTGAATGCCATTCTCGTATCGCAGAATTGGAACAGCGGATTGAAAATCTCTCAGAAGCGTGATGCTGTGGACGGTTGGATCATTGACGCACAACTTGGTGATGATGGCGTCACCATGGACATCTGGATGTTCGTAGAACCGAGTGGAGTTCAACGGGTCATCGTACCGTGGACGGCTGCAATTCATGTCCATGCGACAAAACAACGGCTTGAACACCTCATGAACTGGCTTGAATGTGCTGAGATTACACAACGGTTTGCCGTAGGTTCAATGCAATACATTCGGAGACGGCTTTCTCTTGACCAGTATGAAATGCACGATGTTTTGGAAATTGAAATGGCGGACAACCGTTTGATTCGTAGCCTCGCGGAACACATTGAATCAAGAGGGGATTACCATCGCTACACGCTTTACTCGGTTGATGCACATCTTGCTCAACGCTTCTTTGTGGAGCATCAAGTTGCCCCATTTCAGTACGTACGATGGGACGGTGTTGGTTTTAGTTCGCTTGAAGAGAATGGAATCTGGCCCGAATTGAAACAGATGGAAATGGAATTCCACTACGAGGATTCAAACGGCTTTGATACCCTGGATTCACGGCTTGAAGAAGTCGTATTGAACACTGCAACCGTCGGAGGTTCATCCGATAAAATCCACAGTACTCGTATCAAAAACAACTCATCTGACGGTGCTTTTGTTCAAGCATTGCAGCACGCAATTGAAAGCATCAACCCCGACCTTGTTCTAACACAAGGCGGTGATTCGCTCCATCTCTCGGTCCTTCAACGGCTCAGTGATGCTGTTGAAGTCCCTTTGACGATGAGTAGAAAACCTTCTCGATTGGAAGCGCGTACCGCTTCTCGGACCGTTCACTCCTACGGCCAAGTGAAACGAAAGGACAGCTATTTTCCGATGCATGGTCGTATGCACATTGACCTGCGTTCAAGCTTCATTGTTCGCGAAGGCGGTCTTCTCGGATTGTTTGAACTGGCTCGCCATTCACGCCAATCGCCTCAAGATATTTCTCGGCTTTCACCCGGTTCGGTGATCAGTGCGATACAAATTCGAACGGCAATGGAGGATGGTGTCTTGGTTCCGTGGAAGAAGAATCGTCCCGAAGATACGAAGACTGCATGGGAATTGATGATGGCAGACCGTGGAGGATTGTATCTTGACAGTCAGCCCGGGCTCTATACCGATGTGGTAGAACTTGATTTTGCAAGCCTCTTTCCAAACATTATTGCAACGCGGAACATCTCACCAGAAACCCTCAATTGCGCCTGTTGCCAACCCTCAAAGGTAGACCTCAAGGCTGACCATCTGCTCCCACTCAACGTTGAATCGGCTCGCAAAGAGTTTAGGCGGCGTCATCTCAATGAAAACATCGGAACCGGCCTCTTCCCGGTCACGCATTCATGGGCTCTTCCTGTCCCAGGTCTAAGCTCTCATACCTGCGGTCGCATTCACGGTTTCCTCGGTCGGGTTGTGGCCCCCATCATCGAACGTCGGGTGCAATTGAAAGAACACGTCGTCACCAAAGGCGACATAATTGACAAGCAACAAAATGCGTTGAAATGGCTGCTTGTAACGTGTTTTGGCTACACGGGTTACAAGAACGCACGGTTCGGCAGAATTGAAGCCCACGAGGCAATATGTGCATGGTCAAGAGAAATTCTTCTGAAGACAATAGCCATGGCCGAAGACGAAGGCTGGACGGTGCTCCATGCCATTGTCGATTGCGTTTGGATTGAAAACAGAACCATCACCGACCGCGAAGAAAAGCGCCGTCTTGCTCTCAAATTCGCTCAGCGAGTGACCCGAGAAATCGGCATCCCACTGGAATACGAAGACATGTACCACTTCATTGGCTTCCTCCCCAGCCGAATGCACGGTGCAGGTTCTCTTACGAAATACTGGGCCTATGGTGACAAGGGATTGAAAATGCGCGGGATTGAATCGCGCCAGCATTCAACCTGTCAGTGGGTTAAATCTCTTCAGGACATGGCCTTTGAGATTCTTATTGACTGCGTCCGTGACGGCATTAACGTTCAAAGTCGAACCGTTCAAAACTCCATCTCAAGCATGTTGCACAAGGAATTGGGAAGGCTTGAGCGAAACGGCATTGATATGGAAGATTTGGTAGTCAAGCGCAGAGTGAGCAAGACCATTGAACAGTTCACTGTCTCAACATTAACGCATGCTGCACTGCTACGCGCCGCTCAACTCGGGCATGAAATACCTCCCGGAGGCAAAGTCAAATTTGTGGTACTAAGGACGCGAGATGAAGACCCCACTGGACGGGTGATTCTGATGGAAGAACTGCCTCGAACAGCAAGGTCGGAGGTCAACATTGACCATCAGCACTACAGAGAACTCGCACGAAGAGCCATCTGGGCCATCCTCGCCCCTTTCGGATGGACGGATGAAGAAATCCGTGTTGGACTCAAAGCCGCTACTCTATTTGATTACACCTCAACGGATAATCCGTTCAATTCAACAATGTAAACCGGTCGTTTTCCTCTTCAACACCTCGATTGTGTACGAGCTCGTGATGCAGAATTCGACTGAACGACTCCTCAAGCGTTTCCTGCTCAACCGCTTCCTTACGAAAACCTGAACTCCCACTGGGGAGGTGTAATAGCCACATCTTCTTTGACCCACGAACACGTTCAACGCGACCAAGAAGGCGTTGATTGCATCGTCTCTCCACCGCTTGAAGCAACGTTGAATGACGTTTTGAATTGGGCTTTGATTCTGTGATTACGACGATTGAGATGTTGTGCTTAACTGCGACATGATTGAGATGGTCCATGCACCTTCGGAGCAGGGTACGAGCCTCGCGTTCCTTGACCTGCGGGTCAAGATGCATGGTGATCGGTCCGTCAACGACGACGAAGCGTGCTCCAGTGATTTTCAATTCGCCGTCAAGTCGTTCAATCAGTGATGCAAATTGATGAACGGTGAATCCACGGCCCACGAACAAATTTCGGAGCAAGTTATTCGACTCGGGTACGCCCTCTGGAATGCATCGCAGTACACGGGCTGGGTTGAAGCGAGTGGCCCCGTCTATCCAGTGAACGAATTCCCCCGCCATGAGAGCGAGAGCGACCCATGCTTCTGCGTAAACACGCATGGATTTTCCCGACCTTCCTGCACCACTTAACTGATAGACGCCGCCATTACGAGGCGCAATGCGGGTTTCGTCAATTTCTGCGTCAAGTCTTCTCAGTGCTCGCTTACTGCTCATGCAGGTGTTCTCGCGAGAAACACCACTATGTTTGAGCAGACGCTTTGGTTGAAAGTGAAAATGAAGGGAGGGCTGAGCCGTCTTTCATTCACTCCCGCTTCCACGAACCGGCGGAGTAGCGGTAGACGATGGGGACGCCTGTTGGGACTTCAAGACCCAGAACTTCTTCCTTGGAGAGGCCATCAAGATGCATGATGATGCTGCGAAGTGAATTTCCGTGTGCAGCGACGAAGAGATTTTTTCCTGCTTCAATCGACGGCATCAGCGTATTCTCAAGGTAGGGAATGGTGCGCTCTGCAGTCAATTCAAGCGATTCACCGTTGGGTGGAGGCACATCAAACGAACGACGCCACACGTGCACCTGTTCTGCGCCGTATTGCTTTCGCGTCTCATCTTTGTCCAGGCCTTGGAGGTCACCGTACATGCGCTCGTTCAACTGCCACGCAGCATGAACAGGAAGGATGCTGTCTTTGGCGGCGTCGCCTCGAATTTGCGACCATTGGCGCATACGTGCCTCGTTCTCTGAAAGTCCCTCTTCCATTTCTTGGCTGTATTGGAATACGGGAGTTCGTCCGCTGTTGTGTTCAGACATGGCGATCATGGCGGTCATTTGAGCCCGAATGAGCATGGAGACATGGACTTCATCGATGGGAAGGTGAGCGATCGCTTTGCCGCCTTCGCGGGCTTCATCTATTCCTTTGATTGAAAGTGGGACATCAACCCAGCCGGTAAAAAAACCTGCAGCGTTCCACATGGATTGGCCGTGACGCATCAGAATGAGCAATGACATGGAGGTGCCTCAGTCCGTCCACAAGCAGACAGGGCATGAAGGTGGCGCTTAACCAAGCAGCCATGGAACGAATGCGAGAACAACCAGTGGGAATACTCCCATGATGAGATCTCTTGTGAAAAGGACAAGAAGGGTCTTTGACTGTGTATTGGTCCGCTCCTCGAATTCTTTTTGCAGTCGTTTATCAACGACATCTGAGAACTTTCCAGCACTAATTTTTCCAACCTCAATCGCTGCACCCATCGCTACACTGCTCAGCAAACCTGCGGGAGTTAATTTACGGGTTAGAAAGGCTCTTCCAGCCCAAACCTTGAGCGAACTCTTCGCCACTTCCATTCCAGTCTCATTCACTTCTTTCTTCGTTACTGGTTTGTTTTTCTGACGACCTGAGATTTTACGAAGCCAATTTCTGGCTCTGAGTCCAGTATCTGCAACCTTGCGCAACTTTGAGACATCTTGACGAAGTACAGCTGTCAGCATGCGACGAACCCGTGCTACGCGATAAAAATCCATGACAATCCAGAAGAAAAGGGCCATGAGCAGAAGCGTTCCACCAAGATTTGTCACTTCAGACCAAGACTGCCATCCAATAGGGTCAATGAAGAGACGGAGGCCCAAGACAAGCATCGGTGGAATCATGAAGGCAAAAATTTCGTTGAACACCAGAAGACCCATACCTTTGACAGGAAGCGTTCGTAGTTGTTTGAGCGCCCACCCTGCATGAGGTGAAAGTTTGTTGATGACTTGGCGCATCGGCTTTGCAAGTATAACGAGACGGAATACAAACGGGAGCCAGAGGATGAACAGCACATAGGCATCCCACGGACCTGCTGGAGGGATTTCTGGAATTTGAATCGGACCTGCTGACATCCTGCCTCGTAGAGACATCACGGCTTAGGCCTTGAACCAAACGCAAAGATTGAACAGAACTCTGAAGATTTGACAGGTTCACCGAAGCGCTCATGTCCCACCGGCATCTCGGCCAACCATGGTCTTCACACACAACATGGCAGATTGGCTCGGGTTTTCAGTCGACAAAGAATGGCTGGAAGAAAACATTCGCTGGAAGGATTTCAAAACAGGCGTTCGCTTGGGACGACTTCTCAGAGAAGACAAGACCTCACTCGTTCTTTACGAGGCGGACTCTGAAGTGACTGTCGACGCATTCATGCCTCACAGTCACCCTGGTGGCGAATGCTACCTTGTCCTTGAAGGCGAGGTCTGGGACGAAGACGGTACGTACCCCACTGGCTCCATTGTTTGGATGAACCGTGAAACTACACACACGCCAAAGACCCGGGGAAAGACATTGATTCTCGTGCTTTGGCCCGAAGGCGTCAAATCCGTCTAAGACTGGAAATGCACCTAAATTTTCGGCAAATCGTATTCACCTGAAGCCATCAATCCCTCAAAGAGGAACGGTCCAGCGGGGACCACTGCGGCTATGAATCCGTGAATCAAAGCGGTTAACGACCAGTGTTTGCCGACCCCGATGAACAGCAGTCCAATGTAAACTACAAACAAGAAACCGTGAAGACTTCCAAACAACGACACCATCTCAGGTTCTCCTGCGAAATACTTCATCGGCATGGCGTAAAACATCAACGTAAGGAAGGAAAAACCTTCCAAATAGCCCACAAGCGCCACCCATTGCTTCATGCTTTGACCTCAACCATCGGCCTACTTGAACCGCACGAAGGGCAAAGTTGGTCGTCGGTATCAGCATAATCGTGCTTGCATGCAGGGCAGGTTGCAGAGAGTTCCATCTTGCCCATTGCTTCCACGGCTTCACCTTGCAATGAAAGATAGCCACTGGCGACGTTGCCTACAGTGTAGCGTCCTGCTCCACCCAAACGAACCAACAAGTCCGGTGGTAGTGTGACGGTCCCTGTTTCGTCGATGATCAATTCTCGGTCTTTACTGAGGTCTTCAACGTCAACCGTTTCGCCGTGTTCAGCTACAAATCTTCCATCACGCAATTCGAGAGAGCGGTTAGCGAATGCTGCAACTTCCTTCGAGTGAGTCACGATGAGGAAGGACACTCCATCGTTCACGTGCAAGTCCTTGAACAACGCCAATACTTCGCGGCTGGTCACGGGGTCCAATGCACCTGTAGGCTCATCGGCCAGAATCAAACGAGGTTGAGTAATCAGTGCACGGGCGATGGCAACACGTTGTTGCTCACCACCGCTCAGCATTGCCGGTAGTGCATTGATTCTGTGTCCCATACCCAACCGGGTAAGCATAGCATCAGCGAGTTGAAGCGACTTCTTCGAAGAAACCCCTTGATGACGCAGCGGTTGAGCAACATTGTCTCGGGCATTGAGGTTGGGCAGCAAGTTACCTTCTTGGAAGATGAAGGACACCGTCTTCTGGCGCAACTCAACCAATTCTTGCCCTGAAAGACGCGTCATGTTGTTACCAGCCAAACTCACTGAACCCGCACTGGGTTTCATGAGTCCACCGAGGCATTTCATCAGCGTTGACTTCCCTGACCCTGAAGGACCAACAACAGCAATGGCTTCTCCGGACTTCATGTTGATGTGAAGTCCTCTCAGGGCCACGACGTTGCCGTCTTCTGCCTTGGATTCGTAAACGTGGTAAAGTCCGTCTGCTTTTAGAATCGTATCGACCATCTTCACTCCCCCTTGAGCACACTGGCTAAGTCTGCCTTTAATGCACGACGTGTTGTTACAAGAAGCGCTACAACCACAGCTGCGAACACAGCCAACGAAACCAGAATGATTTGAGTCCATGGATAGACCAATGTACGATTTATCGTCGTTGATGAGCCTCCAAAGATTTGGAAGATGAATCCAAAGATGTCAAAGAATCCGTTGAACGACAGAGCGACGCCTACGCCGAGTATAATTCCAAGTATCATCGAAACCATGACGATTGAAAGAATCTCAAAGAGAACCAAACGGATGATCTGATTTGGTGATGCACCAATGGCCTGGAGAACAGCCAACTCTTTTTGCCGTTGACTCAATACAAGCGAAAGGAACACGAAACTTGAAGCCACTGCGGCTACGCTAGCGACAACAAATTGCAAGGAGAGTAGACCTGGTGTTCCGAAGATTAACCCGCCGTTTCGCTCAACATCCTTGTGAGTGCTTGACCAATCAACAACGCTGGATACGCGGGCATCTGCTTGCAACTTAGAACCCAGAGACTCAAGTTGCTCTCCAGACAGGCCGTTAACACGAACGATCCAATCTGTTGAGGTATAGTTGTTTACTGCGTCGTCGCCTATGAATGAGCGCCATGAGCTTTCACCGATGATGAGTGAGGACTCAATGGTTGGCGCATTCACGCCTGGAACGTACTCGTGTACGCCCATGTAATACATTTCATGAATAAACGGAGTGATATCAATGCGGACAACACTGTTGGTCAAAAAGAATTGACCGACGAGTGGTGGAGGTATTTCTGAAAACCCACTTGCACAATTTGTTTCGTCGGAATTGGTTCCGTCTGGGCAGGTGGTATTGCTAAGGGTTGCAGTTGAGAGGTCGAAGGTACCACTTGACCAGGCGCCTTCCAAATTTGCGTCCGTTAAATCTGCACCATCAAGACTGCCTGAACCGAACAATCTCACCATGACTGTGTTCCTGAGGTCGGCTCCTGTGAGGTCTGCTTCACTCAAATCCACTTCAAAGAAGAAGGATTCGCTGAAATTTGCGCCTTGGAGACTGGAGGATGAAAGGTTTGAATTCGTGAAATCCGTAAGACTGAGGTTTCGACCGTCGAGATTTTGACCGTTGAGATCAAGGCCCGACCAATCTCGCTGCATGAGGGATACATAGTCCTGAAGGACTTCATCAATCGTGGAATTGCTATCTGCAAGGCCGCCGGCGGAGAAATTGAATTCTGCCTTCTCCCAAACAAATTGGATGTCAACGGATTTACCGCTTGAATCGTCCTTCTTGAGAAGGACGTCGTCGAGCTTATTTTCATCTCCTCCTCGGTCTGACCCTGGGATGGCTAACGAGTAGGCTGCGTCTGGTCCTGCGGAGAAACCACCGTTAGCGAAGGCAGACAATGCTGGTGAAACTTCTGTGCCCGGGAGGGCTTGTTCACTCCATTTGAGAACTTCTTTGTTGTTATCAAACAAGACATAGGTTTGCAATTTATCTCCACCTTGAGAATCGGCCAGCATAAGTTCTGGAACACTGGTGATGAGAGGCGTAACCGTTCCGTCTGTGAATTCTCCAATCAACGATGTGAGGGTGGCGCTGTCGGTTCCCTCTTCCATTGTAATTTGAAGGTCTGAGCCCACGGTTGCGTCGACGGTCTTCTCGTCAACCAACGTCCCTGTGTAGCCTTGTACAGCAGCAAGGGTGACGATGGAGAGCGTGAGAAGCATAATCACAGCGAGACGATTCACCGATTCTGCAGAACCGGAACCCTTCAATCCTCGCTTGACATCGTTAAGCAACGGCGTTCGCCCGAGAAGAACCTGCATGATTTGAGGGCCTTTTGCCCCGATTCTTCCAAGCAAGAGCGCACCGCCGATCCACAATGCAAAGGGTCCAAAGATACCGATGAGTCCTTCGATGAAGAAATTTGAAACAATACCGTCTTCGTTGACGTTCATTTCCAACCAGGTATCGGCAACTGCCAGCATTCCAAACAGGAAAGCAGTCCAGTGCAACCAACGCTTTGGCTGTGCTTTGGCAGTGGATTTGCGTACCCCCTCTTCAATTTCAAGCTCGATGAAATCTTTTGCTCGGCTTTGCCCAAAGAGGAGGGCAAGACCCAGGGTCGTCACTGCAGTGAAGATGGTTGCTCCAACGCTAAGGGTCGGAGTGACATCAAAATCACCCGTTCTAAATTCCATGAAACCAACAGCTGAGAGCACAATCGGGACGGAGACCAACGCCAGCAGGTATCCAGCGAGCCACGCTACTGAAGACATGACAAACAGTTCAAGCAACACCATGCCTTTCAGGCTCTGCCCGTCTGCACCGATAACACGGTGAATGCTGACTTCACGTCTTCTCTGTTCTAGAGACAGGACTAAGCCGTAAATCAGGACTGCAAGCGAGAGAATCACGATGGGAATCATGATGATGTAATCAAAGATTTGAATCAAACCAAGGAAAATATTCAGGAAGGTAATCGTTCCACTGACGATATCGGTGTAGAACAACTCGACTCCCTCGTCGGTGTAACTTCCGGCCTGGACTCGTGTACCAAGGTCCTCGAGCCAATCGGCAGCGTCAGCTGTTGATGAGGTTGGTAGTTGGCCACGGTCAATGGTCACTCCGAGATACATGTGGTCGTTGTCCATCAACGTGCCCCGTTCGGATTCTTCCAAAACTTCCCACGTGGTAAAAATTGGATTAAACGGCAGCGTAGGGTTCCCCAAATCCCAAGGTTCGTAGATGCCCATAACCGTCAAATTCTCAACCGTCATCATCATCCTGCAGTAAAGCATTTCATTTTCTTCAGGAGTGATCTCTCCCGCACAATTCTCATCGGTAACGGTTCCCTCAAGGATGGTTGATTCGTCGACAACATAAGCAAAGGTGAGGCTGTCCAATTGATCCCCAACATTCGCTTGTGCTTGACTTGCAATTGTCGATGGAAGAATTATTCCTCGCTGCTCGCTCATGTTTTCTGGAGTAGGCCATTCGCCTAACCCTGCGATAATGTTCCCACCGAGACGGTCAGCCAATTCACCATCAAAAGCCTCGGGGCCGAGGAAACGAATGGCGCGCTTGTCTGAAATCGGTGGTCCGGCATCGGCAGCCTCGGGGTAGTCAAACGTGACGTTGCCCCAATAGGGGTTGGCATCATCGGAAATCGCTCGCATCTCAAGAGGTTGAGCCACAACAAATTCCAAGTTGAAAAAGCCGCCGCTGTGTATTCCTTGTCTGCCAAGGACCAGCGTACAGTCATTGAATTCAGTGAAATCAGACAATAATTCGTCGCAGACATTGGTCATGGTTGTGGTGTTGTTTGACCATCCGGTACTGTTCTCATTGCCCGGAAGTGGAGTACGAGCGTACTCGATTTTGGCGTCAAAGGGTTCTGAATCCAATGATTCCTCAAAGAAGAGTTGTGAGAGGCCAACACCGTAAGCAAGGACGGTCGTGATGACCAACGAAGCGAGAAACACACCTGCGATGACAGCAAGACCGCGTTCCTTTCCACGCCATGCGCCTTGAGCAGCAAGACGAAGCCTGCTTGGGGCCTCCATGAAACGGTGGGTCACACGGCTCATTACCGAGCGGCTTGCTGGGAAGTCCGTTTCTTTGAGTTCAAGTTCCTTATCGCTCATACCGCTTCACCTCCATTTTCATGTCCATCTTCATCCACGGTTGCATCCGCATCTGCACCCGAGTCATGGTCGGAACCATCGCCCTCAACGGCATTTGCGTCTTCTTCGCCTTCGGGTTGGTCGGTATCATCATCCAAGCCCCATGCTGAACGAATATCGGAGGCCTCGGTTTTTCCATCGTTGAGAAGGAGCATACGGTCTGCATTTGATGCGAGGTCTGGGTCGTGGGTGACCATGAGAATAGAAATGGGATTGTCTTCGTCGTGACACAGTTCCTTGAACAATGCAAGGACTTCCTTTCCACTTGCGATGTCAAGGTTTCCGGTGGGTTCGTCAGCGAGAAGAACCGGACGGTTTCCTGCGATTGCACGAGCGATGGCGACCCGTTGTTGTTGGCCACCGGACAATTGGTCTGGAATGTGGTTCATGCGGTCACCAAGACCAACCTTTTCCAAAGCAATTACAGCAGCTTTTTCTGCCTCATCAGCCGACATACCCGAAAGCTCGAGCGCCATCGCGACGTTGTCAGTTGCAGTAAGATTGTCCAAAAGATGGAAATCTTGGAAAATCCAACCCACGAGTTCCCTACGAACGTCAACCACGCCGGACGGTCCTTTCTGCCCGTAAGTTCGCTTACCGAGGGTGATGGAACCTTCATCTCCAGCGAGAAGGCCTCCAATGATGTTGAGCAACGTCGATTTACCCGAACCAGAAGGCCCCATCAACGCAACCATCTCGCCCTGTTTGATGCTCATGTCCACGCCTTTGAGGACTTGCAGTTTGTTGGAGCCAGACCCGAAAGCCTTCGTGAGATTGGTAACTTCTAGCATATATGTTCCTCCTTGTATGTTCAATTTTCTAAAATGGATATATCAATGCCTGTTTCTCAATCGCTCTCATTTGCCTCTTTGGGTCTTTCAAGAAGGCCACGCAACGTTGAGCCGAGAATGGTGTGCATCACTTGAACTTCAGTTGGTGTTGGTGAGACGCCGGATACCCCCAGCATGATGGCATAAAAGGAATCACAAACATCGCTGAGCAATTTGAGAAGGATTTCAAGAGAGAGATCCGTACGGACAAGTCCCCATTCCTGTCCTTGTTTGAGTTGAACTAACCAGTACCGATCCAGTGGGCCTGATTTCTCTGCCAATCCCGGAGACAGGGGGTGGTTTGAGGGCATTTGTTCGCCAATCATAACTCCGATTTCAATGCAGTCGAGTTCCGTCCAGCATTCCTCTTGAATGAGGCGACCTTGCCGCAAGTGCACCCAATAGTCTTCTTTTGATGCCGCAGCCCCGTGTTCTTCCAATCGCATGGCGATGAAATTACAGTATTGGCCAATGATGCTCAAAAACAGGTCCGCTTTGTCTTCAAACCAGTAATAGAATTGGCCTTTTGAAATGTCAAGCTCCTTGAGCAAGAGGTTCAACGACATAGCGTCGTAGCCATGCACGGCAAACTGCTTCTTGGCGACGCCCAATACCCTTTCCTGCTCCTCCAAAGGAAGTTTGTGGAATCGGTTTAACGCCATGGTACCACTTTAGACCGGCGGTCTGACCATTGGTTTATGTACCTTTGTCTCAATATCCCTTATGGAATGATGAGATCAACATCGATAACTTCGGTCCCTAACGCCAATGGTTCAGGAGAGGGTATAATCCGTAGCGGCTACGATGCCACGGCACAGCTTGCGCTGGCTCATGCTGGAAAGTATGTTCTGCAGAAGCAGAAAAGAAGTCTCACTCGACTTTGCTAACGCCAACGGCGTTTGGGCCCTTGGGGCCTTCACCGACTTCAAACTGAACGGTATCACCGTCAGTGATCTCTCCGGTGACCTCGGAGATGTGGACGAAAAGGTCGTCTCCACCTTCAACTTCAATAAATCCGAATCCTTTTACTTGGTTAAACCACTTGACAGTTCCTTGCGCCATATTCGCCGGTCAATTCTTCAAGTACTTGAGGACGATGGATAGAATGGCCTGATTCTATGGAATTATCTCAATCATCGTGAGAGCCGAGGAAGTATTCCCCAATCTCAGGGTCGTTGAGAATAAAGTCCGCATCCCCAGTGTGGACAACCTTTCCGTTTGCGAAAATATAACCTCGGTCCGAACGAGCCAAACTTAAGCGGGCATTTTGCTCAACAATGAGGACCGTGATGCCTTCTTTACGTAAGTTGTCGATTCGTTCGATAATCTGTTGTTGATAAAGCGGTGAAAGGGCTGCCGTAGGTTCATCCAAAAGCAGGAAAGAGGGGTCCGAAATCAAGGCACGTGAGATAGCAAGCATCTGACGCTCGCCACCGGAGAGTGAAGCAGCCAAGTCGTGCTCTCTTGATCGTAGATCAGGAAACATGTTGAGGGCGCGCTCAATGCGCTCTTTCAGAACTTTGTTTGAAAGTGAATTACCACCCATCTGCAAATTTTCTTCAACCGAGAGCGTAGGAAACACGTTATTCACTTGAGGGACATAGGCGATTCCTTTGTTGACCAGTTGGTCTGTACGCAATTTCTCAATGGATTCACCGTCGTAGGATACTTCGCCGTCGTAATAGGTTGCAATACCAAACAGTGCCTTGATGAAAGTGGATTTACCACATCCGTTGGGGCCGATGATGGTTACGAATTCTCCCTTGTCAACGTAAAGGTCTACTCCGTAGAGGATCTGTACGCTTCCGTATCCAGCGGTCAACCCTTTGACATCAAGCATTCGGGTCATTCTTCTTCACCTCCATCGCTGGCACCACCGAGATAGGCTTCAATGACTGCCCGGTTGGATTTGACTTCTTCTGGAGTTCCGACCATCAGGACTTCACCTTCATTCATGACGACAATGCGGTCAACACCTTGGCGCAAGATGAAATCCATGTTGTGTTCAATGACGAGGACAGAAATCCCTGTTGTATCAACGAGTTCTCGCAAATTCGTGAAAATTTTCATGGCCAGAGGGCCGGCAACGCCTGCAACAGGTTCGTCCAGCAACAACAAATCTGGACTTCCCATCATTGAGCGCCCGATATCAACAAGTTTGCTTTGACCGCCTGAGAGTTCACTTGCAAGATTGTGGGCCATGTGAGGTACTTCGAGTTGGTCCAACACGGCAAAGGCGTTAGCGAGCCGTTCTTTTTCTGCAGGGCGCGAACGTCCTCTGAACAAAGATAGAATTGGATTTGGTGAGAACTGCTTGCGCGGTGGGACGAGCATGTTCTCGATCACCGTCATGTCCTTCCAAAGACGAGTGTGCTGGAAGGTACGTGTCATACCGAGCTTCTGGATTTGGTCCGGTCGCTTATCAGAGACGTCTTTTCCAAACACTTCAACGGTTCCTGAAGTTTGTTGCAGAAGACCGCTGATGCAGTTGAAAGTGGTTGACTTGCCGCATCCGTTTGGACCGATTAAGCCAATGAACTCACCTTTCTTGACCTCAAAGGAGACATCCTTAACAGCCACAAGTCCGCCGAATTCCATTCGTAAATTCTTCACTGACAAAAGTGGCTTCATTGTTCTTCAACCCCCTTTCCAGCTGGATGTGGAGGCCGGTAAGGAACCTCTGGCAGCAACCCCTTGGGATTGTAACGCAATGAAAAGACAATGAGAAGGCCGATGAGCAAGACCTTGACATAAGCCATTCCAGCACGAACGACTCCGGTTGGATAAGCCTCCTCAATTGATCGCTCATCAAAGAAGAACGAGCCACAGGCGAAGAGAAGACCGATCCAAAAGAAGGTCTCCCGTACTGATTCCCATTTGACAAGATGAGCAAGAAGGACAATTGCGATGCAAATCCACATGACTTGGACCTGTTCAATCACAAGCCATTCAAACCAACCGTCAATGGTAGCGGCAACTTCGTTGAGAGGGAGGTCGGAACTTCCTTGACCTGCTACAAGCACGTTGAACACAAATTCCATGAGGACAATGATTGATGCTCCGATGATCATTCCACGGTTGTTTCCAACCCCACCAATGATAAACGCAGCCCAGACCAGGAACGTGGTCTTGGCTGGAGACATGAACGACGGTTGGAACCCTGTGAGCTTCCATGCCCAAAGCGCTCCTGCGAAGGCTGCAATTGAGGCACCTAACGCAAGGCTTGCTGCCTTGTGACGCAAAACATCGTGACCGTGATGTTGTGCAACCTCTTCGTCTTCTCTGATGGCTCGGAGGATTCGCCCCCAAGGCGATTTAAGAACCGTGTTGAGCAACCACCAACTCAGGATTAAACCAGTGAGGCCTATGACGGCAAGGACAAACATGTACGGTGCAGGTTGGCCGAGGTTAAGCCATTCACCAACGGTTGCTGCCATGCTCTGAATGCTGTCATCCCTGGAACAGGCCACAGGAGAGAGAGGGTTTCCGTTTGCATCGTTTGGAACGGAATCTCCGCAGAACCACCATTCTTGAAGCGGCAATTTGTACCGAGAGATACCAACAGCACTGCCCCATGAGCCTGCTCGGAGGAGTGGCTCTCCGCTGAGCAACACCCGAACAATTTCTCCAAGTGAAATCGTAATGATGGCGAAGTAATCACTTCGCAGGCGGGCTGTAGGATAGGCAAGGAACCACCCAGCCAGGGCGCCTAGGAACATCGAAAACATCACGGCGTAAGCAATTGGCCAATCGTAGCCATGCAGTTCTTTGGGTGCGGTCAGAATACCAACCGTAATGGCTCCGATGGCGGCAAAGAAGATGACACCAAAGTTGAGCTGGCCGGTGACCCCGGTATGCAAATTAAGCGAAAGAGCGAGAATTGCAAAAATAGCGAACGTAACCATGACGTTGGACAGTTGAAGCGTTTTCACAAAGCTTGCTTGGTCCGAATCCGCCACGGGGAGCCAATAGATGAGGCAGGCCATAACGATAGCCAAAATCCCGAACAATACCCAAGAACCAAGTTCACTTTCTCGCCCATAAGACATGTTCAATTTCTTGAGGGCGCTGTTGCGTTTGTCAACAACGGTATCGAGGACCTTTGTTTTCCCGGTGTTGACCAAACGATGTGCATGAACTCCGATGAAGCCAATCTTTGCATCAACTGCTTGCGTGGTCTCACGCCACATGGTTCCACAGCGGGTACTTACAGCATCCCAGCGACTGGAAACAAAGGCAATACCGGCAAATGGTGCTGATTTCTTCATTTCTTTGCCCTGGAGTGTGAAGTAGGCTTCACGCCATGCGATGAGATAGAAGAGAATGGGTACCGCAGGCCAGAGCAACATCCCGATACCTGAGATGAGTTCCACCAAAACATGCTCAGCCTGCATAAACGATAGCCAGGCTTCTTGTTGGACAGCAGTGTAGGTTTCAGGGGCATGAGACAGAGCAATTGTTTTGTCACCGCCTGTCAAGGTATTGAAAATGTCACTGTCAGCAATGGAGTGCTCCTTAACAAACCGGCTGAAGACGTAGGTGATGTATGCTGCGAATGTCCCAAGAAGATATCGTTGGCCACGGAGGCTGTTACGGACGCTGAAATGGTGAAGCCCGAGGGGGGCAAAGAAAATTCCCAAAATTGACGCTCGTTTCACATTGGGAGTGAAATCTTCTGCAGCTCGTGTTCGAATCCGTTTGATGTTCCATTTATCGTAGGCATCGCCAATTCCCTTCGGCATAACCAAAAGGATTGCAATAATCATGACATAAGGCATAACTTCGGCAAGGTTCGCATAATTTGAACGATCCAAGGGGGTTCCAATTCCCATCAAAATAGGAGAGGACACTGAGCGGACAAATCCAATCAGGAGTGCTCCCACAATCGCTCCCGGTATCGAACCGATGGTTCCGAGTACGATGACAGCAAAAGCAGGCAAAAGTAGAGTAAATCCAGTCTCGGGGCTGTAGCGGATGGTCATGGCAAAAATTGCCCCTCCAAGTCCAGAAATACCTGCTGACAGGAAAGCGCTCATCATGTGAACGCGCTCTACGTTGATTCCACAACTTGCAGCGAGTTCTGGGTTGTCGGCCACAGCGCGCATGCGACGACCAAGGCGGGTCTTGGTCAACAAAAGAAGCAACAAACCAACCGAAGCGAAGATGACGAAAGGCATGGCTGCGTTGTAGTAGGAATAATTTGCAGTGAGTTCGGTGACGCAATCTGAGCCCACTGAGTACACGTCTGCAATGGGCTTTGAGCCCTCACTGACGACTTTTTCATACACTGGATTGGATGCTGTACCTACATTTTCACAAGAACCGTGAGTGTAGGTGGCGTCACTTGCAAGAGAACGGTCCCCTAGGTTGAGTTTCGTCAACATTGTGGGTGCTTCAAACCGCTGCTCACGAGCAATACGCCAGTCAATGTCCGGCTCAAACAATTTCGTTCCTGCACCAAAACGCAGGTAAACAATCGCTCTCAAAATAAGAGCAACGCCCAGAGATGCAATCATCATGACGTCAGCACTTGACTTTCGGTCACGGAATCCTCTGAAGACCAAACGGTCAATGATGATTCCAGCAAGACCTGTTAAGACAAAGGCACCAAGAAGCGTCCAAAGCAAAACGGTCCAAACCAAGACACCGTCCTTAGGAACCGATACGAGCGGAAAGAAGTAGTCCATCCAAACGATCATGATTGCGACGTACATTCCCAGCATGAAAAATTCGCTTTGAGCGAAATTCCCGTATCGCTGAACGCTGTACGTCAAGGTACAACCAACGGCGATTGCTAGGTATGTCGATGACCATGTCAAGGTGCTAAATCCAATTGAGCTCAAATTGAAGTAGATGACGGCGCTTGTATCAAGTCCAATCATCAACAACTCTATGGTGAACAATACGACGAAGAGCAGGAATAACGGCGAGAACGCCATCAAAACGGTTCTAAGCCACCCGTGCTGCACGTCATCAAAGACGACCTTCACCAGGAGGAACCCCATCGATATGAGCTGGATTGACTGTGACAGCCAAACCATGTCATTGGGGAGGTTTCCCAGCAGTATCGCATCAATGCCGTTGCCGATGCCCGATTGAAACAGCAATCCCAGTATGGCATCAATAGCCACGACTGTTGCGATCACGAGCCTTCGCTTGAGGCGAGGGAGTTCCTGCCACCGAAGGGATAGGGAGGATTTGTCCTTTGATTCGTGCTCTGAATCCATTCAACAAAGCCTCCGCATATCGTTCCTATCTATGCATCCAGTCCCTAGGGTAAAAACCCCTGCAGGATTAGTGCAAACAAGCTCATTCAGCGTTATCTTCGACTCCGCCTGCAACCGTCCAGTACTTGGTACAGGTGAAGGTTCCATCAGCAGCGTCAGAAGCAGCGTAGCCACAGATATCGTATCCGTCTCCACCAACGTCGCCATTAGCAAGGAAGGTGTGGAGTCCACTTGCGCCTTCGTATGCTGTACCGACTGAGTTGATTGCTTCACTAGGAGTGTCTGCATCAGTAAGAGCCGCTTGTCCGAGCATCATGATTGAGTCGTAACTGGTCAAC
This sequence comes from Candidatus Poseidonia sp., assembly GCA_029250625.1. Taxonomy (GTDB): domain Archaea; phylum Thermoplasmatota; class Poseidoniia; order Poseidoniales; family Poseidoniaceae; genus Poseidonia. The sequence continues at coordinate 21,360 of JAQXEX010000095.1, read as the reverse complement.
ACATAGGATTTGATCGAAGTGATGTTTGTAGCATCGTAGCGATCAGAGAAGTCTCCGAAGGAGTCTCCTGCACGTGGCGTGGTGACGTAGAGTCCGTCAGCAACGACGTCGTCACTGAGCTCTTCAAGAAGTCCTTCGCCGGCAGGTCCATCGCCAGAGAAAAGCTTGATGTCAAGTCCTTGGGTTGAGATCTCGTTGAGAATCAAAGCAGCGTCGGTCACGTAGGAGACCATGAACACAGCGTCGCAACCAGCGTTAGAAATTTGTGTGATTTCAGAGGCAACACTGGTTGCAGTTTCTGAGTATCCAATCTTCTGGCACAATTCGCCGTCCCATGCGTCTTCGATAGCGTCTGCAAATCCTGAGCCGTAGTCGTTGGTCATGTGAATGATAGCAGGGTTGGAAACGTTCATTGAGGCCATCATTGCAGCTGCTGCTGGTCCTTGAATGGCATCAGAAGGAACGATGCGGAAGAAGTCAGGGTAGGCAGTTGCGTTGCTGAGGCTTGGGTTCGTGGATGCATAGGAGATCATTGGGATTCCTGCAGCCGACAACACAGCGTTAGCAGCCATGGTTGCACCGGAACATGCAGCACCACCGACGGCGATGACACCGGAGTCAACCAAAGTCTGTGCAGCAGCAGCGGCGGTAGTACCGTCACAACCAGAGTCTACTTCAACAAGTTGGAATTCAACCCCAAAGTCTCCGTACATGGCGTTCAAGTCAACAATTGCTTGTTGTGCACCGTATTGGAATCCAGCAGCATCTTGTGCTAGAGGTCCAGTGAGCGGGTTCATGAATCCAAGTTTGATGACTTCAGCTGGGATCACAACACCTTCTGCAACAGTCCAGTATGCAACACATTCGTACTCTCCATCGGAGGCACCGTCTGCGTAGTAGTCACAGATATCGTAACCTGCGCCACCAACATCGCCGTTGTCAAGGAAGGTGTGAAGGCCGCTTGCACCCTCGAAAGCAGTTCCAACGGTGGAGATTGAGCCACTCATGTCGGTTCCATTCAAGTTGTATGCTTCACCAATGATGGTAACTGCATCGTAGGAAGTCAAGACGTATTGCTTGATACTTGGGATGTCTGCTGCAACATATCGTGCTTCAAAGTCACCAAAGGAAGAGCCAGCACGAGGCGTGGTCACGGTTAGACCGTCTGCAACGCTGTCGTCACTGAGTTCTTCAAGAAGTCCTTCGCCTGCAGGTCCGTCGCCAGAGAAGAGCATGATGTCCAGTCCTTGTGTTGCGACTTCGTTGAGGATAAGAGCGGCGTCGGTAACGTAGGAAACCATGAAGACCGAGTCGCAGCCAGCGTTAGCGATTTGAGCGACTTCAGAGGAAATGTCTGTAGCGGTTTCAGCGTAGCCAATCTTAGCACAAACATCGCCGTCCCATGCGCCTTCGATAGCGTCAGCGAATCCTGAGCCGTAATCGTTGGTCATGTGGAGGATTGCTGGGGATTCTGCATCCAAAGTGGCCATCATTGCTGCTGCTGCAGGTCCTTGGATGGCGTCGCTAGGGACGACACGGAAAAAGTCAGGGTAAGCCGTAGCGTTGCTGAGACTTGGGTTAGTGGATGCGTAGGAAATCATTGGGATTCCTGCAGCGGAAAGCACTGCGTTAGCAGCCATGGATGCGCCGGAGCACGCAGCTCCTGCGACAGCAACGACTCCTGCGTCAGCCAATGTTTGAGCGGCTGCAGCACCGGTAGTACCGTCACAGCCTGAATCAGCAACAACCACTTCGAAGGTGGTTGTGTTTTGTGCTGCGTTCAAGTCAATAGCTGCTTGAAGTGCACCGTACTCGAACCCAGCTGCATCTTGAGCCAAGGGTCCAGTTGCTGGGTTGAGGAACCCAATCTTGACGACGTCTGTGACGACGTCTGTTTCTTCAGTCGAATCATCTTCTGATTCGTCTTCATCGTTGCTTGTACAACCTGCTAGGGCAGCGGTCATAAAAGCTAAAGCCATTAGTGTGGTTAGCAATTTGTTGTTCATTGTTCTTCCTTCCTTGCCTCTCGGAAGGTTCTTGCTGTTATATTATTATCCCCGATTTCCTCCGGACGGGGATGATGTGAACAGGCGATTGGAACTCGGTTCAAGCAGAATTTAATCCGTTGCGAGGAGGTCTATTTCAAAGAGATAAGCAGCATCTTCTGCATAGTGTGCAGGCAGATTCGAAGGGTCAGCGATTGTTACCGGCTCCAATGAACTGAACCCATGGCTCGTATACAGGCGAATAAGTCCGGGATTGTAACCTACCGTGTCAAGGCGTATGAACCGAAGGTTATTCTCGACGCATTGGGTTTTGGCCCACTCAACCACTACGCCAACCAAAGCGTTTCCACGTTGCATCGGATGGTTGGCGATTCGATGGAGAAAAAGAGACGGTTCTGTCGGCCCCCAAATGAGTTCATCATCATAGGCAACAACCCAAACGCATGCGAGTTCTCCGTCGATCAGAAGCTTCCATTGACGGCCCTCACGAATCTCTGCTTCAACAAGTTCTGAGCTGATTTTGGGCCATTGAACCGTCCCTTTGGACTGTTGCAATGCCGTCGCTTCATCGTAGAGCGAGAGAATGGCCTCAAGGTCGCCCAACTCACTTTGAAGAATCTCCATGCACTTCCCTTCCCGAATGGGCATTTCAACCTTTCAGAGCAAACATTCACGGCGTGTAATTCAAGAACATGAAGATTCCAAACGTGAACACGATGATTGGGACAATGAGCATCTCAAATCTGGACCTACGCTGAGCAACTACGTCCAACTCAGTACCCAAACTCATGATGGAACCCTCGCCTGTTTCAGTCGATGGAACCATTGTAACCAGCGCACTGCCCTCTGTTTCATCTCCACCCCAAGCATCAAGATGTTCTCGCGATCTTGGAACACAATCACCCAGGACATACAGTGGGTCGCCAACGCCGATGGCATTGACCGTCCACTTCCATTTCCCAGACTCCCAAGCTGCTACGCATGAGCCAAGATTTAATGTTTTATTTTCCGCTTGCCACAGACTTGGATCGATGATCATTCCCCCCGTACCGTCGTGCAAAACAAATGGAACACCGCCGTTTTTAGTTTCTCGATGTTCCCAACCGCATTCTTGGCCATCGTCTGTTTGCCGACAGACATACTTGTACGAGGACCAGGTCCAGAGAACGGTCCCCTGCATTTCTTTGCCTCCAACCGTAAATGCTGGCGTTCCAGCGCTGGATGGACGTACTTGTCCAACGACCTCAGCCTGGCCAACCGCAACACTTCGAATCGGACTCGTTGGCAGGTCGTTGATGGTTTGAGATAACTTCGCTTGTTTGTAAGCGCTGAAGAACCATAGAATGTTAATGATTGTGACAAAGAACGTCATAACGTATCCAATCAACGTATGAATTTCAGAGCCGTCCCGAGCACGAAGGTCGGAAGATAACCAAATGAAGGACAATGCGAACGTGAGGGCTCCTAAACTGTAGGGAGTCATCATTGCAGGACGTGGTGTTCCGATGCGTTGAGGATGTTCGGGGATAAGTGAACCATCGCCGTCTTTTGTGAAGACATTGGAGTACGATGTAGGAAGAGGGGGGCATCCAAACAGCCAGTCACTATACGCATCCCGAAACAGTTGATTTGCAGGGCCGATGATCTCGCCGTGAGGGCCGCAATGTTGGAACTGCCTCCCATCCGACCCAAGGACGCCCGCTGCGGAAGCGGTCTCTTTTGCATTGGTGTGGTTTGATTTTCGGATTTTCCTTAACGCATAACTGAGGGAAGTAGGAGTACTGTACATGAAAATTAAGCCTCCTATTCCGCTGGCCAAGAGAGCGAAGCGGCCTGCGTCTTCACGTTGTGTAATCTCGGGTGGGTTTTCGTAATCATTGAAACCACTGATTTCAGTGAACGATAGGAGTTGATAATATTCGTTTGGTTCGTTTTGAACCAGCATGTAAGCCATCAAGATCCGATTTTCGCTGTTGTCTTGCCCGTAGCCTTTGACATCACGGTGCCAGGTTTCAGTGCAATATTGGCTGAAAAAATCGCCCTCCGGATCTAATGTTCCTGATTTATCAAATGAGGAGGTGATGGAATCGCCCGCTTGATCTCTAAACGTGAGAACAGACCCTTCTTCTATGTCGTAGCCATAATTAATCTCGGTATTGCCCTCATCGTCTTCGCTTTCATAGCAGCCTTCTGTGCCGATTCTGCCTTCTTCCAATTCCAACGGAACCAACAAAAAGGCTGCTTTGTTGCTTTGATATTGGGGTTGCTCGTATCCATCTTGAAGGAGTTGAAAGTTGTAGGAATCAATGTCTCCAAGTTCATCGAGTCGGTCGGCCTCCGATAATTGAGGGATGTCTGGAATGGACTGGCCGGAAGAAAACATGGTCAACGCTGTCATAAACATGCTTAATGCGATAGCATATCCAATCATGCCCTTCCATGTCGGAACAGGGAACTTGAAAAATCCTTGGTCCAAGTCGGTGGCGTCATGCTGCGTGGACATAATGTCCACTACGAACCTTAACTATTAACTGAATTCCCTTCATTGTAACATTTGAACGGAAAAAAGGTGCCGGGGGCAGGATTCGAACCTGCGAAGCAATATGCAGAGGAGCTTGAATCCACCCCCTTTGACCACTCGGGTACCCCGGCTTCTTGGTTCGGGCTGATGCCTTCTCTTCTTGACTATTCCTCTCGCGAGGTGTCCGTGAGTTCTTGCGGCCGGGGCGGAGGGCGAGTTCCAAAAACGATGCGCCGTATTTTTGCTCGTTGGTAGATTTCCTCCCGTTCTTCCCATCGTTGCCGTGTGACAAACAGCACCATTCCAGCCAAGACTACCGAGAGCAAGGACAGACTGAGCAAAGCCATCTCTCCCTGAGCGGCATCTGGCTCACCACTCTTAATATCGGCCAAAGGGACAGGGACTCTTGGCGTCATGTTTTCAATTTCCACCGTCAAGCCAAGCCGTCCTGTTTTCCATGCTTCTACTTCCCAAACAAAATTTGACCATTCACCTCGGGAAAGTGAGAGCGTTTCTGTTTGGAGGAGGACTCCTTCGTCGTCCCGTAGATGAACCGTCAAATTACCGTCCAGCAATCCACTGTTTGCAATCCGAACAAAGACCGAAATATTTTCTCCGACCGATGGTCGGAACGGAAGGGCGGAGATATCGGTAAATGTCGGCTCAAACGCCACCCAAGTGATTCCAATTCGAAGCGGGTCATCAGAAGTTCCCAATCCCACCAACGGACGTCCTGAACGGTCTGCCCCTTCAAACCAGACAACAAGCAAGTCACTACGCTGAAGTTCTACATCGCTTGGTTCGAGGTTCAATGTTGACTCATAGATGAATTTCGTATTCAATGAAAGGTTCAGTGGAACCAGTGTCTGGCCCCTTGACCCCTCAACTTCCTCTCCCATTCGGTAAAACACGTGGTGGAGAATCAATGGCTCGGGGGGCATGTGTGTGTCATCACTGACCATCAGCATCAACGGTACCGCTTGAAGCGAATCGGAAGCAATCCCTTGAAGCGACCCCGGTGCAAGTGTAAGTTGAGGAGCGAGGTCGTCTACAATAACGTCGTATTCTAACGATGTCAAATTGTATCCAGAAAACCCGAGAACATCAACTTGCAATCCTCCATAATCGTGATACAATGTATTCTCGTTCATCATTACATCGAAGACAAACAACCCATTGTTTGAATGTGTGATGTTGCCCGATTCTTTTCGTTCACCATCAGTCAGCTGCCAGGTTAACTGACCCTGCTCGGGAAGGAATTCCGCAAGATGGTCGGTGCCTGCATGGAAGAGGCCAATTTCGTGATGGACTCGGTCATTGCGGTGGAACCAATAGGTCGTTTCGTTGTTTGAACCTAGAGGTTGTGTCGTGTCGCTGATGTTGAGCCAGCGCATGTCGAGGCTGTTAGAGGCCACCCATGAAAGTCGGTTAATTTTAGACAAGCCCAACCCCAAGTCATTGCCCTCGTCAAAGACCTTGAGAGAAGGCGTTCCTCCTTCTGCCATCAACTCAAAGGTTGCGTTCCATTCCAGTCGGAACGTGATTTGGATTTGAAACAAAGTGGTGAGAGGCTGCTGCGTAACCGACACAGTAGGTTCTTCCATGAAACAGGGTTCATCGAACAGAACTTCTGCAAAGCGAGGCTCGTAATGAATGTTGCATACGTCGGGTTGATCTCTTCCCAGCAATGCAAACCGGATGCTTTCAAGTGAATTTAGACCGTTTCCGTCCGATATCTCAAATGAGAACGTATGTTCTTTACCAGCCAACAGCGAGTTGTTTACAAGGTCCATGTCAATGCTTTCTGTGTTGAGGAGCGTATCGTAACGCATTTGCACCGTAAATGTAGCAAGGTCATTCGCTTCACCAAATGAACCTCCACCTTCGAGGTAATTCCCACCCAAATCCTTGCTTTCTAGAACGATACTTACGCGACCCATGTCACTTGCGAAGCCAACTGCATCCGTCCATGAAAGAAGCGGTAAATCAACCTCCAACTCCGTACGACCGATGTTGAGGCTCACGTTTTCTTGTTTGTATTCACTTGGGTCCATGATTCCATCATCATTGGAATCGTCCCGTGCTTCCATCCATGAGAAAACACTCAACTGAGATGAGACACCCTCAACATCCATGATGTTGAGGCGGATGGGGATGTCTTGTCCATTCGTCCAAACATGGCCGTCGGCCAGAACCTCTTCTCCCGAATCCAAGATTGTCAGTGATGTCACAGTTGGAGATACGATGTCAAAGAGGAACCGGACTGGCGTGATGATGACCGTTCTGTCTTCGCTTGTGGATAAAGAAGCATTCAAAGGGCCTGCCCTGGAGATGGTTGGTTGTATTTGCAGCCATGTGTTGCTCGGCAGTTCATCCGATAACTGTGGAGAGATGAGCGGAAGAGAAAAACGCCCATCAGGACCCACTTCAGTTGTCCAACTTTGTGACCAATTCACAGATGAACCAGGCCACTCATCAGGACCGCCAGATTCGTTCTTGGGGGGGACGGTGTGTATGTTGATTTGAATTTCAGCCTCACCTTCAGAAATCCATTCGTTGGAGATTCCCTCCATCCGAACGCGGCCCTCTGCAAGCATTGAACGATTGTTTGAAAGATGGAATGGCCAAAGCGGGTTCGTCCAATCATCCAATCTCCTCGACAGGTCATCTGTGACTTCAAATTGAATGATTTCCATATCATTTTCGACTTCATTGAAATTGGTTTTCCTCACCGAAATTGCTGGCCCTGTTTGCAATCCGTCCGTGTCGGTTCCATAGGTCAGTACGTAGAGGTCGTCAACATCGTCAAGAAGCCAAGTACTGGTAAACACCCAGGTAATGGTGCAGGAATTTGTATCGCACGAGACTTGAGAACTTGAGGCGTTGATCGGTGCAAGACCCATGCCATTCAGATGAAGGAAACGGGGTGTTGTGTCAAACCGTTCGGCCCTGGCGTGAACAAAGGCGTTCGCAACATTGTTTGTTCGTGAAAGAAGAAGTTCAACCTGTTGGAAGTCGGACGCATCTTCCGCTAAATCAACAGGGTTGATTCGCTGATGGTGTGTTACAATCGTAATTGATTCACCCGGAAGCCAGCGTGTGTGCTCCATTTCCTCTACAGATTCAACCATCAATGGAGCGGTCTGGGTCAACAGATCAACCGTGAGACCCCCACTCTGAGTTGAGATGTGGAGAGGGAGGTCGAGAACTGCCCGCATATCGCCCGTAAATGACGCTTGTTTGGCCTGATTAAGGAGTGCTTCGGGAATCTCTATGTCGTAAGTTTGCACATCGTGCATGTATTGGAAATCAATTACCTTCAGGTCACCTTGCCCCTGGAGCAGAATGGAAAGTTCGCATGTGACCAGATCCAAACCGGTTCCATAAGACCGTTGAACGATTGGATTCTGACAGGTTTGATTGGACGTGTAGATCTGGCTGGTTGGGCCCAAAACCGTAGTTTGAATCACCCCGTTCACCAGCAAGTTCATGCTTCCGCTTGTATTGGTAACGAGAATATGCAACGCAGTGGTTGGAATGAGAGCGTTCACTGCGGCGGTCGGTACAATAGCAGTGTAATACAGCCGATAGGGCAGGGAATTAACTGAGACTGAGGGCGAGGGGGCTGTGGCGTTCCACTGCCATTGCTGCTGGTCATACTCGGCGTGTGAAAATTGTTGGTTCAGTCCAAACGATGGGGAGGTTCCTGTTTCATCCCACTGCCAGAGACTGAGGTTGTTGAGGCCGAGTTGAAGGTGGGGCGAATTGGGCGGTGAGACGCATTCAAGTGTTATTTTTGCTCGGTGGAAGACTTCTCCACCGCTTGCGTCAACCCGAAGGGAGTGAACAAGTTCTGGTGAACCAAGATAAGACATGTTGAGGTGGTTCACCCCGCCATTTGCGCTTGAATAAGACGAGCTGGCGAGTTGGGCTCTTGCATTGGTCCATGTCAAATTGGCTCCATAGGCGGTCAATCGATATCCAGAATGCGGGCAAAGTGCAACAGGAGGTAATTCAGCCCCTACGGCTCCATTGACCTGAAGGAATCCTTCGCTGCTCAATACCGATTGTTGGAACGATGCAAATGATTGAAGGTACTGAGGGCCGATGTAAACTGTGGAACCAACCGTTAAACTGTGAATAAGAGGTGTAACCAATGCATCTAGAGTGCTCATATGGACTTGAATGCGGACGACGGGGTGTTCGATGGGGTCCACCGTCAAATGAAACGGTAATTCAAGGTCATTGTGCCCGGGTATAATCGCCCCACTGGCGTCCAAGACGTCGATGACCATCGCTGTGTCGTCCGGAACATCGACCCATCCATCAACCAAACCGTAACCGTAGTTATCATCGGGATAGAGCGCTGGTGATGTCCAAGACCCTTCTCCTTCAAACACATCAACTTCAATTCCAGCATCGTCAATGTACCAGCCATCGGCTTCAATGTAGGAATCTGAAAAGAACGAAAAACGAGCCCGCACCGTACTTCCAGAGAGGTTGGAAAGGTCTTTTGTCATCAGATCAAAACCACGAGGGGCTTTGTTTCCACCGCAGCCTCCAGCTACGTTTGAACCGTCAAAGATACCTTCTCCGTAAAACGGTGAATTGCTGTTTGGAGTTGAGATTTGGTCGTGAAAGGAGGTCGTATCGACCGGTAAAAACCACCACGAGTCACCTCCGTCGGTGGAAATGGACACTGCTCCTCCATCCCAATCTGCTTCTGAGCAAATCCATGAGCGAAACGTGAGACGAGCGGTCGCGTTTTCTGGAACGACGTACTCTGGGCTGACCAAATGTGTGTAAATGTTAGGCTGGTAACGTGTAGTGAGGTTGATTGCTGCACCATTGAGGCCCGAGTGGAACGCTCCAGGGCCGTACCCCGAAGTGTTCCTTGTTTGACCGATTTCCCATGCTTGTACGCCAGTTCCTTCAACGTACCATCCAGAGGGCGTGGTCAACGAGGATTCAAACGTGTCCACGTCAAACGAAGCACCGTTCATCCCGTATTGGTTGGTCCACTGCCATTCGTTGGTGTCTCCATTTGGAGGAGGGAGCCATCCCTCAGAACTTCCCACTGTACCGGAAGGCTGGGTTGAGAAGTTTGCTAAAAGTTTCTTTTGCTCCAAGGACGTGCCGATGTTGCTGTAAACTGAAACATCATCGATCATGATCCCTTCCCAACCGGATGAACCGCTTCCACCAAACCCAACCTGGGAACTGGTAAGCACTACGAATTCCAAGAGCGCATGACTGGCGTTAACATGAGTGGAGGCATTGGCTGGAAGCGAATACACCTGAGGCACCCAACGATTGGATTCGTCCATGTAATAGGTTCCTTGCCAGTTAAACCCGTTGCCCGGAAGGCCCGGAAGGCCAGATAGAAGCTGCCATGTTGTTCCATTATCGAGGCTCAGGAAGGTTTGCATGTTGTCGTTAAAACTTCCTTCAAGGTCCCAATTCGCCCAGAATTCCAAATCAAGCGGTCCCGTCATCCCCGTTAAATTCGCACCAACTCGCAATATTCCGTAAGCATCCGGTGCATACGAACCAGTGAGGTTTCCGTGAAACCAAACGCCTGGAAGATCGCCGGCGTTTGAGAGGTTCATGTTATCAAGGAACCATCCTCCACGAAGGGAAGGGGTAGAGGAGGTTTGGAAACACATACGAAATTCAAGCGTCGTGGCGCCGCTAGGAAGGATTGCGTCAAGAGAAAATTGGGTGGTCTGCCATTGACTTGACTGGCCCGACCAGGTTTGAGAAGGAGTATTTGTGAGACTAGAGACGTTGCTGTACCCGCCTGTTGGAACCAAGGTCTGCCATGCATTTTGTGTAGAAGGCCTCCACTCCATCCAAGCAGCGTCAGTATCGTCCAAGGCCAACCATTGGTCGATAGAGAGCGTGTAGTTTTTTACAAATCCTGGAATTGAGAACGACGGTGAAATGAGGCAGCCGGTCATGTTCGCTTGCAGGTCGTGGGGGTGAACGGTGCCTACGACATTTTGGCCGGAGGGTGATGAAAGCGGAAGGTTGTGAGAACTGTTTGTGGTCCAACTTCCTGGTTGAGTAATGCCCCACACTGAATGATGCAGACCTGTACCCCTCCAACCAACTGCTGTTTCAACAAGGGTTTCAAAATCGGTGAGCGTGGCGATGGATTGTTGTGAAGCGAGGCTCAATTGGCCTCCACGGCCGATCCCTTGAGTTCCGTTGTGGGTTCCAATCCATCCGTTCCCGGAGTCAATACCAAACGAGGATGATGAATCTTCGTCGTCCAACCATTCTGGAGTGATTGAAAGGTTCCCGCCAAGGAACGTCTCGTTGTAAGGAATTGAGAGAGCATTGTTTTGAGTCAATGAAACTCCCGTTGCATTCACTTGAGGCAGGTATGTCTGGGCCATGGAAGGTGCTGGTTCTTCTTCAAGAGGATAGGATACAGCCGCGGTCCAGGAGGTGACCATCATCATGAGCGCCATCAAAAATGCAGAGCTGCGTTTTTGCAGCAAGCGCTTTGACGGAACTTTTGCAAGCAATTTCTTCTCACCTTGCCCTTAAGGGCGAGGTTGTTGGATATGAAAGGGTGTCTTTGAAGCATCATCGCACGCCAACTCAAACCAAGTTGGGAAAAGGGTTCAAATCAAGTCACCTGCACGACCCGACTGATGTCCTCATTTCGTGATCTCGATAGCGCTCAAGCGCGTGAGATTGAGGAACAACTCTTCACGACTCATCGTCAACAGTTACCTCGTCATGTACCTGTCCCCCTGCCCCGTCAGGACTTCTGGGAAATGATTCGAAGGTTGCTCTCAAGTCTTGATTTGGACATTCAAGAAATGATGCGAAAGGGAGCGACTGATATGCGACTCCAAAATTTGCAGAAACGCCAAACGAACATTCGCCGAATTGCATCGGAACTTGCTCGTAAGCGGATGGTAGCCATGATGCAGCACGCAGCCAGTCAGTCGCTTAGGGGTGCAGTAAATCCTGGAATGGTCCAAGAATTGCCTGCAATCGATTGGCAGCGACACGACCCGGCAGAAAAAGCGTTTTATCATGCCCTGATACTCAACGTTGACCGATTCAAGAAAGAGATCGACTGGCAGGGTATGCAGCAAGGCATCGTGGGTGAAATCGCTCGAAGGCCCATGACTCATGCTCCGGGCACCATGCAACTTGACGCTTTTTTGGAAGATGGTTCCGCAGGACTCACATCTCAACCTCCGCCCGACTTGGCTTTTGAGGATGACCTCCCTCCATTGGCGGAACCCGATGCTGATGAAGAGGACCGACTCCTTGCTGAAGTTGAATGGAACGATGAAGAAGCCTACCTCTTGGAAGACCCAACACATTCTGAGCCACTCCCTCTGCCACCAACTTCAGTTCCTGTTGCCGGAAAGCATGGCGCAGCAATGGAACTTGCCCCATCGAGTGAACCAATCACCATTATCGAAGAGCCTCCAATGGAAACTCAAGAGGAAGTTGCAGAGCCTGTTGAGGAAATCGCTGCAGTTCAGGACGAACTTGTTCGCGTAAGAGTCCTTGAATCGCTGCCTGAACCGATTGTAACCGAAGAAGGAGAGGAACTCAGTCTCGAGGCTGGGGACATTCACTTCCTTGACACGCCAACAGCAACCTGGTTGATGGACGCTGGCGTTGCAGAGAAGGCTGAACTTTGAGTCTTACAACCTTTGGTTGTAAACATGAACTTGTGTTGTTCTCAAATGAGAAGGGCGTTGAACTTCAGTTGACGGAGCGCATCGAAATTTCAATGCTCACGGTGTCTGGAATTGGAATCTTTGTGACCAAGCGAAGGGCGTTTTCGTCCTTACCGGTTGAGATGTCCATTTCAAGAAGTCGCTTGTGCACACGAAGTTCCCAGTGATCGTAGGTTTCGCTACCTTCGCCGTCTGGAGCCTTGCGAACAGGGACTACAAGTCGACGTGTGGGTAGGGGAATTGGCCCACGAAGGGTAATTCCGCCTGTGTCACAGATGGTTTTGATTTGGCCTGCAACCGAATCGAGATCTTTGTGGTTTTCACCGGTTAATTTGATAACAGTCACTGCGGCCATACTCTACCCCTCCTTGAATCAACAATCATTGCTTGAGCAATGCTCACTTCTTATCGATCTTCAGACAGACACCAGCGGCGACGGTCTTACCCATGTCACGGATAGCGAAGCGGGAAAGTTCAGGGAACTTGTCCATTTGTTCGATAGCCATAGGCTTGGTGGGTTGGAAGCGGATAAGACATGCGTCTCCGGTCTTGAGGAAGGAAGGGTTAGCTTCCTTTCCAGCCTTGTTGGTCTTCTCAAGAAGGTCCATGAACTTCACAGCAACTTGTGCGGTGTGAGCGTGGAACACTGGGCAGTATCCGACGGAGACAGCCTTTGGAATGTCCATAAGTTGGATTTGACCGACGAAGGTCTCATCGTGACGGACAAACGTAGGTTCGCTGTCGGAGTATCCAGCAACGTCACCACGGCGAATGTCGGTTGATGCAAGTCCACGGACGTTGAATCCAACGTTGTCACCAGGCTCGGCCTTTTCGACCATGGTGTGGTGCATCTCAATCGACTTGACTTCACCAGACTTCTGGGATGGGTTGAAGATAACGTTCTTTCCAACGTTGAGGGTACCGGTTTCGATCTTTCCAACAGGCACAGTTCCGATACCGGAAATCTTGTACACATCTTGGATAGGCAAGCGAAGAGGCTTGTCAAGAGGCTTGCTCGGCATAGGAGTTGCGTTGATGGCTTCAAAGAGAGTTGGTCCCTTGTACCATGAGCACTTGTCAGACTTGTTGTAGACGTTATCTCCGTTAAGAGATGATGCTGGGATCATTGGGACGTCGTCAGGCTTGAATCCAGCCATCTTAAGGAGCTGGGATACTTCTCCACAGGCCTTGATGTACTTTTCTTCTGCCCAGTCAACACCGGAAATATCCATCTTGTTGACGTGGACGATAAGTCCCTTGACTCCGAGAACCTTTGCAAGGAAAGCGTGTTCCTTGGTTTGGGCGTTAACACCGTCGTTGGCTGCACAGAGCAAAACAGCGGTATCTGCTTGGGAGGCACCGGTAATCATGTTCTTGACGAAATCTCGGTGACCAGGAGCATCGATGATGGTCCAGTAGAAGTCAGGAGTAAAGAATTCCTTGTGAGCGACGTCAATGGTGATTCCACGCTCTCGCTCTTCCTTGAGTCCGTCCATAACGTACGCAAGTCCGAAACCGGCCTTACCGGATTCTGCAGCGAGTTTCTCGTTCTTTTCGATAACGTGGCCTTCAATATGACCAGAGTCGAGGAGGAGACGTCCAACGGTTGTGGACTTTCCGTGGTCGACGTGACCAATAAATACGATGTTACGGTGTGGCTTGCTTCTGTCTTCCCATTGTGATGGCATGGTAATCGCTCCTTAGCAAGCCTTCCGAAAAGCAACCCCTATATGAAAGCCGCGACGCGTTCCATTTTCTTGAATTTGGATCAAGTTATGGAAAAAGGTAGTCCTGAGTCACTGTGAACCCACGATTTCACCGTTCTCGTCAATACGGTACAATCTAAGCGTGCTGGTTGCTCCACGCATAGCAAGTGGGCTGCCTGATATGGTGACCACCCGTTCGCCTGGCCCAATTCGACCTTGAAGCGATAACAACCGAACCGCCTCTTTCATCGTTTGCGAACCACGTTCGTGTTCTTTCACCAGAACGGAATCCACGCCCGGCAACAAACAAGTTCTCCTGAGCGCACGCAACCGGTCGCTGACGGCAGTAACTGGGATGTCCGGTCGGTAACCGGAAACCAAACGCGGCGCGTTGCCGTGTTCGGTAGCGACAACAATTCGAGTTGCGCCAGCTTCCTTTGCGAGTTCAACGCCCGCATGCGCGACAGCGCGCGTCGAACGGAATCGAGCGAGTGCATTTGGCCGCTGGTCGTGTGATGCAAGGCCTTGTTCGGTTGCGTAAGCAATCTTAGCCATCGTTTTGACCGTTTCGAGAGGATAAATTCCTGATGCTGTCTCTCCCGACAACATGACGCCGGTGGCTCCATGACGAATCGCAGTGGATACATCACTCACTTCTGCTCGTGTTGGTCGCGGTTGAAGCGTCATTGAATCCAACATTTGAGTCGCAACAATGACGGGCATGCCTCGTTCAAGAGCTTTGTCAATAATGGTCTGTTGCGCCAATGGAACGTCCTCAAGGGGAATCTCAACGCCCAAATCTCCCCGCGCCACCATAACAGCATCAGCTACATCAAGGATCGAGTCAAGATTGACCAATGCCGATGGATGTTCGATTTTTGCGATGATGGGGACATGCATTGATGCTGCTTTCACCGCATTCTTTGCGGGAATCAAATCCTCAGCAGTCCTGACATAACTCACAGCGATGTAATCTGCGCCTTGTTCAAGTGCATGAGCCATGGCTTTCTCGTCTTTTGGACCAATTGCTGGCAGTTCAACCAGGGTACCTGGAACGTTGACTCCCTTGCGACTGCTTACTGGACCGCCATCTTCAACACGGCACGTCACCGTTGAATTTGGAGTTCCAGGCGTTTGTACGACCACCATTCGAATGAGGCCGTCTGCAATCAAAATCGGGTCGTTGGGTTTGAGTTCTGCCGAGAGACCCCCGTACTGAACCGGAAGCGAACTTCCATCGGTCGACTCCATTTCATTCAAGCCGCATACCAATTCTACCGTCGAGCCAGCCTCCAGCATCACCACTCCCGGAAACGAGCCCAAACGGAGTTTAGGACCGGGTAAATCGGCAAGAATGCAGGTAGGGCGGCCCAGTTCATCCTCAATTGAGCGGATTCGCTGGTACAGTTCGGTCTTGGTTTCGGGTTCGCCATGAGAATAATTGAGACGGCATACGTCAACGCCCGATTCCATGAGTTGGGTCAACAGCGAACGCTCTTCGCTTGCCGGCCCGATGGTGGCGATAATACGTGTGCGACGCATATTGAACAACCCTCCCGAATTCACTTGTAATAGAGGCGTATAACAAATTGATCTATTTTGATATCGTTTCCTTGGCCGTTGTGAACGCTTAATGTCCATTCACCATCGCCGTAAGTCGTTTCGCCATCGGTGAACATGTAAGACGAAATGGGCAAGTGAACGCAATCCTGATCGCTGTCACAATCTCCGTCGTCTCGTGAATCGGTATTGGTTGAACTGGTGTTGCTTGCTTCTTCATCCTCTTCATTGTAAGCATAGATGTCAAGTTTATTCCGACCTTCGCCAACCACCCAATCGTCATCTTCTTTTGGATATTCAAGTTCTGCAACAACTTTGCGAATGGTGTTTCCACTGTCCTTGTCGTAGATGACGAGGGCGTCAAAGTCAATCTCAACAGCATTGCCCCCGTTTGAAGTGTTGCCTGCAATTTCAAAGTCCAGCCAGTAGCCAGCATAGTTCACAAAAACGTCGATGGTTGCCGTATCCGTCATGCCCACGTTGTTGGTGACCGTCAATCCGACTTCGTATTCGCCGGGTTGAACGTTTTTCCATTCCACTGTTTCACCTGAAAGGTCATCGTCGTTTTCACTGTCTCCATCATTATCCTTGTCTTCGTTGAGGTCCAAGTCCCAAAACCATTCGGTAATGTATTGGGAAGAATCTCCGGATTCAGAAGTTGATGCATCAAGAGAAACGGTCATTGTTTCAGAAACCGAACGGTCCGTGTTGGTTTTCTCACGCGCACAAATCCAAAGAACGATGTCTTGGTTTTCGTCTATCGAGTCGTCCTCACAATCTTCATCGTCAGAGTATTGGACGATGTTTGCGATGGGCTCGACAGCCCCCGCTTCAACCACAGTTACGGATCTGATTTGCTCGGATGTACGCGTTCCATCCGAGATCTCCAAACTGACCTCATAAGTCCCTGCTTCGGTAAATGACCATGTTGCGGTACGACCTGTTGCATCAATGTCGTTAGAACCGATGCTGTCAAAGTTCCAACGGTAGGTCAAGGAACCGTCGCTTGGAGTGGAACTGGAACCGTCAAATGTGATGGTGTCCCCGACCCTTATGTTGGTTGTTTTGGAAACTGAAAATACCGCTAGCAGGTCTTCGTTGGATGACGACCCGTCATCTTCAAAGATGCAACCCGACAATGCCGAACACAGCATCAAAGTTGAGAGCAACAAGGGCTTTAGCATACTTCCCATGGCTTGCGGTAGTGGTATGTTCATGAAAAGGGCTTCCATGAGTTGGTTGAATCTAAAACGAAAACAGTGAGGTTTGTCGGTTACCGGTGTAGAGGTCTTTTGCATTCCAACCAAAGACCTCCGTAATTCTTCCAACTGCCGTCGCCAATCGTTCAGCATAAAACTGACCATCGTAATCGGAGATGCCGCCGTCTTCTTCCGTCTCGTACCAAGGAACAACGTTCATTGGACGATGGTTCGCATTAACAACGACATAGGAGACTTTCATTCCAGAGGTGAAGCCCAAACCGCTCTTGATACGTTGTTGAGCAACTCGGACCTGAGCCATACTGTTCGGATTAACGTAATCTTTCGTGAAATCAACATCACCGATATCTTTGACTGGGGTTCGTACAATTTTCCCTTTGCAAGATTTTGCGAGAATCAATTCGCTGGCATCAACTTCCTTGTTCTTCAACGCCTGTACACGGCTCAAGGCGTAGTCTACGAGCGCCTCGCCCTGGTCCGCAAGAGCATAGGAAAATACCTCCTTCATGGTAGCGGTTAGATAGGCAAACGAGTCGGTGCGCTGTGTTTCATAACCCCTTACCAACATTTCATTGGTCGGCCATACAACTTGCCCAATGTATCGCTTCTTGGCACCATGGCTGAAAAACACAGACAATCCTCGTTCGAATTCCAACACCGCGGAAGCCTTGCTGAAGCGCTGAGCAATTTGTTGCCCAAATGAGACCATACCGTCCAACGCCTCTTGGAACTTGGCTTGTTTGTCCAGCCCTTCCGGCTCGCTCCGGCCGATTGCTGCAAGGTCCTCCTCCGACAAATAGCTAGGAGCATCTTTGCCCACCGGGCTACGGACGAAGATTGAGTCGGTGTCAGAGTAGACCACGCCGTGGCCTTCGTCATCTAGAGCAGCGATGATCGTCTTGATGTTTTGTCGCGCCCAGGCTGTAATAGAAGAACCAAGGTCCCGATGTGTGAAACGGTAGAAGCCACTGGCAAATACTCCGTAAAACGAGTTCATGAGAATCTTAACCGCATATTGCATGGCGTCATGAAATTCAACTGAACCTTGGTCGCCAGAGGATTTGGAACTCTTGAGAGCAGCCTTGTGCTGGTCCCGTTTGGCCATGAGCATTTCCAACAATTCGGGAACCAGCCCCTTTCGAGTGGATTGGTGGCGGAATACCGCTCCTGTCGGCGCCGTGTGAACCTCTTCACCCTCCAGCGGCTGGTCAGGTTGACCCGGGTCCACCCGAGTGGTGTAGCAGATGTTGTGGCCAATCATGATGGACGGATACATACTCTTGAAATCCAATACGGCAATCCAAGGGTGAAGTCCTGCTTCAACGTCGTGAACATAGCCTCCGGTAATCTGCCCCTCTTTTGCTTCCGCAGAACCGGTGAGTGGAACAGCGACATTTTTTGAGTCCGCCAGTCGGATCACCAAGGAATCAATCAATTGACTCGTGCTTCCGTTTGCTGCTGTTTCAAACGGCACCTTAGCGACTGAAGCAACCGCTTCTTTGCGTCGCACTGCTTGAATCGCTTGCAAAATATCCAAGGGCAATTCCGCATCCCTCACGCAATATTCCATGACTTCATCGGGCCGAGTGGCCCATTCATGGTCCATATTGGACGCATCAACGTCCATCTTGTGTTTGTCTTCATCGTCTGGAAACAGTAATGTTGCAACAAAGGAAAGAGTTTCTCGACGAGGTTTGAGCGCCTGTCGTGCCTGCCACCATGCATCCATCACAGCTCGTCCCGCCATATTCCAAGCCCGATTTGTTTGGCGCTTAGGAACCAAAGCGTCCCGATTGCGTTTCATTTCAGACTCGAGAACGGGCGTGCGTCCCCAGCCCAACAGTTGTGATTGCGCCTTCCAGTCTTTTTTCTTCGTCAATTCGGCCGTTCGATCCGCAAGCCTTGGAAGGTCAAAGTTGTCGATGTTATAACCCGTGATGATGTCTGGGTCGTGCGTTCTTACCAATTCAGTGAGTTCTCTAAGAATGGTCGCCTCATCACCACGATAGGAGAACGATTTCCGTTCCCCGGTTGCAATATCTTCAATCCAAGCGGCAGCGCACAATACGGTTTCATGTTCGATGCTTGTTTCCAAATCAAACGAGAACATACGGAAAGGAACCTGAAACGGCTCACTTGCTTCAAGGTCGTCAACATGACAAACAACGGTAACATCAACTGGATAGCGGCCTGCACCACCTGCATCCAGAACCCGTTTCTCTCCGTCTTCTGGTCCGTCCTTCTCGTCAAGAAGCTCTCCTTTGAATCCGATGTGAACGCCTAAATCCCCGTCAAGGAAGAGACGGTTGACAAATGGAATGTCGCCTGAAAAAATTCGCCATGATTGAGAACGTAACTGCTTTCGAAGGGAAGGTACATGAAACGGTTGCTCAACTTCCACCGTCCAAACAGGGCGGTCTCCTAATTCGGTCAACTTGACAACAGGGCCTTCGATTCCAACAACGTGTTCCATGTTCATGAGGGACTTGATACGGTCCGCCAAAAAAGGAGGAATTTCTTCGTTGACGTCCCATGGCCCGATGGGTGCGATCTCAAAGGTTGGACGTTGACCCTTAGCGAGCAAACAGATGGAACGCCCATCGTCCATCCGTCCGAATAATTCCAATATGGTTTGAGGTGTTTTCCCTCCCGCAGTGGACCGTTCAAAGGACCGGTATCGTCCGGTCACTACGCCCATTCTGCCGTCCATGATACTGCCCCGCAGGAAGGTTACTCGTTGACCCCATTAGAACCCATCCGTGGACTTTTACGAAAGCAAAGCAAGAACGAGTTTTGGAACCAACCCTACCGAGAGGAATGCTTGAAAGCCCAACGAGCATGGGATGTTTACCAGCGAGGGAAAGGCCATGGATGAATCATTTGATTGGGATAGCCTCACCTTTTCCTTAACCCCCACTGAGACGATGTACATCACCGAAACAGAAGGGGACGCACCTTGGATGCCGGGACGATTGCAACCCTATGGAGACATTCCTATGTCTCCTGCCGCAGGTGTTCTCAATTACGGCCAAGGCTTGTTTGAAGGAATGAAGGCATTTCGTACCACAAAAGGGCGAATCGTGTTTTTCAGACCCGAAGAAAATGCGCGTCGTATGCAACGAGGCGCAGACCGCCTGAAGATGCCGCCTGTTCCTGAATCAGTATTCATCGATGCTGCCGAACAGGTCGTTGCAGCCAACATCAACTGGGTTCCTCCGACCGGAAAGGGCGCTATGTATGTGCGACCTCTGCTTATGGGCAGTGGACCGATTTTGGGAGTTGCACCCGCACCATCCTATACGTTTTTGATTTATGCTACGCCTGTCGGCCCTTACTTCAAGGGCGGAGTCAATGCGATTGACCTCCTTATCTCTGAACGGCACCATCGTGCAGCACCCGGAGGCTCAGGTGGCGTCAAAGCCATTGGAAACTACGCCCCCGGAATGAAACCAAGCAAAGAGGCAAAAGCAGACGGTTACGCTGAAGTCATTTACCTGGATGCAGAAACACATACCTGCATTGAAGAAGTTGGAGCTGCCAACTTTTTCTGCATCAAAGATGACGTCATTTACACCCCCGAATTAACAGGGACGATTCTTCCGGGAATTACCCGTGATTCAATCGTTCAACTTGCGCGACATTTCGGCTATAAAGTCCACGAAACAAAGGTAACTGCCGACTTTGCTATGGAGGCGGATGAGGCATTTTGCTGTGGAACAGCGGCAGTCATTTCACCCATCGGGAGCATTACGCACGGGAATAAAAAGCGCGTTTATGGAGACGGTCAGCCCGGTAAAATAACGACTCAACTGTATGATGCACTGACTGGAATTCAAAACGAGACCGAAGAAGACGTCTTCGGATGGTTGCATGAGTTGCCTCAGTGACGCCGACGGACAGCGATAACACTCGCAGTAATTGCGACAAAGGTCAATGCTGCAGACAATGATGGGAGGCTTTCTTCATCCATCGTTGCATTGGTGTCGGTTTCATTGGTCGTGTTTCCTTCAGCGGTTGGTGGTGCCGGTTCAACGATGATTTGACCAACCATCCCAAATGCAGCATGAGGTTCGCAAACAAAATCGTAGGTTCCGTTCATTCCAGCTTCAAAGGTGAAGGAATAATCAACATCATTCTGAGGTTCACCGGTGTCAAACAGTTCGTCCGATTCGACTGCATTGTGCGGCAAGGCTTGTCCGTCCCAAAAGAAACGCACGGTATCTCCTTCGGTTACGGTGACTGACGAAGGAGAAAATCGCAGATTAGTGCTGTCTACTGTGATGATCACGGCTTGAGGCTCTTCTTCCTGAACCAATGGTGTGAGGTCGCCTTGGAGCCCCATTGAGCACAAGAAAAGAACGAGAGAGAGCGAAACAATTCTGCGCATGTTAATTTCTACACCCGTTTGGTTATCAAACCATGTTTTACAAGAACCACCGAAATTGGGTTCATTTCTTGAATTTTGTACGCTTTTTGAATCCACCTGAGCGCTGTTGCGTTGGGCTTTTTCGTTGTGAACGAGCTCTGCGGTCGCCGGCTTGTGGACCTTGTGAAGCCTGTTTTTCAGCTTGATTTCGCTGGTCTCGCTGCATTTGCCGCCATTGGCCTCCGATGAGTTGCAACAGTTCTTCT
>JAQXEX010000094.1 GCA_029250625.1 Candidatus Poseidonia sp. | reverse complement strand
GAAAATGACATCAGTGTAGATGTCGTGGATTGGCGTATGAACCGTGATGGTTCGTGGTCGTTCAACGATGAAGAAGAGGGAGCCACTGCAGACACCATCAACGGTGAATCAAGTCTTGAAGGCATATACAACCGAGCATTCCAGGGATGGAATGAAAGTCAACGAATCGGAACCGTTCCCGTGTTGTGGGACCGCAAACACAGTACCATTGTCAACAACGAGAGCCGTGAAATTGTTCGGATGTTTGATTCGTTTGCACAAGCGGGCATGGGAAACGGAACCTCGCTTTCACCACGTGAATTGCGTGAAGCGATTGACGCCATGATCGATGCGAACTACGAACCCGTGAACAATGGCGTCTACAAATCTGGCTTTGCGCGCACACAATCCGCATACGATGAAGCGGTTACCGCACTGTTTTCCCGCTTGGACGAGTTAGAAATTCATCTTGAGGGCAGAGAGTGGTTGGTCGGAGAAGGCGTTGGACAACTGACTGAAGCAGACATTTGCCTCTTCACCACACTGGCGAGATTTGATTTGGTATATGTTGTACATTTCAAGTGCAATTTGCGAAGAATCATCGATTACCCCAATCTTCAGGCTTTCGTTGAGCGAATGATTGAGCAACCTGGCGTACGGGAAACTTGTCACTGGCATCACATCAAGGCCCACTACTTCTGGTCCCATCAGAACATCAACACGTTCCGGATCATACCACTCGGGCCACTTGAAGGTGCTCACACCAAGTAACTTGAGTGACCTAAGGCCCTTCAAGTGGAGCATATGCTGGCTCAACCAAACGGTGGCCGAGTTCAGACTTCTGAAATTTCGTCTTCTGCAAGCGGTGGAAGGCCCTTCTTCGCACGAACATAATCGGTATAATTCCCGTAGTAAACCTTGACGTTTCCACCGTCAACTTCCCAAATGCGATTGACGACTTGGTCAAGGAACCAACGGTCGTGGGAAACGGTGATGAGGGAGCCGGTGTAATTGACAAGAGCTTCTTCCAGCGTGTCTTTCGAATCCATGTCCAAGTGATTGGTCGGTTCGTCCATCAACAACAGGTTGTTCTCTTCAAGGAGGAGTTTCAAAAGAGCCACGCGGGCTCGTTCCCCACCAGAAAGTTGAGAGAGCTTGGTCGTCACCTGCTCGCCGGAGAATTGGAAACGACCCAAAGCAGCACGTATGTCACCATATTGGAAATCAGGGCGTAATTTTTCAATTTGCTCAACTGGGCTGAGGCTGAAATCAAGGGTGGCGTGGTCTTGGTGGAAGTATCCGATTTCACATCCAGGAGCCAAATCAAAGACACCGCTGTCAAGTTTCAAATCCCCGTTTATGATTTTCAGCAAAGTGGTTTTACCTTGTCCGTTACCGCCGACAATCCCAATGCGGTCACCCTTACGAACTTCCAGTGATTGCTTCTTGAGAATGGGACGTTCAAGACCTTCAAACGTCATGGTTCCGTCTTCAATCATCAAGACGTCCATGCTTCCCTTATCGGTGGCCTCGAGTGAGAACACGAGGTTCTTGCGCTTCTTGGGCATGCGGGCTCTCAGTCCTTTGAGTTCTTGCTGCATGCGTTCAATCATCTTGTGTTTGGCTGAAATGGACTTGTCGTATTTGTTGGCCCGCTTCATTTGTGACAAGGCGCCCATGGTGGATTGGATCTTCTTTTCAATGGTGTTGATCATATCACCAAGAGATGCCTCACTGGCCTCTTTTTGCTTCAAGAATTGGGAATAATTGCCCTTCCATGGCCAGGCACGAAGGTTGTCAACTTCAACAATACGAGTGCACACCTGATCCAAGAAATAACGGTCGTGAGAAACAATCAATTGTGCACCTTTGAACGTGCGCATGAAGTCTTCCAACCATTCAGTGGTTTGAATGTCCAAGTGGTTGGTCGGCTCGTCAAGGAAGATGACGTCAATGCCGTTGAGTCCAACCAATTGGCGAGCGAGTGCGAGTTTGGCTTGCTCTCCACCTGAGAGTTTGTTAACAGCCATATCCATTGGGTGCTTGTCAAGACCGAGGCGTTCAAGAATTCCTTTAGCGATTCCAGCAACGTTACCACCGCCGCTGGCTGCAAGCGTCTGTTGGAGTTGAGTATAGTGCTCCATAACCGGTTCCCAATCGCCTTCGTAAAACGCAGGGTCGACCATACGGGCTTCAATAGCAGCGATTTCATCTTCCAGTTCTTGGAATTGGCGACCTTTACGACCGAGTTCCTCTTCAATGGTAGAATCGGATTCAAGGTCCCGAATTTGAGTGAGGTAGGCAATACGAATCCCGGGTGCAAATTCAATGTCTCCCGTGTCCTGCTTTTGTTCGCTGATGGTGTTCAAGAGCGTGGTCTTTCCAGCACCGTTGTGTCCAACGATTCCGATGCGGTCCCCGTCGTTGACTTTGAGGTTGATATCGCGCAGAACATCAACGGCACCAAAGGCGCGGTCTACCGCCTCGACGTTGATGAGTTCACGTACCACAAGAGTCCCCAATTATGGCGCCGTAGTCCCCTGTTGATAAATAAGCCCCCATCAAGAAGCCCCGCAGTTGATTGAATCTGATGTTATTCGACATCACAAACCGATGGTTAATCCACCCTTGAATTGATGAACCAAAGCCTGCTGGAAGGAGCATGGCGGGCGAGGCTGAGGAAGAAGTTGTCTTCTCAACATCTGCGGGACCCGTTCGTGTCATTACCGCTGCGTCCCTATTTGACGGTCACGATGCGGCCATCAACGTCATGCGTCGCCTCATCCAATCATCGGGAGCAGAAGTCATCCATTTGGGCCACGACCAATCAGCAAAGGCCGTCGTGGATTGCGCCATTCAAGAAGACGCTCACGCCGTCGCTCTAACCTCCTATCAGGGAGGCCACGTCGAGTACTTCACCTACATTCGTGAACTGCTTGATGAAGCGGGATGTGAACACGTCCGTATCTTTGGCGGTGGAGGGGGAACCATCACACCTCCTGAAATTCGTACGCTGCATCAGTCGGGTATTTCCAAGATTTACTCACCCGATGACGGCCGAAAACTGGGCCTTATGGGCATGATTCATCACCTGATGGGTCAGGCAAGCGAAGTGGATTTGATCTCCAAACAGCGACTTGCAACCCTTGACGGACCGGTGACTCCGGAAGACATGGCCAAGGTTGGTCTTCTGCTCACGCTATCCGAGAGCGCTGACGATGCGACGCTCAAAGGCTACCTTGACACCTGTCGCTCCTCGACCAAAGAAGTGCCCGTCATTGGATTCACTGGAACCGGAGGAGCCGGAAAATCAAGTCTCCTCGACGAGTTAATGTTGCGCATCCAGCGTGACAATCCCGGAAAGAAAGTCTGCTTGCTGTGCGTTGACCCAACGAGAAAGCGTACGGGCGGTGCTCTTCTTGGCGACAGAATCCGTATGAACTCGCTTTCCAACAACGACCTCTATATGCGCAGTCTTGCCAGCCGTGGAAGCGGCTCTGAGATCAGTGCGAACCTTGACCGAGCGATTGAGGTCGCCAAAGCAGTGGGCTTTGACCTCATCTTCTGTGAAACCAGCGGAATCGGCCAAGGCAGCGACGCCATCACAACGGTGGCCGACCGTTCACTCTACGTGATGACGGCAGAGTTCGGTGCTCATACCCAACTTGAGAAGATTGAGATGCTCGACGTCGCCGATGTTGTCGTCCTCAACAAGTATGAAAAGCGGGGCAGCGAAGATGCATTGCGAGCCATCCGTAAACAAGTACGCCGCAACCGCAACCTGTTTGAGATTGCAGATGAAGAACTCCCTGTCGTCGCTACCATCGCCAGTCAGTTTGCTGACGGTGGCGTGGACCGATTGTGGCAGAAGGTCGCCGCTTTGGTCGGCTTTGAGGCCAGTGAACCCATGGACGAAATGGGGCAGCGCAAAGGCGTGATTCCAGCAGAACGCATCCACTATCTTTCAGAAATCGCAGCCACTGTCCGTGATTATCACGGAGCCAACGAAGACATCGCTCAGCAGTTGCGGCTCTGTCAACACTTGGAAACAGCCGCTACACA
>JAQXEX010000093.1 GCA_029250625.1 Candidatus Poseidonia sp. | reverse complement strand
CAGTACCGTTGCTCGAGACAGGAGGCGGGGTGAACTGCTCCAGAGGATGAGAACGCCAGTCATAGCAGCAACAAGGAACGGTGCATTGGATGGAAAAAACGTCAATACAGCATCGCCCGACGGCAGGGCCCATGCTTGCTGGATTGATATCGAGTAAGCGAGTGTTAGGCCTGAAAAGATCAGTCCAAAAGTGATTGAGGCCGCATAAAAGTGGATCTGTTCCTGTTGTTCCATGCGTTGTAACATACCTCCCAATGCGGCAAAAAGCACCCATGGAAACAATGGATAAGTCCCGGTCAACAACAGATGGCTCAAAGCGGTCGTTGCATTTGGAGTCTGCACGCGAATACTCCAGATGCTTTCGCCTTGGAGTTCGGGAAGCAAAAGAATGATTGAGCAACACAGCGCTGAGAGAATGAAAAAAGGCATGACTGGATTTCTGTATGCTCTGAACGGTCTCGCCCATAGCGGCTCTGAAACAACAAGAACCCCCATCAGAGAAAGGACTCCTGGTGTAAACGGCTCAAACAGATGCGGCGCACTGACGTTAACAAGGAACTGGCAAGCAAACAGAAACAACGCCCTCGTCCACCGTTGATGAAAAGACAGTGTGGCCTTCATCAGCCCCCACCCCAAAAGGGTCACGAACAACGGTGCTGCTAGGCCCCCGAGGCCTGAAACAATGTACGCTAATGGAGAGAGGCGTGAAGAAGAAGATGGGTTCCATGTAGCCGCTGCATGGACCATGACCATCAAAGCCACCGCGACGCCCCGTAACGCATCAATGTGGAGTTGGCGGCCTTCAGCCTCCATCCTATTCACCTGTTGGAACGGACGTGTTCTACCGCGTTGCGGAAGAGTTGCAATCCTTCGCCTTCCCATCCATCCATTGCGCCAGCACCGTGAGTTTGGGCGCCATCTCGGGTATGATGTGGATGGAGCCACTGAGCATAAATTGCTTCAGGGTGAGGCATCAATCCAAAGACCAGCCCCGTAGAATCGCAAATTCCTGCAATGTTTCGCATGCTTCCGTTTGGACTCAATGGATAGGGGAGTTGGTCGTCTGTTCGACCTTCACCAACCGTTGAATCCGGGTCTACATAACGCACAGTGAGTTGATGCGTTGCATCGAGGCGATCCAAATCTTCTGATGAAGGCATGATGTATTTCCCTTCCCCGTGCCTTACCGGGCATTCCATTCGGGTCATTCCTTTGGTCCAAATGCACGGACTCTCGGGGTCAAATTCCAACGTCACCCATCGGTCTTCGTAACGGCCACTGTCGTTCAAACCAAGACTTCCTCGTTGAATGAAGTCTGGAGAGGCACTTCCTTCCGGCCCCGGAAGCAATCCCGTCTTGACAAGAACCTGGAATCCATTGCAAATCCCGATGATTGGTTTCCCTGCCTCAACGAAGGCCTGAAGCGCATCCCTCATTGCGTACCGCATCCGGTTGCCCATCAATCGCCCGCTTCCAAGGTGGTCCCCGAATGAAAAGCCTCCGGGAACCGCGAGAATGTCGTACGCTTCTAATGCAGCATCACCATCGATAAATCGGTTCACGTGAATGCGGTCGGCTGATGCCCCGACCAATTCAAAAACAGCTTTTGTTTCATGGTCGCAATTGATTCCAAACCCAAAGAGAACGGCTACTTTTGGCTGCATCAAGCAACACCTCCAGTCATGTCAAGTGTGCCCTTCCAAGCGTCTGCCATTTGCTCCACATCGTTCTTCAACAGAGGGTCATCGCCATCGGTGATGATGAGTGTTAGTGTATCGGTCACTGAACCTAGAATTGTTGTTGGATGCCCTTTCATGAGGGCCAAGAAGTCGGCCTCATTTGCTTCTGGAACTGCGACAACGATTCGCCCAAGGGATTCGCCCCAAAGGCGCCCCCAAACATCTCCATCTCCGGTTCCATCGATATCAATTTCAGCACCGATGCGCCCTCCGATGCACATCTCAGCAACTGCAACTGCAATACCGCCTTCACTGCAATCGTGGGCTGTTTTGATGAGACCTTGGTGGATGGCTGTGGAAAGTTGTCGGTAGGTGTTGAGGTTGGATGCGGGGTCAAGGAGTTGGGGTACTTCGCCGCCTATGCCTGCAGCTTCTCCGCGCTCGTTCAGCATGTAAGCGATCTCGCTTGCGCCTAACTCTTGATGGGATGTTCCAACCAGATAGATTCGGTCGCCTGCTCGCTTGAAATCACTTGTTGCCGAAAAGCGAACATCGGGGTGGTCGCCGAAGAGCGAGAAGAGAAGCGTTGGTGGAATGGAAATCTTTTCCGGACCCGAACCGTAATCGTTCTTCATGGAATCCTTACCGCTCACACAAGGCAGTCGGTAGGCACGGCAAATCCGTTCTAATTCCCGATTTGCACGTACCAATTGTGCTAATTTAAACCGGCCATCTGGTGTTTTAACGGATTCGATGGGGTCCGGCCAACAAAAGTTGTCGAGGCCAGCCATTTTGTCAACATCCAATCCGACACAAACTGCGTTTCGGACGGCTTCATCAATAGCTGCTGCTGCCATAGCGCCCGCATCAATGTCTGAATAGCGCGGAGCAATTCCACACGAAATCACGATACCGTGGGGGTCGCCGTGAATTGGGGCGATGACTCCGGCGTCTCCGGGGCCGTCTCGCTTTACACCGACGAACGGTTTGATGGCGGTTTGAGCGATCACTTCGTGGTCGTACTGGCGAACCCACGTTTCTTTGCTTGCAATGTTTGGCCGTTGGAGCATATCGGTCAAAAGGGTAGAATGGTCGGCCGTTGAAGGGGGTTGGAAGAGGGGGTGAGTTGGTGGCGTCCACTCAGATTCCAACTGAAGTTGTGGAACTCCGTCATGAAGGAATTCTATGGGGAGGTAGGCCACCGTTGTCTCATCGTAGCGGACATGGAACATGCCGGTTGAGGTAAATGTGGCAACAGGTGTTGCTTCTACTTCATGCAAATCAGCCAGCGCTTCAAAGGTTGCTTGGTCTTCGATTTTTACCGCCACAGTCATGCGCTCTTGGCTTTCGGAAACCAAAATCTCCCAGGGGGAGAGGCCCGCTTGCTTGAGGGGAACTTGTGCCAGGTCGATTTCGCAACCGTTGGTGTATTCCGCCATCTCGCCAATCGATGACGAGAGGCCGCCGGCACCGTTGTCAGTAATGCATGTAATCAAGCCTTCATCTCTTGCTTCGATGATCATATCAAGCATTTTCTTCTGTGTAATTGGGTCACCGATTTGAACGGCACTTGAGGGCGATTCCTCTGTCAATTCAAGAGACGAAAACGTTGCTCCATGAATGCCGTCGTATCCAACCCGGCCACCGACCATGTAGACGATGTCTCCTGCTAGAGGGGTTTTGATGTGGGATGGACGGCCGTCTGGAAGGGTTCGCGGCATGATTCCTACGGTTCCACAGTAGACCAGGGGTTTTCCGATGTATCGGTCGTCAAAGACAATGGCTCCGTTGACCGTTGGAATTCCCGATTCATTTCCGCCAACGCGAACACCTGCATGAACGCCACGTAGAACGCGTGACGGGTGGAAGAGGTTGTCTGGGAGATCGCCTTCCCAATTGGGTGGTCCAAAACAAAACACATCGGTATTTGCAATTGGTCGCGCACCGAGCCCGGTTCCCATGATGTCTCGGTTAACGCCAACAATTCCCGTCATTGCGCCACCGTACGGGTCAAGGGCCGAGGGAGAGTTGTGTGTTTCTGCTTTCATGCAAATGCTCCACGTATCGTCCCAAGCGATGACTCCGGAGTTGTCGTGGAAGACCGACAAGAGCCAATCCACATCGTTTTGCATATCATGCGTTGGAGTCATGATGTGGGTCTTGAAGAGTGAATCAATGACCGTGTCTTCACCCGTTTCATGGTCAATATGATGAATCTTGGATGCGAAAATCTTGTGTTTACAATGTTCGCTCCAAGTTTGGGCCAAGCACTCCAATTCAACATCGGTGGGTGCGTTGGGCACAATGCCTACCGCCGCACGAGAAGCACGGACGGTATCGTCCCGGTAGTGTGCTTGAATGGCTTGCATTTCTTCAACATTCAACGCAAGAAGTCCATTGACGGAGATTTCCTCAAGCGTTGCATCATCGCATTCCAAATCCATTGGTTGAGGGGGGATGAACACTTGTTCAGGTGGCGTTGGATAATCGAGTTCTGGCCAGGTTTGTTCCTCGCATGCTGCCTTGTCGGCGATGAGAGCTCGTTGAATCAAATTGTTGTGCAAGGTCCCAGCCAACCAGTTGACATCAATCTCCGCCGATAAGCCGTAGAACGCATAGGTTTGGTAGGTGGCTACGGTCGCATCCATATCTTCTGGGAAGAGGGTCGTAAACCCATCCTTTGCTGCCGTTCCGGGGTTGTCGGTAACGCCGGGTTTGAATCCAATGGTAATCACTGCATCGGGTGTGCCGCTAAACATCTCGGTCGTGAGAAGGATGGTGTTCACTGCGCCCTGTTCAATGATCGGGTCGGCAAACAAATCATCCATTCGTTCAGCGATGATTTCGGAAGGAGTTTCTCCATTAACAAGGAATCCGTAAACCGAGCGTACTTCGGGAACAATGACGTTGTGGTCGGCAGCCAATTGTCTGCGTACGACATCCCCGCGCACGTCCCGCATCCCTTCCCCTTGTCGTGGCGTAACCTCTACTCGAGTCATTGGCATGGGTGTCACCGGCCCGGTGGGCAAAGAGTGGTCAACGCATACGCTCTTTGTAGTCTGCGGCGGTCATTGTTCCAGCATTTTCTTGAGAAATTGTCCTGTATAACTTTCTTCAACTGCTGCAATGGCCTCGGGCGGGCCTGTTGCCAGGACATTACCCCCTCGCTCACCGCCTTCAGGACCCAAGTCAATGACCCAATCACTGGATTTGACAACGTCCAAATGATGTTCAATGACAATAATGGTGTGGCCTTTGTTTCGGAGTTCATGAAGCACGTCAATGAGTTTAGCAACATCGCTGAAAGAAAGCCCTGTGGTTGGTTCATCGAGGATGTAAACGGTGTGCTTGTTTGGCATTCTGCGCAATTCGCTGGCTAATTTCACCCGTTGCGCCTCGCCACCGGAGAGGGTTGTTGCGGGCTGGCCAAGGCGGATATAACCGAGGCCGACAGCGTTCAATGTGTCCAAAGTGCGGTGGATTTTACGGTGGTGTTGGAAGAACGTTGCCGCCTCTGAAACAGGCATTTCGAGGATGTCGTGAATGGTTTTTCCCTTCCATTCAACCTCAAGTGTTTCTCGTGTGTATCGCTTGCCGGCACAGATATCACATGTGATCCAAACATCGGGGAGGAAATTCATTTCCAATTTGATGGAACCTCCTCCACGGCAGGCTTCGCATCGGCCTCCCTTCACGTTGAAGCTGAAATGACCCGCTTTGTACCCGCGCTCTTTCGAAATTTTGGTGTTCGCAAAGAGGGCCCGAATCTCATCGAAAACCTTGGTGTAGGTCGCTGGATTTGAGCGGGGAGTTCGTCCGATTGGGGACTGGTCGATGATGATGGTTTTGTCAACGTTTTCGATGCCCTGAATGCTCGTGTGTTTTCCCGGCAGGGTTTCTGCCCGGTGGAGTTCTCGTTGAAGGGCTGGAGCAAGAATTCCCGAAACCAGCGAGGACTTGCCTGAGCCCGAGACGCCCGTTACCGCAGTCACGCACCCAAGTGGGAATTTGACCGTGATGTTTTGCAGGTTGTTGTGTCGGGCGCCCTTAACAGTGAGGTGTTTATTTGTCGGTTTCACTCGCTTTTCTGGCCAAGGAATGGACTTCTTTCCACTGAGATAGGCTCCGGTAATCGAATCTTCGTTATGCATCACTTCGCCCGGAGGCCCGTTGGCTACGATATAGCCGCCTTCAAGTCCTGCACCAGGGCCAAGGTCGCAGAGCCAATCTGCTTGGCGAATCGTGTCCTCATCGTGTTCCACAACAAGAAGCGTATTGCCCAGATCACTCAGTTCTCTCAGTGTTTGGAGCAGTCGTTCATTGTCCCGTTGATGCAATCCGATGGAGGGCTCGTCCAAGACGTACATGACTCCAGTTAGGCGGCTACCGATTTGTGTAGCGAGGCGAATTCGTTGACTTTCTCCGCCTGAAAGGGTGTTCGCCTTTCGGTCAAGGGTAAGATAATCCAGTCCGACGCTGTCCAGGAAGCCAAGTCGGTTCTCGATTTCTTTCAAAATCTCAGTTCCAATAAACATGCTACGGTCATCCAACGCCTCAAGAATATCTTGGAACGCCTCTGGCGGGCCTTCCCCTTCTGGATTCCATGCTTTCACCAACCCGAGCGCATCATGAACCGAACAACG
>JAQXEX010000092.1 GCA_029250625.1 Candidatus Poseidonia sp. | reverse complement strand
GTGGTGGAACCGGTTTCTTCCAATGGAACGCCGGATGCGGTACAGTTCTTTGCTCTCTCACTCATAATGACCCTCAGGAACATTTCGCCCACGCCCTCCCCTTCTTTATGGTTGCGTGCTCCATCACCTCAGACATGCCGTCCTTTGAATTGGTCACATGGACCTTCAAACGGGGCACTGCACATTGTTTCATCGATCCAGAACCACCAATGAGCCATCCATTCCTGTGCTGATGACCAATTCGCCATTCCGACGGCGGCACCAGCCATTTGTCAGACAAATGATGTCACCGACCTGAATTCGTTCTGTTTGTTCGCCCCAGAGCACCAAGCCAATGATTCCAGATTCATCGCGCCCACATGCTGCGGCCACTGCTCCCGTGAATCGCTTCGAGGCAATTCGTCTCACTGGATACATCCTCAGCACGACCAATTCAATGCGGTGCACAGGCGCATTGTGACGCAAATCTGCACAGCGCTGACGGGCGGAGCGTGGGTGTTCATGTGTGGGGCTGGCTGCATCTGAATGAGGATTCATGCCACGAAGGTTTGACCTCAACGGGCTTCAATCTATTCCGCTTTTTTTCGGCGAACGGAAAACGAGGACTTGATGATTTCAGGCCCTTCATCAACGTCATCGCCGCCAAGTTTGAGGTTCAATGCTGTTTCATAGGTTTCCCGTACGTTGAATGTCTTGGCTTTCCAAGGCATGAAGTTGCGGCACACCAAGTACACCTCAGAGGAGGCGTTTCGGGATGCATGGGGTGCGTATCGACGCACATCAGAAAAGAATGGTTTCACGGCATCGATCAATTCTTCCACGCCAACGCCCTGAAACAGTTTTGTGGTGAAGGAGCCACCTTTGCACAGCAATGGCAAGGCGAAATCAAACACTTGAGCAACGAGGGTCATCGCCACGGCTTGGTCCATGTCCCACTTCCCAGTGATGTTGGGGGAGATGTCTGAAACAATTGCATTGAGGGGGCGACCTTTGAGTTCAGTCAACATCCGTTCTTGTGTGTGAGGATCCGTGATGTCCCCAGTGAGCAGAAGCGCACCTTCGACTGGCTGGCACGGTTCAAGGTCGACCCCAAGTACGAAGCCGGATTCTCCAACCAGTTCCATACCAACTTGAGCCCATCCACCGGGATGACAGCCAACGTCAAGGATGACATCACCTTCACGGATGAGGTTGAAGCGTTCTTGAATCTGCTTCAATTTGAAGGCAGAACGAGAGCGGTAGCCGCTTGCCTTGGCTTGCCTCCGCCATGAATCTCGCTTGTGATTTTCAATCCAGTGATCAGCCATGTGCACCCTCCCTAACACCGGTTGCTTTCGACCTGTTCAAGAAACCTCGCCTCAAAACTCGGCACAACAAAGGGATGAAGGAGGACGCCCGCCTCGCCAAGCCATGGCAGAGCAACGAAAGCAACCAGCCCGTCAAGGTGGGCTTTGGGTGCTGTTGTTGGCAGTTTCATTGTTGCAGGCTCCGGTCTTGGCTCAAGCACTGGTTGTGGATCCATCAACATCCCTTGAATCTGGAATCGAGACAAACCTTCGTGGTCAAAGTCTGCTGATTGAGGAATTGACGGCCACATGGTGCACATCATGCGCTGAAATCGACCCCTACCTCGTGGGAGTGGCCGATGCGCATGGATCCCGTATCGCGATGGTTGCCTACCATCCAAATGACGGCGAGGATGCGTTCGCACCTGAAGCTGCCCAACATCGAATTGATCGGTTGCGAAGCGTCAACCCGGATTTACCAGGAACACCGACATTCATCGTAGAAGGGGGAACATACCGAACTGGAACAGATGCTTGGGGTGATGTTCAAGGTGATATCCTCGACGAGGAAGTGTTGCGCCAAGACCATACGAAATTACAACTCAATGTCCAACGAGAAGGCGATGTCATTACGGCCTCCTTGGTCACATTTGAGGGTCGCTCTCTGAACGCATCGCAACTCACCTTCCTCGTGCTCGAACATGGCAAGAGTGTGCCTGAAGAGGCCATCAACCCCGGCAAAGCCTACCGAGACCGGGTTGTGGTTGGGACAGCAGAATGTAGCATTGGAAACGGAACGGTGACGACTCAAATTGGCGTTGTAACCGCTCGTGCCACCACAAGTTGCACCAGTGATTTTGAAATCGAGTTTGCAGCCATGGATTCATTCAGTGTGGTGCTGGTGCACGAGAACACCGAAGATTCCCTTGAGTCGAGTGACGACCTTGGCACTTACGGAGCCATTGAATTCGCCTACCGAGATCGAGACGCTTCAGAATCCTGGAGTCCAGCATGGTTGGTGCTCGCTGGCACAGCCATCATCGGCCTTCTTGTGTTCCAAAAGAAATCAACAAATGCCTAGATACGGGAGTAAACATCGCCGTGGCGGAAAATATCTGCCGGAAACCGGAAGAGACACGACTCATAAAGCCATAGCATTGATAAGGTAGCATGAACAAAATAATACCATGGCAAAAACATGGGAAGACGTTGCATGGGAAGACAGTGAACCACTGAAAGAATGGTCAGTGGAATACCTTGTCACCATCGACGGAGAACAGCACCACCACCTCAGCGTGCTCTGGGGAGAAGACCACGAAACAGTTCAGCGGCATTTGCTCGCAGAATTGAAACGAACCTACAGCGGAAGCGAGCGGATTGATGTCACAGTTCTTCGAATGGAAGAAGTCGTAATGGAAGTCGACGCACAATTCTTCGTAGGATGCTTTACACCCTGATCAAATAGCGTGGTAATGCACTTCGATTGTTTCGCCATTCTGCAAGAGGTATTCATCGAAGGACGTCACCCGATTCTCCTCTGAGGCCACCTCACCAGAAGCAAAGACATGCATTCTCATCTCATGCGTCTCGTTGACACGGTGGTCGAAGATTCCAGTTTCATCGAAATGAACGCCCCAAATATCGAAGAAGACACCAAGAGGTACATCGCCAGCCTCGTTTAACTCAATATGCAGCGTTCCCTGGTCGTTGTGCGTATGGACCGTATGCATATTTTCGCCCTGTTGGTTGCAGACGCCGCTGTTGATGCCGATCTCGCCAGGAATTGTCTCTTGCTCTCCCTCGATGAGGATTTTCAGCGTCACGTGGTCGTGACGAGCCAAGCCAGAGTGATCAAGGCACTCGAAAGCCAATGAATCAGGCTCATCAGAACTGGACCACATCGAGTTGGATGGTTCTTCAGTCGATTGTTTTTGAGCGAGCAGAAGCACAAGACCGAGAATGGCAGTACCGGTGATGATGGTCCACAAGAGGCGGTCACGTGCCATGTTCAATCACCCTACTCTTGCCAAGCCTTCTCGCCGTGCATGGAGCGAAGTTGCCAGAATCCAGCAAGTGCTACAATGTTCGCAATGTGAGCGGTGGTGCAAAATTGACAGAGCTTTTCCATTTCGATCTCGTAGGAAACAAGCAGCGCAATGACACCCAAACCTGCAAAGGTCACGAGCGTACCGATATCGAGGAAATTCTTGGCCCAAGTTGCGCCAGGTTCCTTGGAAATTGAATACGAAAGAAACAGTAAAGCCGTAAAGGTCACGAAGCCAACCATGCCCCAGGGGAGGTCCAAAACGGGCATGGTGTTGTACTGGGCATTTCCAATCACATCGTCGCACGAAAAGATGGTGTCCGAGGCACAGAAATTTGCCCCTTCACTGACCTTCGCATGGATCCAATGAGTTTGGACCGAAACAGCAAGTCCTCCGAGAAGGGTCAAGTTGAGTCCGCTCAACAATCGCCCTCGCTTCGATGCGAGCGAAGGGAATCGTTCGCTAAGTGGGAGGAAGATGGCACTCGTCCATGGAAGAATGAGCAAAAGTCCGATGACAATTGGCAGGCCATAGGCAAGGAGGAGCCAATTGGTGCTCATATCAAGCACCACCCGTTGCATCCTCTTGAGTCACAAGCAGAACGATCGCATCGATGAAGGTGTTTGAATCACCGTCGCCGTTGACGTCGCCCACGTTGGTCCCTCCATTCGAGACCCATGCGATGATTCCATCAGGTTGAATCAAGAAATAAGTCGGTGTACCCTGAATGTCCCATTCGTCCATGTTGTCCTGGTCGATGTCATCGATGTAGGTCACAAACTGATGAGCTGAGCCACCGCGGTTTGCACAGTCTTGACCTGCGCACTCGAAGCCAGTTGACTTGTCTCTAAACGCAGCAATCTCGGACCGGCTTGTGTCGTGACCCTTGATGTCCAGTTGAGTGGCGCTTGCAAAGAAGTTGACTTGTGCACCGTTCCATTGATCGTTGCCCTCTCGGAATATTTCCGATGCTTCACCGAAGAGCTCGGCTGATTGAACGCAGTAGGGGCAATCGGTGTCCATGAATTCAATCATGACCCAATCACTTGAGGTGTTTCCGTCCCAAGTTGAGTCGAATTGTTCTGAGAAATCAAAGGAGGACCAGCCGTTGCCAGCATATGCAGCCCCGTCGAGAAGAGGTGCACGCTCGCCCTCTTTGGTACCAGTTGCGATTGGATCCGTCGTGAAAGCAAGAATCAAAACGCCAACGAAAAAGAGGGCGGAAATTTTCAAGAATGCATCGCCCAATGTGCTCGCTTCGTCATCATATGTGTGTTTCATGTGTTCATCTCCTCATGCAGTCCAATCTCTTCGATTAAGGCAAGGGCGGTGTGCCGAATGGCCTCTTCGCTGTTATAGCGCACATCAAACCCTGTTGAAAGCATCTTCTCTATCCCTAACATGGCGCGAGGAATGTCCCCTGCCCAACCACGGTCGCCACCAGTGTACTCAATCGAGGCGTCATGGCATCCGGTTGTTTCCACTACAATTTCTGCAATGCGTCGCACTGAAGCGGTGTCATGGCTTCCGAGGTTATACAGATTCAGCGGTGCATCAGAAATTGACATGACATGCAAAATCGCATCCACACAATCGCCGACTTCCATGTATGATTTTTCTTGTCGACCGTTCCCGAGCACTTCGAGGCGAGAGGGGTCCTTCTTCAATTTGTGAATGAAATCAAAAATGACGCCATGAGTGCCACGGGTGCCAATGATGTTAGCAAACCGGAAGATGTAGGCCTGAATTCCAAACGTTCCAACGAAACTGCTGATCAGACCTTCTCCAGCTTGCTTGCTGGCACCGTACAGTGAAATCGGCAGGCATGGCCCGTGGTTTTCGGGGGTGGGAAGTGGTGCATCTTCACCGTAGACGACCGACGAAGAAGCAAAAGCAATCGTCTTCACATCATGGAGACGCATCGATTCAACGATGTTGTACGTGGCAATCGTACCTTGTTGAAGGTCGGTGTCGGTGACCCTTGTTCCAAGACGAATGTCTGGATTGGCGGCAAGATGAAACACACAATCAATGCCCTTCATGGCTGGTTCCACATCTTCGAAGCGAGTGATGTCCCCTTCCACAAGTGTTGCTTTCCCGCTGTCCAAGTGAGCCTGAATAAACTCGAGATTACCAGAGGAGAGGTTGTCGAGAACAACGACTTCGTCACCCCTTCCAATCAGGCGGTCAATTAGGTGTGAACCGATGAACCCTGCTCCACCTGTAACCAACGCTCGCATGGCCCAAAGACTGGAGGCTTGCATATGAGGCTTCGGTTTCGTTGTCAAGACCATGTCTCTTATGGCCATTGAGGTTCATCGTCCAGTTTGCCCACCTCCCGAGGTGAGCGGATGTGAAAACATGAGCAAGAAAAACGCAAAACAAACTGAAGCAAGCAACGACATGAACACCAATTTATTGGTTGGGTATGTCAGAAAGAGCAACGCCGGTGGGGCACTCAAAGTGTCGATCAACACCAGTGCGTTCGGTGACTGTGCCACCTACGTCACAAGCGATGGACAGGCCTACGTGCCGCTTGTCATCTCGTTGAACGCCTTGAGCAAAGTGCTCAACGGGGAACGAGCTGTCACCACGCTCAGCCAACTGCAAGATTGAGTCGACTTGACCCACTCTCTCGCACCACCTCATCGCTGATGACCGCCTGCACCAAGCAGGAGCCGCCCCCCATTTGGCTTCGGCCGATTGGTGGGCCCACCCCGTGCCCATCAAACGAACAAACCACCCTAAATCCGAGAGTATACGACTAAATAGGTCCATGCTGGCGGATAAATGGTGAAAACCATGTCGGAACAGGAGCCCGTGCTTCCATCCTTTGTTGTTGCTGGCATGCCCATGTACAACGAGGAGGAGACCATTGGCACCGTTGTGACCACAGCACTCCGGCATGTCGATGCCGTGATTTGCATTGACGATGGCTCATCTGATTCAAGCGCTCGAATTGCAGAAGCATGCGGTGCTATTGTCTATCGCCACCGGTCCAACAGAGGCTACGGTGCTGCGCTCAAGACGCTGTTCATCAAGGCACGTGAGATGGACGCAACTGCATTGGTTGTCCTCGACAGCGATGGCCAACACGAGGCAGCAGACATTCCAAAATTGCTGAAACCGATTCAATCCGGAGAGGCCGACTTTGCCATCGGCTCTCGTTTCATCAACGGCGGTGGCGGCACAGATATGCCCGCATATCGCCGATTGGGAATCAAGGTCATCACAGCTGCAAGCAACCTCTCGAGCGATTTAGGCATCAAGGACACTCAGTCCGGGTTCCGAGCCTTCTCGAGCCGAGCATTGGACCGCCTTCGTTTCGACTCAGAAGGAATGGAACTGTCCCTCGAAATGCTCGAAGATGCCCGAGAAAAGCAACTCTCGATCATCGAAGTACCAACGGTGATTCGATACGATGTTCCAAAAGGTTCCAACTTCACCGCAGTCTCTCACGGTTTCACCGTCCTCACATGGGCCATGCTCTCTCTTTCACAAAAGAAGCCGTTGCTCGTGCTCGGCCTCCCCGGAATGGGTTTGCTCGCCACAGGGGCAGCCATGGGAATGAATGCAGCTCAA
Source organism: Candidatus Poseidonia sp. (assembly GCA_029250625.1). Lineage (GTDB taxonomy): Archaea > Thermoplasmatota > Poseidoniia > Poseidoniales > Poseidoniaceae > Poseidonia. The sequence continues at coordinate 14,563 of JAQXEX010000092.1, read as the reverse complement.
GGCGTGACCACTCAACTCGACAGCATTGTTGGCCCTGGTTTGTCCGCAGTTTGGATTGGCGTGTTGGGTCTCTCACTGATGGCGACAGGACTCGTCTTACAAAGCGCACGAGGCTTCCTACGGCATTTGCTCGTTCGTGAATTTGGTTTGGATTGAGCACGCTCATTCCACCTCATTTTCAAATTGTGAATGAGTATCATTCAAGACCCTGCTGAGCATGCGTCCTTCATGGCAAGCGCAGCGGGCGGAGGCGGCGGAGGACTCGCCGGCCTGCTTGAGACATTGTCAGAGGCTCAAAATCGTGCGAGCGTTGGGGCTATGAAGCGGATTGAGTCGTTGTACGATACAATCCTTGCGTCGCCGATGATGGTTGTGGTTTTACTCGTTTTAATCGCTGGTGGCTTTGGAAGTCAAGGCTTGGTGTTTCAAGAGCAAATTGACGACGACGTCGAGATCTTCCTCCCAGATGGAGCACCTTCCACAGATTTGTTGCTCGAAGTGCGGGAAGAATGGTCGACTGATATCGCCGTCATCTACATCCAAACGCCCAATGCATGGGATCCGAGTTTTACAACCAATATTACGGATGAACAATTCCTCAAGGAGATGAGTTGGGTCGAAGGCGATGATGACAACATCAACGACGGAGGTCAAACAGGGCGTGGCATCGATCCAGACAAGGACGACCATGGACGGAGCGACGGCGTGCTGTGGATCATCTCACCAGCACAGGTGATTAAGGAAGTCAACTCAGCCGACGGACGTTTCAACAACTCACTCTGTGTTCACGGCGTCAACACACGAATTCCCGTTGATGTGGATTGTGATTTACCAGGCGGTGGCCGCTATGCCATCCCTGACCAGCAACGCATTGACCAAATTATTGAAGAATCCGAAGGTGGCTTTGATGCTTTATTCAAAGACACCAACGACATGAATCCCTTCGAAGACAGCGACAACGATGGAAATTACACCAACGACATCGATGGCGACGGCATCTGGGACACTGCTGCCATTTTGGTTGGCATGAAAAGCGACCTTTCCGAAACCAAGGATTACGACGATTTCACGGCTCTGCTCGACCATTTCCAAGAAGTGATTGATGACAGACCCTCAGAATACACCAACACTGAGATGACCGTCACAGGCCTCACCAAGGTGCTCGAAGACATTTCAGATGCGATTTACGAAGACCTTCTGATGATTTTGCCATGGTCTGTGTTGTTCACCATCCTCGTGATCACCGTCCTTCACCGCTCAGCGAAGGTCGTGTTGATTACTGGCACTCCAATTGTAATGGCGTTGGCCGTAACCTTTGGAAGTTCGGTCATTCTCGACATCACACTCACGCCAATGATTGTGGCAACCTTCCCGATTCTGATTGGTTTAGGTGTCGACTATGCGCTGCACATGGTCAATCGAATTGAGGAAGTACGGCGAAAGGAAATCGACAAAGCAAACGATGAGAACGCCAGAAGACGACGAAAAGGCGAAGCGCTGGAACCCGTTCCTGACTTGTGGGACATCAACTTCTACCGAGACTGTGTGATGGAAATGACGCGCTCGACTGGGGTCGCCGTGTTCCTTTCTGCAATGACCACAGTGATCGGATTCTCCGTCCTCATCGCCCCCATGATCGTCCCAATCTCACCGATTCGCTCCGTCGGAATCACCCTCGTCATTGGCATTCTTTCGACCTTGGTGTTCAGCATCATCCTCGTCCCAACCCTCGCTTGGTTGCTCAAATTCAACAAACGCAGCAACCCGTCGATGTGGAAGAACATCGGTACATGGCCTGTGAAGTGGTTCCTTGCCATCCTTTTGGTATCGGGCAGCGTTACGGCGTACGGTGTGGCTAACCTCGACAAGATGGATGAGCCAATCACGGGTTCCTCAGAAGCTCCCGATGGAATCGACTCATTGAATTCCCTCGCCAAGTATTCGAGAGAATTTAGCGGTGGGCAAACGTCGTTGTTCATCTTCAATGCCGAAGAACGAACGGCTGAAGCGATGGAAAATAACACGGATAACATACGTGACCTTCCGGTTCTTGATGCCATCGATGCTCTTGAGACTCAGATTGACATGGTCGATGAAACCAATACAACGAGCATCATTACGTTCCTTCGGACCATTCCGGCCACCATCACCCTCACCGATGGCGTCACGCTCTACGAGGGAAGTCTGTGGGATTTGCTTCACGACCCGTGTTGGGAAAGCAATGATCCAATTCAGTGCAATGTGTGGCTCGGCTTGGAATTGACGGGACCAGAGGGTCGCAAAGGCCTTCGAAAGGACATGGTGAACGTGGTTTTCGACACCCTCACTGAGGAAGTTCGCTCCATGCTTCTCAACGAAGCCAACACCAAGGCCATCGTCTACGTGACGCAGCCGTACATGAACCTCAATGTCGCTGGCGAGCTGCGTGAAGAAATTGACGGAATCCTTTCCGAAGAACCAGTGGTACCCAAAACAAGCATGTCCCTGCTCACAGGCGGCTTGCCGGTCTCGCTTGACATCAACGACGGCATCCACGACACACAAAGCACCACGACCATTGTCACCTTGCTGTTGCTCACGCTGGTGCTTGCAGTTGTGTTCCGTTCGGCTCGCTTGGGCATCTACACGATGATACCGGTCGCGGTCGTCATCCTATGGCAGCCATTGCTGATGCAAAGCGGCGATGTGAACGTGAACATCTTCACCGCTATGATCGGAACCATCGTGTTCGGTATTGGTGTGGATGACTCAATTCACGTCATGCATCGAATCCAGGAAGAGGGTGAGACGCCGAAGGGCATTGCAAATGCCATTGAAGAAACTGGTCAAACTATTTTTGAAACGACCATCACCACGATTTCCGGTATTGCGGCTGGATTCCTCGCGGCGTTCCCCGGCCTTGAGAACTTCTTCATGATCATGTGCATGTTGATTTTCTTCGCCTTCATCACCAGTGCGTTCCTGCTCCCTGCAGTGATTACGCTCGAACACACGGCGAGGGCAAAACTGTCGGGCAGTGAAGGTTGGAGAGATTACGGTGAAGGCATTGCGCTGGCGTCAGCAATCTCAATGAAGCCACTCGATGCAGTACTTGAAGAGTGAACAACAGTCAGACGGCCCGAAAGAGTGGAGGGAGTAGGGAGTAAGCCCCTTTCTGTTCCCTTTCGGTGATCGCATTCAACTGTGCGTCCTACCTGTTCCTCATCGTGCCGAGTTAACGGAACGGTTTGGACTTGCTCCAGCGGGGTTGCTCGTCTCATCGACAACAAGGCAATCTCGGTCTTTCAACGTCATCGTACACACCTTGCATCGTTCGTTTCTGCAGCATTGACCCAACCATTTCTGTTTGCTTCCTTCTGTCAGCCGCTTGCACTACGGAGAGGGGACTTTCCTCAGAGTCGAACTCTGTCAGCGATCCTCCTACTCCCTCCATGGTGAACTGTTCGCCTCTCGCATTTCAATGCGCCGTTGAAAGAAAAACCATCACTGATAGGGATTTTCACCGGGTGAAGAAACTTCAGCAGGAGCTCCATACGGGCCCTGTTGATTGGAGGGTTCGGCCTTTTGACGAGGAGGAGTTGGCCGGGAAGGTTGTGCAGCCAGTTCAGGAACCGGTTCTCGGCGCAGCCCATAGACGAGCAGACCAGCGAGGCTCAGAGAGAGCAACCCGACGACGACAAGCAACGATGAATTCACGCTCGCTATACTCCCTAAGACACCTTCAGTACGGGGCTCATCGACCCGAACCGTGCTGGATTGAACCGATGGACCGTTAACGATGTTAATTTCAAGCCACATCGTGCCGTCACGAGTTGGTTTCCACGAATAATCGTAAAGTACGGTTTCACCGCTTTGAATTGTGAGCGCTCGTGCATCAAGCTGAGTTCGTGCACCTGACGACTCGACAAGATTGACGATGATCTGGGCCTCACCGTCTGCGAGACCGAAGTTGGAGATCATGGTTGCAATTTCAACGTAATCACCTTGGTGAATATCAGATTTAGGATCCATCTCCACCTTTGAGAAAGCATACTCCGGGACCCGTTGTTCTAACGCCCAAACTCGAAGAGGCGAGTCTATGTCATTGAAAACCTCGTTCACAGGATGGCCGGCCGCATCCATTCCGGTAACCCAAATTCGCAGTTCAACTGAACTTGTACGGAACACAGGAAGCATCAATTCGTCCAAATCCAACGCACCGCGAACAGGGATGGATGTACCTGACAGGCTTTCACCCAATATTTCAAGAGCAATACTTCCATTATCGTAAACATATGAATTTCTGCCGAGTCCGGCCTCATTCAAGGACCAATGGAGGCGAAGTGTGGATTCATCCAATTGTGAAGTTTCATTCAAACGCAGTTCAAATTGCAAGCCTTTCCAATCCTCTTCCTTGAGTTCAGAATTGGCAGATGGGCGGTCAATTGCAGTCACACTCGGGGCTTGATTGTCAACAATGAACCAAATGAAAGCCGAGTTGTCACCCCGGTAAATCGCTCCATTCGGGGCGTCAAACAATCCTCCAGTCAAACCGTAAGTATCCTCTTGCAGCGGAGCCATGACGGTTCCGAAGAATGAGCCGTTAACCGTTTCAAGGACCACTGAATTTTCTCCCAAATTTATTTCCACATCAAGGTCCTGTTGCAATGAATCTCCTGTTCTGAACCACATCAATGACCCTGAAAGGTCAAACGTGGTCCGGGGTTTAACCCAATAACCCAGTGAATCGCTTGCTTCGTCCCCAAGCTGGATTGACAATGAGTCCTCATCGATCACAACCTCGCTTGAGAACTTCCATCCCAATCTCTCAAGAGTGAAACGGTTTGATTGTCCAGATTGGTCCAGCATGGTGATGTGTGGAATACGCAGCAGTGAGGTATCTGCATCGTAGCCCCAATCAATTGAGAAATTGGCTTCAAACGCGCCGTTTCTTGAAAACAAATCATCTGCTTCGGTCGGTATGAGTTGACATGAGTCCACATTGACAAAATTATGAGATGAAGAGCATATACCCGTAGACTGATTCCAGGAAATGGTCGCTGGAGTCGGTGTATTGGATGCCAGTGAAAGATGAACTTCAGCGAGGTCAAAGATTCCATTCTTTTCCCAAATAGGGACGCTGATGGTGGTGGATTCTCCAGGATGAATCCATGGATTCACTCCTTGTTCCCATCCAACGGTTGCTGCTCCGAGAGAAGGTGCTCCGTTGTCATTGATTTGAACATGGAAAAGCGGAGTCGAATACGAACCTGAATCCGCCATGAGGTGCCCTGCACTGTCTGCAACTTCCAACCATCCTACGAAGTAATCTCCGAGTGTCGCATCCGACGTGTCCAACAGCAGCGAATACTCCCCCATCAACGTAGTGAAGTTTTCTGGTTGCATCAAATCGAGAGGGTGGATTTCCTCTAGGTCCATTGTACCGTCCTGATTGGCATCGTCCATCCAAGAGAGCCAAACGTGAGCCTTCGCATGAGTTGGAAGGTGAGGACGGTCACTGATGGTGAACGCCAGCGAGGTAACGGGGCTGGAGTCACGATGGTCAAAAGTTTCAACATCGGATGAAATAAGGGTTGGTGCGATGTTATCAAACAAGAAAGTGAACGATGTTTCAACCTCATTGACAACACTTTGCCCCCTGAGAGGAATCACTTCAACAGCGAGGTCGATTGAGGTTCTTCCGGTTGGAATACTGTAGGGGAACAAAGCGACACCGTCTGAGTATGAAGAGGTCGTAGCGTATTCTGTTCCATCGACCATGAATCGGACCAACGCCTGTCCTGTGCGAGGTGAACCTTCGTCTGTACCCTCAAATCCGAGAACAACTTCAATGTTAACAACTTCACCGGCTCGGAGGTAATGATGCGTTGGGGTCGAACGAACTCCATTGCTGGAGAGAACCGACCACGATTCAAGCGAGATATCATTTTCTACACCTTGGTCATTTCCTAATCCAAAGCTTGCTGAAACGGGTAGCATTGGACCCGTAGGGGCAAGGAAATTGACGGCCATGACGGCAGAGGGTTCGTCATCCCAAGAGTCGGGGAATTTGAACCGATGTTGAATTTCCAAGAAACTGCCCGCTGCTGTTGCACGAATTGAGCCAGCCTCTTCGTCATCAAACCAGACGAGGGGGATGCCGCTTGTTGTGCACGATGAGATGCTGACCGGACTGATTGGGAGGGCGTTGACGGGGCAACGAATGTTCGTTTGTTGACTTGGGCCGTACAAATTCAATTCAACATCCCATGAGGATTGCTCTGCATGTGTAAGAGCGTCCGATACATCGATTCCAGCAAAATCGAAAGTAGCGGCTGTTTCGATCCAATCGTTGCTCGGAACAAGCGTGTTTGAAACGTTTTCTACAATAAACGAAACGGGTTCTACAGAAGCTTGCGTTTGCAGATCAGTTACCGTAAGGGAAATTGCTCCAGTCCCATCCATCCTTACAGGCAATGCGATTTCTTTTTGCCCTTGAACGGCAACAACTGAAGAAAGAGCGTCGTTCAATCCGATGACAAGTGGGTGAACGGCATTGAATGAGAGGTCCAGTTCCGAATTGTACGGGCCAAAAACCCCGCCAAGGAGGACATCTCCCGAAGACAAAGAAGAGCCGATACGAATCTGTAGGTTTGCCATTTGTAGCGAGGGAAGACCTACCGTGTTTGATGCGGTTCCAAGAGCGGTATTTAGCGAGTCCAGTTCGGTTTGAGTAAGAGATACGACCTCTAAATCTTGAAGGTTGGGCAAGCCACGATTAAGGATATCTTGGCCGTTAATTGACATGGCCATGAACGGGTTGAGAAGTTCCATTTCAGGAGATGCAAGTGCGAACTCGAAGGCATCGACTCCACCAATCGGAAGTGCGACATCAAAATTTGCAGACCCTGATGGGGATGTTGCTATGGTTTGCCACATCATACCGTTCAACAATTCATCTTGTAACCCCAGCGAACCCAAACCATTTCGCTCCATTGACCATTCAGAGGTACCATCAAGGCCGACATCAAAACGAAGGCCACGAACGACCGAAGTGCGTACGAGTTCAACCTCAAAGGCGTCCCATGTGTAGGTTCCTCCGGTGCTCTTCATGCGGAACTGAGCCATGAATGCTGGAGCATCAAGGTCAAGGTTTCCTTCTGAGTCCAACGTCAGCCAAGTAGAACCTCCATCAATTGAAACCTCCATCACCCCAGGCCCGTTGACGCTGTTTGAGGATTCGATGGATGAGAAACCACTTCGGACATGGAACGTTTCGGATGTAACCGTTCCGCTACTGCTAATGGATCCAGTGGTCAGCCATGAACCCGATTGTATATTCCAGCCGTCGCCAGTGGGGTCGTCATCAAAAGTTTTCATGAGATGACCGTCAAAGGAAATGCTACGGATCTCGCTCCCGTCAGTGGCTGAACCTTGCACCATGTGTATCTTCATACGAACGGATGGGTACTCCATCCAATCAATAATCCCAAAATCCACTTGGGTTGAAGTCATGTGCTCAAAGCCTGGAACTGGAAGCATCGTCTGTGCATCCAAGAGCTGCCATTCAAACACCGATGATGCCTCAATGCTCGCATCCATGTGCATGTAGCCATAGGCCTTCTCTTCACCTCGTCCTAAATCTCCGGGCCCAAAAGCAGGAGATGTCCAGTTTCCTTCACCGGACCCCGAACCACTGGTCGGCGTGATGACGATGTCATCAACCCAAGCCGTGTCTGAACCCGAACTAACGCTCCCGTCTTTCACATACTTCCAGGTCAATGTTTGAGCATTTGCAGGAATCGAGAAGGTCTGTTGAGCGTTGTTCACCGTCCCCGACCACCGTTGAGCATATCCACTGAAGCGGGAACAACCTGTATTATCTATGCAAAAGAGCAAGTAATCAAAATTGGATTCGGATGAAACACTGTATTGGAACGTTCCAGATGAGGCAGGGAGTTGAGAAACGTCAAGCGTCATACGAGATTCTTGACTGTTGGAGATGGTGCTGGCTTTGGCCAATCGTTGCCCGCCAAGGCGGGTGTCTGCAACAATAGCCCAGTTTGGAGCCCCACCCACACTCCACTCGGGTTCAAAGGTGCCGGATTCAAAATCATAACTCCAATCTTGAGGGAGGATCATGAGCGAAGACGCGTTGACATCCATGCCGTCGTATACCGAGCCTTGGTCAAAATCGCCAACTTCGTTCCATGAAGTAGCGACTGATTCGCTGAGGTCTGATGCTTCAATTTCGAGACCCAAGGATTCTATTGCATGGCCATCTGGGACGCTAATCGTAACTCTTTGGTTGGCTCCATCAGGCCATGAACCAACGGTCAGAGACGTTGCTTGGCCGAGGGTTGATGCCTCAAAATTGGCCGATGAGTCATCACCCAACAACGATTGGACCGGTTCAGGGTGAAGCACGGGAACCAATGACAACAGGAAAAGTACGACCAGCCCGGCAGCAATGAATCCACTGCGGTGTGCTCCCCTCATACAACGACTCATGAATTCAAAGGTCTAAAGGCTTCGGACAGAGACACTTGAGGATTCTTGTTGAAGAAATACAATAGGGCGGGTGCATAAGGGCACCTTATGGACGTTGAAGCGCTCAAAGCCGAAGCAGGAATCGCCGCATGCACGTATGTCACGAGCGGAATGAAGGTTGGCCTCGGCACTGGCTCAACGGTAAAATATACGATTTTGGAACTCGGCAGAAGAGTACGGGAAGATGGATTGGACATTGTCGGCGTCCCGACATCTCTTGCAACCGAACTGCTTGCAAAGGAGCAAGGAATTGCTCTCTGTGAACTCGACGAATTGGAAGGGCTGGATGTCGTCATCGATGGAACAGACGAGTTTGACCCCGATTTTCAACTCATCAAAGGGGGAGGAGCGGCCTTACTCCGTGAAAAAATCGTAGCTCAATCCTCTGCAAAGATGGTCGTAGTAGCCGATGACCGGAAAAAAGTCCAGTGTCTCGGAGCCTTTCCTCTCCCCATTGAGGTAACCCCATTTTCATACGGAACCACACTCAAAGCCATTCAAGAAAAACTTGGCTGTGAAGCCAACATCCGACAGGGAGAGGATGGACCCCTTGTCACCGACAATGGAAATTTCATCATCGACGCCCAAACCGGCCCAACCATCAGAAACCCTGCTCATACGGAGGCAGCGCTCCTCCACATTGCTGGCGTTGTCCAAGTTGGTTTGTTTACCAACATGTGCGACGTTGTGATATTAGCCGGTGCTGATGGTGTTTCGGTTTTGGAGAAGGAAGACACATCGTGAACCGTTGCTTTAGCACAGGCATGAACCGTTAAATAGGCGTGGCGGAAGGCCGGAATGGGCCTGTAGCTTAGTCAGGTAGAGCGATGGACTCTTAATCCATCGGCCGCGGGTTCGAACCCCGTCAGGCCCGCCATTCAATTCTTCACTCCAAGAGATAACCAACAATGGCTGAGCGGTGAACTGAACCGAAGTTGTGCGAATCTTCTGAACCAAGCGGGTCGGGTTGGTCCCCAACCAAGAAAAAGCGCCCATCGGACTCAACTGAATGGACTCGTTTGACCACAAGCACGTCCGCTTTCAACGGGTGCTTAGCCAAGACAACGTCTCCAGCACACACAAGGTGTTGACTTGGGAGATGAGAAAACATGAGCATGTCTCCGTCACTGAACGTGGGCCACATGCTGTCGCCTTTGATACGAACCTGAAACGGTTCGGACATAATTGGACCTCAGGAGGCTCGGATCCAAGGAACTTCTCGCCCCTTGACGGCCCAGAACATGTTGTGAATCGCTTCACATGCATCCATCAGTTCTTGAGCGTGATGGGATGAAACTTCAACTTTGCAAGCAGAGCAGAGTTTAGCAGCATGCCAGAAGGTATCGTGCAAGTCAGGGTTTCCTTCGAGGTGCTGAGGTTTGAAGAAATCAGTCCATAGAACCAAGAGTTCATGTTTGCACTTTTGTGCTTCTTCTTCCTTGATGGCTGCATAGCGAGACATGGTGTTAAGGTAGGTAGCCATTGCAGGTCCGTCAGAGGTTTCAGGGCAGGTGAGGCCAAGCATTTTGTTGGTCATGGATTGAACGGCTTCAGCAGCAACACGAGCACTTGCGGGGTCGTACACGCCACATGGTCCATCACAGTGTGCTTCGGCTTCAATGAAAGGGGTTGTCTTCATGACTTGAGCCAAGGGTCGCCATCATATCAATGTGATTCTTCCACCAAGGTGGAGAATCCTAAATCTATAATGCAGTAAATGCAGTTCCACTTTCACCGCGCAATGCATCAAGTACAGAACCCGGAGTACAGAATATTGCTTGTCCTTCTTTCATCGCTCCGACGTATCCACACAAGGCGTTGACCTTTGGGGCCATTGAACCAGCAGGGAACTCTCCAGCCTTGTCCATCGTCATGGCCTCAGCCACAGATATACTGCGGAGAGCTTTGGCATCGGGAGTTCCAAATCCGGTGTAAACTGCATCTGCATCGGTTGAAATGATAAGCGCATCGGCTTTGAGGTCAACGGCTAACCTCGAGGAGAGGAGGTCTTTGTCAATCACAGCAGGTACTCCGAGATGGTGCCCTTCACGTTCGACCACAGGCACACCCCCTCCACCGCCACAAATCACTACGGCTTGCAATTCAACAAGTTTGCGAATAACATCTAATTCAAGAATCTGTAAGGGTTTTGGGCTTGCAACGACCCGCCGAGGCCCGTGGATGGTTTGTGCAATGTCCCAATCTGCAGACATGACGGTTTTGGAATCAAGGATCGGACCCACTGGCTTGGTCGGAGTGGCAAAAGCCGGGTCGTCACCGTCCACAAGTACTCGAGTCAGAATCACAGCAGTTCGTTCAGGGCGGAGGCGACGCTGAAGAATTCCTTGTAAATTCAAGGAGAGTTCATGACCAATCATCCCTTGAGTGGCCGCTACCCACGAGTCTAGAGCATGTGCGCCGTCTCCATCCATTTCCATCAAATAGCCAACTTGCGGCCCGTTTCCGTGGGTAATGATCACCGTCCAATCCATTTCCAACATGTCGATGACATCGCTCATGACACGAGCGAGAACTTCAGCGCTGCTGGAAGATTCTGCTTTTGGTGGTTGCAAGGCATTACCACCCAAGGCATAAACCGCCAACTTTTTCATGTTCTTTTGTCACCCCCAAAGGTTTTGACCCTTTGCACGATTTTATCTTACAGGTCGTGATTTCTCTCAGCCATGTGAAGGGTGACATTGAATTAGACGCCCCGAATGGAACAACAGGTGCGAGTATGACCAAGACCGTATGGATTGGAGATGTGCAAGATGGATTGCATGATGGACAGACCGTTGAACTGAAGGGATGGGTTAAGCGTACTCGGGGTTCCAATAAAATGCGATTCATCGTTTTGCGTGACTCAACTGGGGACATCCAATGTGTCGGTAAAAAAGACACCATTGGCGAACCTGCGTTTGAGGCTCTCAAGGAAGCACTCATTGAATCCAGTGTGATACTGAACGGAACAGTAAACGTTGACGAACGATCACCGGGCGGGCATGAACTCGTAGTTGAAACGGTTGAAATTGTCGGCCCTGTTGACCCAGAACGTCCATTTCCAATCAATAAAGAAGCCCTTGACGTGGTTGACGAAGACGGAGAACCCATGCCAGGAGGGTCAGAATTCCTGCTCAACCATCGGCACCTCTACCTGCGCACCAGCCGCATGACCACGATGTTGAAACTTCGAAGTTCTGCATTTGGTGCCATTCACAACTATTTCAGAAATGAAGACTTCATTGAATACCAAGCACCCAACTTTGTGGCTGGAGCAGTAGAAGGCGGTTCAACACTGTTTGAAGTTCCTTATTTTGGAGAAACTGCATACCTCACTCAATCCTGGCAACTCTATGCTGAGGCTGCCATGCCTGCACTTGAGCGACTTTACACCATTGCACCATCATTCCGTGCAGAAGAATCTCGCACACGCCGACATCTCACTGAGTTCTGGCATGCCGAGATGGAAATGGCTTGGGCGTCCAACGATGAAATTATGGCGCATGGCGAAGGAGTCGTACGCCACATTGCCCGTACGCTTCTTGATGAGCGAGAGGCTGAACTTGCATCGATTGACCGTGATCTGGACTTAGTGGCGCGCTATGCTGACAACCCTTACCCAAGAATGCGCTACGATGAAGCCGTTGAAACCCTGCAAGGAATGGGCGTTGATGTCAAATGGGGAGATGATTTGGATTATTCAAAGGAAAAGGTTCTGACACAGGACTTCGATGTCCCCCACTTCCTCACGCACTATCCAAAAATCGCTAAGCCATTCTATCATCGAGTCGACACAGAGGATGAAAAATACGTACTCTGCCACGACCTCCTTGCACCGGAAGGTTACGGTGAAATCATTGGAGGAGGCGAGCGAACATGGTCCGAGGAGGAAATTCTGCGACGACTTGACGAAGAAGGAACGCCCCATGAACCGTACCAGTTCTACATTGATACTCGTGCATACGGAGGCGTGCCCCACGGTGGGTTTGGCCTTGGCGTCGACCGAGTGGTCAGTTGGCTATCGGGTGCATCCCACATTCGGGAAGTCATTCCATTCCCTCGGACGTCACGTCGTGTCACACCGTGATCAAAGCAACGGCTTGCCGCATTCAGGACAGGGCAAACCGGGAATGAATTCCCCGAGTAAAAATCCGCAATGCGGACAAAGCGAGGTCATGAAATCATCACCAAAGACCATGATCATCACAACACGGGCCGTTTCTTCAAGGTTTGGGTATCGACAACGACTCACAAATCCGGTCCAATACAAGGCCTAAATCCTTCTCTTCAATGACGAAGTGAGCGTGCTTTTTGGGCCTGTCATCCCATGGGTTGAACAGGATAGCGCAACTGCTTTCCTTGAACATTCCAATGTCCCCAGATGAATCACCAACAGAGGCTGTATGTTCTTTTGAGACGTTTAAACGACGCTGAAGCATTTTAACAACCGAACCCTTTCCATCCATTTGGACTTGATACCGACCGTATTCATTGATGAGTGAATCTCCCGATTCCAGCGGAGTTGAAGCCAACCATCCATTCGTAAAGACGTGCAACATTGAATCCATTCCACCTGCTTGTTCACGAGCTGTATGTCGGTCAATCCCACCCCAGCGCCTCCGCCAAGGTCGATTCGAGGGGAAACATGCCGCAATGTCCCTCGCTGTCTTTTGTAAGCCACCACTTACAATGGCCACATTGACGCCTTGAGAAAGAAGGTGTTCAATCAACATCTCCCAGCCCTTCATCATCGGCATTCCTTCCATCAATGAGCGAAGGTGGCCGTCGGTAATCGGTCGGTCAAAGGATGATTTGATGAGGGCTAAATCCAGTTTGATCCAATCCCATTCGTCGAGTTTTCCCTGATTATAAAGTTCAAATGATTCATCATTCGAAATTCCGAGCTGGTCGTAAACAAACTGCCAGGTAGACAAATGGTCAACCAAAACGCGATCCATATCCAAGCATACCAATTTCTCAACCATGTCATCCATCTCCGCAAGAACTTCAACTTTGTTTTGGCCAATTGTATTGGTGCTGTATTCGCTCAACCTGCTTCCCCATGATGTACAAAATGATGGCCACCATCATGGCAAAGAGCCCGATAAGTGTCATCGCAATGGTTGCAAGTGTGACACCGATTGAGGTGCTGTTGAGTTCGGTGAACATTGTAGCCAAATCTCCTGAGAGACGGTATCCCAGGACAAAGAGAACCACACCCGGAATCCCAAACAACAGAAGCGGGTGCTTTGATTCAAGCATCCAATAAAAGAGTTGAGCAAATCGGGACGCAGTGGCGAGTGACTCACGTTGTGGAAGATTAATCGGGGCTTCGGCTTCGACAAAACGAACCTGCAAGGAGGCGGGCACGTCTTGTTGCGTAGCCAGTGGCGACATGAATGCAAGAGCAACGCAACCCTCTTCAGTCAACACCAAATGATGCATTTCTGTCGACGCAAAAACTACATCTTGGTCATCTTGGGGGACAAGTGATTCATGCTTGTAGGTATAGTGGATGTCCCAAGGCTCTCGTGCCCGATTGACAGAAAGTGGCAAATCAGACAATTTCCAAGTTCGTGAGACTTGTAGAATCAAACTCTTCACACTCATTTCGCCGTTTTCTTGGAGATAGGATGCGATGGATTGAGGGGATAAATCTGAATTATAGTGGTACACTGTGCAACCTATTTCTTGAGCCAATTCAACGGTTTCATCGTTTGAACCGGTGTCAAGGACGATGACATGTTCTGCGACTTCCCTGCAGCGAACGATCAAGGACACGATACGCAATTCAATGTCCCGAGCAACCAGAACAAGGCGATGAAGGGACTCAGTCACAAAGCGGCCTGTTAGGGATGACCTATGAATCCTGTTCCTCTTGAGAGCAAGACGACAGGGTTTCAAGCGTACTTTCATGAGAAGCCGGCTGTAGGAGCACTCATGCAACACGGCTGGAGTGTGGGGGTCGTCGTGCCTGCTCGCAACGAAGAATTGTATATCGCAGGTGTTCTCGAGACACTTCCGACATTTGTGG
>JAQXEX010000091.1 GCA_029250625.1 Candidatus Poseidonia sp. | reverse complement strand
TGCAATGCGATGGATCTGCCCATGTTTCGCCCTCAGAAAAGTCAGCCCGTTCGCCCGCTCCACAAAGCACAATGACGCGATGGGCTCCACAACGTAACACGACGTCCTTTAGTCGGGGGATTCCCCCATACATCTGCGACTTATCTTGTCCCATTCGCTGACTTTGTCCGCCTGCTAACAGTAGTACCGTAAACGACATGAGGGCCCCTCAGTGCATGCCGTCAAGACGATTTAAAGCCTCTTCCAATTCTTCAAGTAAACCCCGAACGCGGTCAAGAAGTGCCTTTCTTTCTCGACTTGAACGAGCCTCTGGCAGCCATTCGAGGAGACGACGCACGTCGCGTGCATCCCGGTCAACCGTCCATCGTAAAACACTCTCAAGAACTGGGTCTTCCGCTGGAAGGAACCGTTCCGTCATGGTCAATACACCCTACAAGATGTCCATCAATGCTCCGATACGAGAAGGCGTTCCCTAATTCGTTCGAACAGCTCTCCACCTTTCGGGGCGGTTGATACGAGACGTCTGGATGCAGCAGTTTGTTCCTTCCTGAGGGATAAAAAAAGAACACAATATTGGTGCCAGTGAGGGCTTTGTTCACTTGCCGCGACCAACCACTCATCGCTTGGGGAAGAGTGGCCTCCACGAACGATTTCTTCCGCCACCTCAAGCACTGCCGACAAGGGCTCCTGCGTTTGTAAGAGGTGAATAAACGCCATCCAAGGGTCTTGTGCGAGGGCTTCTACCGACAAATTTGCAAGAAACAAACCCGCCATAGAAACATCTTCCCGCCCATGCCGTTTCCAAAGCGATGGGATGAGTTTCGCTAGTTTTCGTTGGTTGGGTGAATGGGTCAGCATCCAGGAGCTGATTTGCCGCAAGTCCGGCAAAGGACTTCCCATATGGAACGAAAAGGTTCCGCCCTGGGCCGTGATATCGGTTCTCGGTTTGTTTGCAAAGTTACCAACGCAAACCATGTACGCCTGTTTGAGAAACTTCATCATCTTACGCTTGGACTTTAACAATGAAGTTGGCTGGGATTCCAACCAGTCGTCAAGATGAGGATTCAACGGGTTTCACCCTCATTGATTCGCTTTCGAAACGTATCAAAGAGGTCTCCCACCATACCGACCGAATCCCGCAAGGTATTCATTAGGGTGTCAATGACGGCAGCATCTTCATATTTTTCCTTGACCATTTCACGCAATTCAGCTTCAATTTCCCGATGCTGTTCGTCGTTAATATCAAATTGTGAGCGGAGATGGGCAAGGACGCGAAATTCATCTCGCGACAGCGAGGCATTGACAATAGCGACCTCGAATACCTTTGTGTAAATCAAGCGCATATTTTCAGGCGAAACCGAAGGCCCCGGGCGAGAATCACGATCGGTCTGAATGGCTTCGTAAATGTAAGCTGGCTCGTCAGGTGTTAATTCTAAAACGTTGGCAAGCTTGATGATGAGACGCTTCTCTTCCCGTGTAAGAACGCCATCGATGAGCATGACCTCAACGGTAGAGCGGAAAACATCCAAACTCCCGAGCTCCGGCGTTGACACATGTTCACCCAAGAACTTCATCCTCTTGAATAATCCGTTTCAAAAACCTAATGAGGAGGTTTCGTTTTTGGAGAGGATTCAAAAGGGGTCGGCTACTCGGACATCTGTTCACATTCACTTCATCCTTCCGAGGATGGCTGCAAATGACAGCACCAAACAGATTGACTGGTGCTGATTTTGCGAAGTTCATGTGTTCGTAAGAAAGAGGAATCCTCATGGGAAGAAACAACAACAACCGCAGTGGCGGTGGAAATTCAAAAGGCAAGGCTATGAAATACCAAATTCGAGCCGATATTAAAGTGAACGGAACGGTCCAACGCAAGGACATTATCGGGGCCATTATGGGTCAAACCGAAGGTCTTCTTGGCGATGAACTTGAACTTCGAAAACTGCAACGAACCGCTCGTATTGGGCACGTTGATGTTGAAATGGAAACAAAGAACGGCAAAGTGCACGGAACAATCACCATTCCAAGCAGCATGGACAACGTTGAAACGGCTATCATTGGTAGTGCGCTGGAAACAATTGACCGTATCGGACCTTGTAACTCTATCATCAAAGTTGTCGAAATCAGTGATATTCGTGCAACGAAGAGAACCGCTGTTGTTGACCGTGCGAAGGAATTGCTCCTCTCTCTCGTCAACTCTGGAGAAGCTGCATCAAAGACCGTGATTGAAGAAGTTCGGTCCGTTCTCACGACCGGAACTGCAACCTCATTCCACGGACTAACCTGTGGGCCAAACGTTGAATCATCAAGCTCTTTGATTATCGTGGAAGGCCGAAACGACGTTCGCAACTTGTTGAACTGTGGCTTGAAGAACGCCATCAGCGCTGACGGATCCGGTAACATCAAGCAAGAATTGATCGACCTGGCAAACAGCAAGGAAAGCGTCACAGTCGCCATAGATGGTGACCGAGGCGGTGAAATGCTATTCCTACAACTCTATGATACGATGAAGGTCGACCACGTTGCTCAAGCACCTGTTGGCCAAGAATGGGAATTACTCCCACAAAAGACCGTTACCATGCGCCTTCAAAAGAAGGTTGACGCTGCTAAATTCAAGCACCAACTCGATAACAAGGAAGCCAAAGACAATGAAAAGTTCGGCGGCGAAAAAGACAAGGATTGGGACAAAGATATGGACGAAGAATTCAGTGCTGAAGAGGTCGAACTCGCTCCAGCAGACATTCAGGAGTTGTTTGACATGGCAGAGGATATCGGCAAGAACAAGGCCGTGATCCGATTTGCTGACGGCACATATTCCGAACAAATCGGCCCCTCAAAACTTGAAGCAGCAATGACCGAATCTGAGGCCGCAGAGGCCGTTATATTCAATGGTCCTGTGACTGGAAAGGTACTTGATTACATCAATCAATCAACCGCCTCCACATTGATTGGTACCAAAGAAGGCAAGGATTTCAAGGCTCCAGAAGGCGTCAAAATTTGGCTATCTGAAGTTCACCGTTGAGTAAGCGGTTCGTTGAAAAGCAACCTCGGCTTTGGCCGGCTATGGACGAAGACACTGCATCGGCTTGGCCCGAGCAAGAGGAAGAAGCAGAATCCTCTCCGGACGACGTAATCCCGGGAGACGAGCCTCAACTTGATGCTCCCCATGACGATGAAACACAAGAGGAGAATGACTCTGAAGCTACATCCACCAAGGACGACAAACCCTCAACAGAATGGTCGTTTCCTGTTCGGGCGGCGCCTATTTTGGCCCTCCAAGGCGAACGTGTGACGGAGTTTCCTCTCAGCCAACACGTATCAGGCCACCAATCAACCTCACTTGTTGTTGATGAAAAATTGATGAGGATGGTTGAATCGCGTTACGATTCGGACGGTGTTCGACGCCTCAATGTCCGTATGGCCCTCGTCAAAGAGCACATCTCCGGATACTCTCACACACACCTCGATATCTTTCAACGTTTGATGCCCATCTGGGCTGGTTCGATTGGGTTTGGTGTCTTTGTTTGGCTTATGATGTCGACCAACCTCCCTATGATTGGAGGTGGCGCATTCATTTTGTCTGGCCTTGCTGGAATACTTTTGGCAAAATTGGATTTGCACCGGATCTCCTTTTCTGACCACGGTGGCCGCCATGACTTTTACCTCTCAGGGTGGAGGCAAAACCCGTTTTTGATTTACAACAGTACAGCCCTTCTCGGACCTGCTTTTGTTGGCTTCCTGCGGGATGGAAAAATGGACACTCAACACATTGATGTTATCGTGGAGTCCATGAAACAACCTGCACAGCCAGCCCCGGCTGTGGTTGAGCAAAAAAAGGTCCAGCCTGCCCTTGCTGCACAACCGCCACAAGGTATTGTGCAACCCCCTCTTCATCCGGCGCTCATTCCAGCACCACCTCAGCTCCAATCGGCTCCGGTCGCAGGACCTCCAGCTACGCTACCTCAAGGCATCATTCCGCCGCCACCAGTTGCAGCTCCAGTTCCCACACCGCTTCCGCCACCACCAACACCGCCTGGCCCAACAGTGGTTCCACTCAATTCACTCCCACCGCCCCCAATGCCGCTGCCAACTTCTCCAGTTGGTCCGCCGGTTCGAGACCCATTGTGGGATTGAATCAGGCTGCAACGCCGCCTGCAGAAGGCAATACGATGGCATCATAAAGGCGCAAAGCCTCTTTTTTGATTTCAGAAAGGTCGTGAGGTAGAGCGTATTCATCTTGCAGCATCGGGACACGGCGACCAGGGCCTGGTATTCGGGTGAGCGCTGTTCCAAGTTCAACAGCGTCATTCAACAAATTCCCACTTGCCCCCGAATGACGTGATTCTAACCGATGGCGCATCCACTTCTTTAGGGGCTTAATCGAATTTGAAAGAACCGTCAAAATATCGGCTCGTTGAGCGTCTTGATCAGTGCCATCGGGCAGACACCGCAACATAATTCGCAGCAAGCGGGCAATACGTACATCACGAGGTGTTACGTTCACATGTCCTGCGATTGCTCTTCGCACATCTGGCATTGCATCAAGGCCGACATGCTCGGTTGAATGCGCAGCATCCGTCAAACCAAGTTGTGAGAGCAGTAGTGCCAGGGCATTCAATGCGTCAGAAGTTTGCTCAACATTTCCGGCTTGAGGTTGAACGAGCGCTGCCTTGGGCGAAACCTTTGAAGGCACGTTTGCGATTTTTTCCTCAGTCATCACAATTCTATTTCTGTTGGACTTTTCTTCGATGGCCTCGGAGGGTTCAGTTGGATTGCTTTCTGAAGGGGCGTCAACGACCACAGCATCGCTTATCATCGTTGGAGCTTGTTGCAAAACCGGAGGTATTGTCTCCGAACGTTCCGTGTGATCTTCCACTGGAACAGGACGCTCCATGGCTTCAAGCATGGCTTCATGAGCATCCTCAAGGGCGTCGGCTGGTGCTTGAACGGGCGGCTCCTGTTCTGCGAGTGGAACCAAGGTTGGGCGGACCATTTTTGGCTTCCATAATTTGAGTTCAAACGTTTCATCTTCCACTGCTCGTTGGGAAAGATGGGCTGATAACGCTGGGATTTTTTCACTGAGCGACGCTAAACGAGAGGGGC
>JAQXEX010000090.1 GCA_029250625.1 Candidatus Poseidonia sp. | reverse complement strand
CGTTGTACACTGCAACGTAGTGAATGACGTCCTTGTTCTGAGCATACATCTCATCGATTCCATGCCGGATGATCGTGGCCAACTCGTAAGCAAATGCTGGGTCCCAAGCACGCACGGCTGGATTGGTATGGGCCATGAGTAGAGAATGGCCGTCCTGATGTTGCAACCCTTCTCCATTCAGAGTTGTACGACCTGATGTTGCCCCCATGAGGAACCCGCGAGCGCGTTGGTCTGCAGCCGACCAAATCAGGTCGGCTACACGCTGGAATCCAAACATGGAATAGAAGGTGTAGAACGGTACTGTAGGATAGTGATGGGTCGCATAAGATGTCGCGGAAGCGATGAACGTTGAGGTTGCTCCAGCCTCATTGATTCCTTCTTCCAACAGCTGTCCTTGTTCCGACTCTTTGTACTTCATCAGCACCTTGTGGTCGACTGGTTTGTACAATTGGCCGTCTGGATGATAAATTCCAAATTCCGAAAACAAGGGGTCCATACCGAAGGTACGAGCTTCATCGGGAATGATAGGCACAACACGCTGGCCGAATTCCTTGTCCTTCATGAGAGAACGAAGAACACGCACGAATGCCATGGTGGTTGAAACTTGGGAAGTTCCTTTCGTACCTTCATCAAAGTCTGCATATGCTTGTTCTCCTGGAAGGGCAATTGTTTCATCGGGGACGGTTCTTGAAGGCATGAACCCGTCAAGGGCTGCTCGACGTTCCTTGGCGTAGGCCACCAATTCAGGAACGTCTTCAGGAAGAACGTAAGGATAGGATTCCAAATCGCTATCGGAGAATGAAAGTCCGAGGTCGTCGCGCATGAATTGCATCGTTTCCATGCCAGCCTTCTTCTTTTGATGCGTCGTGTTTCGTCCTGCAAAGGCTGGCCCAAGCCCGTATCCTTTGATGGTTCGAATAATCACGACCGTCGGTTGGCCTTTGTGAGCGGACGCCTGTGCATACGCCGCATGCAACTTAACGAAGTCATGTCCACCAACGTCAGCACATAGGTCAACAAGTTCTTCGTCGCTGAGATGGGAAACAAGAGCGCTCAACCCGTCTGTGTTGAACAATTCTTTGCGGATGGTAGCCCCGTCTGCTGTCATGATTCGTTGTTCATCTCCGTCAACGAGGGCGGCGAGACGAGACGCTAACAGGCCTGCTGAGTCCCGAGCAAAGAGGTCGTCCCAAGAACTGCCCCAAAGAACCTTGATGACGTTCCAGCCTGAGCCTCGGAATCGCCCTTCAAGCTCTTGCACGATTTTTGAGTTCCCGCGTACGGGTCCGTCCAAGCGCTGCAAATTGCAGTTCATCGTCATCACGATGTTGTCCAATCCTTCTCTTCCCGCCAGAGACAACTGAGAGAGTGATTCGGGTTCATCGGATTCTCCGTCACCCATTGTATACCACACTCGAGAGTTGGCTGTTGTGACGAGACCACGATCTTCCAAGTAGCGATTGAAACGAGCCTGATGGATGGCTGTCATTGCACCGAGGCCCATGCTCACTGAGGGAAACTCCCAGAAATCCGGCATCAAGCGAGGGTGGGGGTAGGAAGAAAGGCCCCCTCCGGCAACTTCCTGTCGGAATTGTTCCATGTTCTCAAGCGTAAGACGTCCTTCCAGCCATGCACGAGCATAGATTCCAGGAGAAGCATGCCCCTGCCAGTAGAGATGGTCGCCTGAGCCGTCCCCGTCTTTACCTCGGAAGAAATGATTGAACCCAACTTCCCAAGCGTGGGAGGCTGATGCATAGGTGGAAATGTGTCCGCCGATGCCTTCGAAGTACTTGTTTCCCCGAGTGACAAGCATCATCGCATTCCATCGTAGAATTCCGTGAAGGCGCTCCTCCAAGTCGAGGTCACCGGGGTAAGTGCCTTGGCCGTCCGGATGAATGCTGTTCAGGTACGGCGTGTTGACGACGTCGACATCAACGCCAACCTCACGTGCAGCGCTGAGGGTTGCATGAAGAAGACGTCGTGCTTCTTCTTCACCGAGTTGTTCCTTCACTGCTCGAATGGAATCCATCCATTCCCGTGTTGAAACAGGATCGGGGTCGGGTTGTGTTGACCGTCGAGTAAAGCCCACTTGATGTCCCCCTTGGGGTGTGCTCAATGGTGAGGGTTTTCAACCCCTCGGAAAAGGAACCCCTTTGATGACACCCGATAGCATCACTTCGCTGGAAGAAGGAAAATGTTCCAATAGAGGCTAATACTCATGATATCCCACGGCAATACATAAGAACCGACTTTCCGAGCCGGCTTTATGTCCGTTGAGGCTATGGTACAGAAGATGATTGACGATTTGACCGAATCCCTTGTTGATGCTGCAAAGCATGACAAAGGAAACTCCGCAGCTGGTACTCGCGTTCGCAAGGCCATGCAAGCTGCAAAGAACACTGCACAGGACGTGCGCAAGCAAGTCCAAGCAGACAAGAACTGAGTTCGTTTGGATTTTCAGGGCGGCAACGCCCTTTGAACAACACCCTTGAGTGGATACGTTCATTTGAAACACGCACGAGCCCTGCTCATGCTTCGCCCACTTGAAGGGATCAACGTTCTCGACCTGTCCAGGATTCTTGCAGGCCCTTATGCGGCCCAGTCGCTTGGTGATCTTGGTGCAAACGTCACGAAAATCGAAGCCCCGTGGGGCGACGACACACGAGGATGGGGCCCCCCATTCCAGAAAGGATTCAACGGTGAAAACGTTGCATCCTATTTCTTGTCATGCAATCGAGGCAAAACGATTCGTACAGCCAACATCAAAGAAGAACGAGCAGCCATCCAATCGTTGATGGCACAATCGGATATCGTCATTGAAAATTTCCGGCCAGGGACCTTTGAACGGTATCTTGGGCCGCTTCCAAAAGGAGTCATTCTGTGCAGCATATCTGGATACGGTCAGGACGGACCCCGGCGCGATGAGCCTGCCTTCGACCTCACCATGCAAGCGAGGTCTGGAATCATGTCCATCACGGGGGAGGCTGAAGGGCCTCCAGTAAAAGTCGGTGTTGCATGGATTGATGTCATGACAGGAATGAATGCCGTTAGTTCAATTCTTGCTGCACTCTTCCACAGAGAACGAACGGGTGAGGGTTCACGAATCGACATCTCGCTTTGGGATACTGCGATTGCAGCGCTGGTGAATCAGGGCCATAATGCTCTGGCAGGCGACACCCCGCGAGCCATGGGGACAGCTCATCCAAATCTTGTCCCTTACCGTGTGTTTGAGGCGAGAGACGGATGGTTTGCTGTTGGCGTTGGGTCAACTGGACAGTGGAATATTTTGGTCAAGGCTTTGGGACTCAATGCGCCCGAAGAATGGCAGGAGAACAATGCACGTATTGCTGAGCGTGATGCTGTGGAAGGTATGGTTCAAGAGCACATCGCTAGCTATTCACGAGGTGAATTGGAAGCCATGTTGGTGGGAATTCCTTGTGCGCCAGTCAATACCGTTAACGAAGCCCTAAACGATGTTCAATCCATTGCCCGAAAAGCCGTTGTGACGGTTGAGGGAGTTGAAGTCCTCGCCAGCCCCTTGCGGTTTCATCAGAACGAGAACAACGAGGTTTGACCTGCTCCCCGGAGAAGGCCGGCTTGTGTTAGTTTCTCGAAGGCTTGGTCCATTCTGCGTTGGCTGAACTGGCGTTCTTCTTGCAAAAATTTCACCAAGCCTTTGCGGTCAACATCACCCTGTACCAGGCGTTCATCGTCGACTTCAACCACCGGATGGTTGAGGAAAATTTCTCGGATCTCGTCAAGGCGCTGTGGTAATTCCTTGCCTTTTGCTTCACAAACCGCTTCGATGGTCTTGTGTTCGCGGATTAACTTCAAGCCCGTCTTGGGTCCAATGCCTTTGATGCCCGGGTGGAAATCCGTGCCGATCATGATGGCCAAATCCACCAACTGCTCGCGAGATAAATCTTGATCGTTCAGCATGGACTCCAGGTTGATTTGTTGTGCGTTAACAATCCGCCCGTAGCGCTTTGTTCCGTCGTCCATAAGATTACGAACGAGTACGGGGGACCCGTACAACAACGCATCCCAATCTTGCGTTGCTACCACATCAAGTTGACCTTTCGCAGCCATGACTGCTGCTTGGGCTTCACCTTCTGCCGCTGCCGTCACCCAAGGGACTCCAAGAAGGTCAAGCAAGCGTTGAGTTTCTTCTACCATCTGTGGCGAATAATGGACGATCCGTTGGGCCATTTTTTGTGCGAGAGGAAAATCACCTGCTTCCAATGCTTCGATGTGAATGCGTTCGGCTTCCTCTCGTCGTGCGCGGCGCTGGGCAAGTTCTTCTTCTTTCAATTCGGGTGAATCACCATCGAACACGAAAACAGGCTTGATGCCGATGCTCAACAAGGTCGTGGTTCGGTGAAGAAATCCCATCAAATGAGATACTGCGTTCCCATTCGCATCACGAAGAGGTAATCCGTCGCCTTCGGGAGAGCGGTCCCGCATGGTTGTGAGGAATTGGAACGCAGTGAGAAAGGCGTCAATACCTACTTTCTTACCTGCAAGTTCTGACAAGATGATGGTTTCAGCCGGTGCTAAATCCTTCAAATTACAGCCCATGCAAAGAAGCAGCGGGTCACCCTATGTAGGGGTTGGCCTGCGAGAGCATCAAGAAGTCAAAGCCACAGGCAGGGTCATGGGCGAACACCTTGCATGTCTTCGGGG
>JAQXEX010000089.1 GCA_029250625.1 Candidatus Poseidonia sp. | reverse complement strand
ACACTTGCCGGCCGAACCAGCCTTGACGCCTTTGACCATTCCATGAGCGTTGTAGGGGACGGAACTCCACCTCCATCAGGCCAAGAATCACAACGAGACCCTTCATCCGGACGAGCTCCAGTATCTCGGATCATTGTGATTGAGGATGCTGATTACCTCGGCCATGCTCGGCAATCGTATTTGCGAAGGATGATGGAAGAGAGCAGCCGAAGTGCGCGTTTTATTTTCACCACGCACACACCTTCAAGGATGATTGAAGCACTGCGAAGCAGAGTTCAACATGTTCGTATTCCTACACTATCGAGAGTGATGATCGAACAACGTCTGAATGCAATTCTTGGGAAGGAAGGCCATGATGCAGTGCTGGGATTGGTAGGCGATGTGGCTCACGTGGCCAATGGAAACCTCAGAAAAGCCATCTTCATGACCCAACTTCTCGCTCAACGGGATTTGTTGAATGACCGCAAAAACGTTCAGACCCTCATGGCCAATACTTCACTTCGTGAAGTTCAACTCATTCTTGAAGAAGCGCTTCGGGGGAGAGTCCATGATTGGCGATGGGAAAAGAAGGGCGAGAAAAACAGCCGGGTCTTGAAAGGAGCCATGGGGGCGCTGGATCAAATGATGAACATTCACGACATGGACTCCCGAGAAGTTGTGGACCGCTTTCATCGCTTTTTGACGGCAGGCCGCTCTCACTTTGATGCGGATTTGTTAACAGCGCTCTTGAACGCATTATCGTTGTGCGACATGTCACTTCAGCGCTCCGCACAGGGTCGAATTCAGCTCGAAGCATTTTTGCATCGAGTTGCCGAGATCGGCGTAGAACATGCAGAGCCATAACCATCGGAAGCATCTTGAAACATTGTCAATCACGTGAGAATGGGCGTGTAGCACAGCTGGATAATGCACCGGCCTCCTAAGCCGGAGATCGCGGGTTCGAATCCTGCCACGCCCGCCTTTTTATTTGGACAAGAGCCATATTGAACGGTGCGTACGCAGGTACGGTGGCGAAGTGAAAGCGGGAGAAGAGGTTGAACTCGCCGCGGCTTTACCAGACCCCTACGGCCACGGGTTCGTTCGGAGTGAAAACCCACTGCAGCGAACGGTTGAGAAGTGGCAACGACAAGAAGAACTCCGAATGAAAGTCGGTACTTTTGCACGCAGGCGGGTCCTTCTCCTGCTTCGTTTGCTGTTAGGACTGAGTGTGGCCATCGTCGCTCTTATTTCCGTGCTCTTCCCAGAGACAGCCCCGCCCAATCCCGGATATGTGATTTTGTTCTGGTTGGCTCCTCTTACACTTTGCATCCTCCCGCCTCTTCTTGCTGGAGAAGCAATGTGGCAGTCCATTCAAGCAAGAATCTCCCTTCGAGAAATTGACGACGATGCCATCGGCGGAAAACTCTCCCTGCGCTCTCAGCCAGGAATGGACCGTATTCTTGAGGGATTGACAGATGTTCGCCGGCATAATTCAGTTAATGCCTTACTGGCGTTCAGTGCTGTCTTTCTACTGGGCCTCGGGACCGTCATTGCTGAAGACTCATTGGTTTGGAACCTCTCATTTCTCGTAGCCATGACGCTTGGTTTCGCCCACACATTCCATTCGTATTTCACCACTGATGCAGTACGCCAACAAGGCGACAAAATGCCTTGCCTCGTCCATCATGCGCCAACACACCACCCAACTCAGCTCGGCTCCATTTTAGGAGAACTCATCGTCCTCCATCTCGACCCCGACCTCTATTTGGAGTGGTTGGAATGGCTGAATGAATTCAGAAAAAGCATCCTCCCTGGATACGACAAGGACCAATCATGGGAGCGAGTGTTGTACATTCTTCATCTCCATGCAAACGATGAACTCAACGATGAAAAAGCAATGCTAGAATTGACAGAATTCATCCGACCAGATGCACTGAATGAGATCTTGCTCGACGAATCGTCCAAGTTTAATTGGCGCTCCCTCCAACGACTCCTTGAGCATGCTCGTGTGTGGCAGCCGAGCGCCTTCCGCCTTCTTGAGCGGCTTCAACTCGATTTGCTATCAGGGTCGCCCATGCTTCTTCGCTCACCGTGGAGAATGGACGTGGCCTTGGATTCTGAATGCGAAGAAGGTACGGGCCACCTCTTTATCGCGCTGAACAACCAATCGTTCAAATCCACGGTTGCACGCATACAAGTGGTTTGCCCCGGAGGGGAACCAGTTGTTCGAGATCATCGTTTTGAACTTCAACCGTGCCCTCCACCGCGACACTCCGTCCAGCTCAATGCTTCGGGAGAGGACGACGCTTTGGATTGGGTACCGCGTTATCTTCAGAAAGGCATCGTCTTGTGGCTCGGAGTAGCCTGGAGCGGAAAGTTACAGGGTGAACGGTACGTCCAAGTTATTCTACGAGACGATGAAGGGGTCGTCATTGAATCACGGGTCTTACGAACCGTGGTGAAAAACCGTAACGTCAGCCACTACAGGCACAAAAACAAGAAGTTGGAACAAGCACGGGCATGGTCCTCAAAACCGCTCCCTAAAACCCATCTTTGAGCAAAAATGGCCTCCAATAATAACCTCATCTTGCAGGCAAATGAAGCGCGCTCCTTATGGCGGGCCGATGCTTCGGCAAAAATGTCGGAAGTGAAGTCATGGAAGCATGGGATGTCATCGTTTTAGGAGACGGCCCCGCAGCATTGCATGCTGCTGCCGAAGCTGCAAAGGAAGGAGCCAACACATTGTTGATGTCACCCACAGGGCTTGGCCAACCTGGAATGGCGCCCCTCGCTGGACTTTCTGCCTCAATTCAAGAATCCAACAACCGCAGTCACCGTGAAGACACGATCCGCTGCGGGGAGTTCCTATCCGACCAAGATATGGTCTCATCCACCACTGCAAAAGCAGTCAAAATTATTGATTTGCTCGAACGCAGAGGCGTGAATTTTCGCCGAGATGCGCAAGGCCTTCCGATGGTCCGAAAGTCACTCGGCCATTCACAACCCCGAAACGTAGGCGCTGGAAGCACCACGGCTCGTGAATTGCAACAAATCAGCGAAGAACAGTGCATGCGCCACGGCGTCATCCGTCGAGGCGACCAACTCCCCCTCACACTGGTTCACAACAACCAAACAGTAACTGGAATGATTGCGCTTGATATGGTAAACGGCCGCGTAATCGGTCTTCAATGCAAAGCCCTCATCATCGCCGATGAAGGTTTTGACGGAGCATACACCAGCGGAATCTCCGGCCTGGGCATGGACATGGCTTTCAGAGCCGGTGTCTCACTTCGTGACATGGAGTTCGTCATGAAGCACCCTCTGGTCGTTAAGGGCACCAATCTCTTCCTCCCTCTTGACCTCCTTGGAGACGGAGCGCGCGTCCATGAAGGAAGTGGCGCCCCTATCGAAGTCAACGCAATGAGCCCAATCGACGCTTGCGCAGCCATTGAAGCAGCAGTTCAACCCGTTCTTGATGCAAGAGAAATGGGTGCTGGTGCTGCATGGTGGGGGTCAATATTCCGCCTTGTTCAGCAACGAACGGGCATTGACATGAACCGTCAAACAATTGCATTAGAGCCTGCAGTCGGCCATACAATTGGTGGGCTACCGGTTGACCTCAACGGACGCTGCGTTGTAGGTACATGGGCTCGCTGGTTTACCGGGCTGTATGCAGCCGGCGATGCAGCATGTACTGGCTTGCATGGAGCAGCCGCGCTTCCAGGCAACAGAATGCTCGATGGGTTGTGCTCAGGTCTTGCCGCAGGATCCCATGCAGGACAATGGGTCAAGGGTCGAACCTTTGGTTCTACAGACGCACTGACGTCCTCTCTTGAACAATCAACAGCGGACCTTTCAGCAATGCTTGGTGATGGTGAGGCGACCCACGTTGTTCGTTGTGGAACCGTCATGTCCTCCGTTCGTGCAGCACTTGCTTCTGGTTCAGACCGCACTCACGATTCCCTCACAACCCTCCTAACCAAACTTGAATCTGCTGCGGTTGCAGCGGAATCAATTCACCTTGACCAAACCTCGCTCATCGCCAATACGAACCTGTTGGAAATTTTCAGAACCCAAGCCTCCGTGCGTATGCTCATCGCTGCTACGCAATCAGGAATGGCCCGTAAAGAATCAAGAGGCGTCTTCCAACGAAGTGATTTTGAAACATCTAACGAGGACCTTCTCCACCACAACACCGTTGACCATCTAGGCTCCATCGGAACGCTGGCTCTCAAGAAAGGAGAGGGCGGCCATTGGGTTCTTCCTCCACAATGAAGAAATGCATTGTAGTTCTCGCTTGAGGCAATGGTGACCCTCTTTGAGAAGATCTTGCGGGGCGAAATCCCTTCACATCCGGTTGCAGAAGGGAAAGACTGGTTCGCTTTCCTTGATATTTTCCCTCGGCGGTCTGGCCATACCTTGGTGATTCCGCGTCGCGGAGTTCAGCGACTAAGTGAACTAAATTCCCATGAACAGGCGGCATTGATGGAAGGAGTGACTGAAGTGCAAAAAACCCTCGGCGTTTATTTTTCCACTACCGATTTTACCGTATGCATCCATGACGGTCCATTGGCTGGACAAGAAGTCCCCCATGTTCACGTTCATGTCATTCCCCGAACGGAAGGCGACGGTGGTTCGACCTTGATGGCTATGTGGCCATCACAAAGTCCAGGGGAGCCAAACCATGCTGAACTGGTACGTCTTTCATCCGCACTGCATGGAGGGGGCAAATAATGACTAAAATCGTCACATCAGATGAAGAATTGGTGCACAACGGAGAGACGCTCCCCATCCTTTCTTCTTCAGCAAAAAATATGCGAATGGACAAACTCCTTGCCACACCCTTGCCGACGTACGATTCCTCAATCCCCGGTTCATATTTCTGGACCAAGGTGGCGTTTTGGATGTGCAGGCGAGTGGCAGCCATCCAATTCAGAACCACATCGACCACTCGCGAAGCACCGTTGGAAAAAGGCGGAGGCGGGTCAATGTGTTGTGCTTGGCATACCAACGGTCTCATGGACCCATTGGGGGTTTTTCTTCACCACCCGAAGGAATTTGTTGTTGGTGGACGGCATGATTTGGTCACTCGTCCCTTGCTTGGATGGTGGACGCGAAAACTTGCGGTACAGCCAGTGGTACGAAAAGCAGAATTGCTTCGTGGAGGATGTACCGAGGAAGAAGCCCAACACATCAACGGGCGTTCTCTGCTTGCACTTGCGAGCGGAATCACTCACGGGTTTGGATGCGTCCTCTTTCCCGAAGGAACGAGCCACGATAACTCGCACATGATCCGCTTTAGAACCGGGCCGTTTCGGACCGTTCTCGCAGCCGCAGCTCTTGCGAAAGCCAACGAGTTGCCCATGCCAACACTTCTCCCCGTTGGATTGCACTATCGCCGACGTGAATACTTTCGAACCGACAAATACATCGAGTTTGGAGAACCACTTCCGTTGTCAGAAGAAGACATTCCAGACGAGTTGGTTGAGGCCGTCGCCAAAGGCAGTTGGGTAGAACCTCCTGCAGAAATTGTGTTTGCCGTTCGCGATAAACTTCAGGAAAAACTGCCTTCATTTACCGCACATACTGACTCTTGGGAAGAACATCGGGCCGTCCACCTGCTTGCCCATGTAGACGCCAGGATAAACGATGTACCCCTCAAAACATGGCAGGATGAAGTGCATGCGGCTCGTGCTGTGAAACATAAAATTTCACCCCCATCCAATGTTCTACCACCTGCTCCATTGGAGGGTGAGCGCATCGCTGATGCAACCTCGGCAGCCAACATTCTTGAAAGCCATGGATTGGACGGACGAGACCTCAACAGGGCTGGAAATGGATTGCGCCGAGCGAACCCAATATACCTGCTCCCAGCGCTTTTACGCACAATCCTCTTCTTGACATTCCTCCCGTTTTCTGTGACGTCGTTAGGATTGCAGGTTGCCTTGGGGCGCCTTCTCGGTGATTCAACCGATGAAGGTCAAGACGCCCGAACCAGTTACCAGTTTTTGGCAGCGTTCTTCGGCTCCCTTCTTATCTGGCCAGTTATTGCAGCGTTGTGGCTTGGTGCAGGATTCATCTTCCACGAAACCCTTTCCTCACTTCTTGGGTTTGATTGGCGAATTGCACTTGGGGATTCAGGAGTGCTTCGAGTGTCGGTCGCAACCTTGGCTTATCTCGGTTTATTCCCTGTATTTTGGTTCAGTGGGAAAACTTTCTCGTGGACATGGGACGATTATGTAGACACTCGTAAAGCATGGCGACGCCGGTGGATGAAGAACGAGGAACAACAGAATCTCAATCATCTTCTGAAAAAACTTCTTGAAAGTTAGAATACTGCAACGAATTCCTAAGGGTTCGGTTCAAACGGGAGGATGTCTTGGGATGTTCCATGACGCCCGACGAAGTATCTGACCAACTCAAACAATGGTTTACTGAAGAGCGGCTAACGGCCAAAGCACAAAACGACCCAAGGGCCAGTGCCCACTTCCTCGTCCGCTACCCTGGTGGGAAGCAAGGGCATATGTTTGCCGTAGTGATTCCAAAAGGCAGGGACCTTGTTGCTGTTTCAAGCATGACTCGTGTTGACGAAGGTCAGCAAAAAGAAATGCAAGAGCATATGGATGACGAAGAAAGCGATTGGAGTGAATGGATCCATGAAAGCAGACTTCATCTGATCCGTTCGGGCGTTGACTGGGTCGTTCACATGGGTCATCAAGAAGAGAAGAAACCTGGTCCAATGCAAGCGTTCAACGTAAGTTTACCCATTTGGTTTGACGGGCTAACGAAGAATGAATTCATGAACAGTCTCCGCAAATTATGGCTTGCAAAACTCGCACTCATTCACGAAATCAAGTATTCCTACGGCCCTGGAGTCGGTAAGCCTGGTCCTGTTGACGATTGGAAGAAGGCAAAGAACGGACAAAACCGCCCACCTTCCGATGTTAGTGAAACAAACACTCCGCAAATTGAATACGATGAAAAGATGTCGTTTGGGTCAGGATTTGACCCCTCCGAATGGGCATAATGCGCAGCTCTCTAAAATAGCATTTTGGCCCGAAAACAGGCCACTGGGCTTTGATAAATAAGACCGAAAGGGGACGCGGTTAAGTAGGAAGACAAACACCCTGTGAATGTTCTTTCATTAGAGGTGGCCCTATGAATCAAAAAACAAAATCAATCAGCCTTGCAACCCTTATGGTATTGTCCGTTATGTCCGGTTTGCTCGTTGCAAGCGTTAGCGTAGCAGCGAGTACAGTTGTCATTACCGAAGCCGTTCAAATCGTTGACGGGGGCGCTTCTTCCGATGCGCAAGCCACCGTGGGCTCGGACAG
>JAQXEX010000088.1 GCA_029250625.1 Candidatus Poseidonia sp. | reverse complement strand
TGAAGTACAGTACCAAATCAACTGGTTTGAATCAAACGAAGGAAATTACCGTACAATTTGGTCAATATGGCTCTGTTACCGGGACCGTAGTCAACGATACGACAGTTCTTGTGACGACCCCGACGGATGTGCAAAGTGCGGATACGGTTGACCTTGCCCTATGGGATAAAAATGACGTAGAACATCCGCTTTCCTTGTCGTTTACCTTCATCTCCCAGGATGATTTGGACAGCGATGGTGTCCTCAATGCCGATGATGATTGTCCGAACACAGCAGGTACATCTTCAATCGGCGAACTTGGTTGTCCCGATGCTGATGGCGATGGATTCAGCGATTCCACCGATGCTTTCCCTGCTGATGTTTCCGAATGGAGCGACGCTGATGGTGATGGAACCGGTGACAACACCGATGCGTTCCCAAACGACGCGAATGAGACCATCGACACAGACGGAGATGGAGTCGGGGACAACAGCGATCTCTACCCCTTCAATTCGAACGAATGGGAAGACTTGGACGGCAATCAAATACCTGACAATTCTGAAGCAAGTAAGGTTGAGTTCACGACATCTTCTGGAGATGGAAAAATTCACTTGTATCACATTTTTGGAAACAACCTCACTCTCACAATAACTGCCAATACCTCGGAAGGATATACCTTGGTTTCACTTCAATCCACTCCGAACATTGTCCCAAACACGGGGGGATCACCGTACGGCTTCTACGGCGGAGATTCGACGACATTGACACTGGAAAATTACCTGTTAATGGAAAACATCCCTCAGGAGTTTTTCGACGGAGAGTACATCACTGAAATCGATCCATATGTCAATTTCAGCGCACATGTGACGGGGATGCCCCACGGTTGTGAGTCCTACGAGGAGTTTTGGGATACTCAGCAACAAGCAACATGCCCAGGCAAGGTTTCCACGTACCGTACTGATTATTACATCAATTTCTCCATGATGCTTTGGAACGGAGACGACGATAACGACGGTGTAGCAAACAGTTGGGACCGATTCCCTATGAATGCTAACGAAAGTCAAGATTCTGACGGCGATGGAATCGGAGACAACCAAGACGCATTTGATTTGGACGCCACACAATGGTCAGACACCGATGGGGATGGCTACGGTGACAATTGGGGGAATTCATCATGGAATGAAAGCCGATCGATGAGTTGGCCCGGAACATATGTCGCCGGTGTTGTACAAGCCGACCGTTGTCCAACCGAGTTCGGGAACTCAAGTGCTGATGGTTATTTTGGATGCCTTGACCAAGATGGAGACGGCATTCCAGACATCTACGATAACGCAGTGGAAAACGAGACCGAGACGGATTCAAACGAAACGAATCAAACGACACCTTCTGATGGCGACCAAGATGGTGTCAATGACGCATTGGACCTTTGCCCGAACACAATCGAAAATGGATATGTCGACACTGACGGCTGCCTCATTGACGAGGATGGAGATGGTGTTGACGACCTCAAGGATGCTTGCCCCGACACAGCAACAGATCGTTCCGTGAACGAGATCGGGTGTGTTGTAGAGGATGAAGTGGAACGGAGTTTCCTTGAATCCTTGGCTTCAGGAGACCAAGGTGCTGTAGTACAAACAATCGGCATTGGAGCAATTATCGTTGCCGTGTTTGGTTTCCTTCAAACGAACATGGTGGCGGCGCTGATTCCCGATTCGATTCGCTGGATTCGCGTGTTCAGGGCAGATTCCAAGCTCAACAATGAAGAAATTCGTGAATTAGAGTACCTCAAATCCATAGTTCAAACATATTTCGAAGACGCCGAGATGCTTCGTGATGAATTGTATCAGATGAAATCCGACCTGACCGCCCGTTACACAAACAGCGAACTCAAGAAGGTCACTTTGGAAAAGCTCAACACGCTTATTGCAGATTTGCTTTCTATGGAACCGTCCGATGTGAGTCGCATCGCGCACAACGACGCGTACTTCGGCTTGAGTGGCTCCTTGGGTACCGAAGAGCGGGCCGAGTACATGTCGCAAGACGTATTGATGCGGAGCAGTGCAGCGAATCAACTTCACGACACCAACAGCCTCGATAACCAATCCTTCATTGGTTCTCCTTCTAGGGAAATCCAAGGGCAAATCAGTGAAACAGACGGGCATGAATACCTGGAACATCCAGCAGGTAGCGCAGCTTGGTTCTACCGAAATCGCTCAACGGGTGAATGGGTTGAGTGGAAACAGTAAGGTTCTCCTTTGACCTACGTTGAGTGATTCTTCCGCTTGAATCGGCTTAGAAACACTCTATTTGTTCCATTCCTCAAGAGAGATGTTGTGTTCATTGGTGAACACACGCTTGCCCAACCCTCCACCGTAACGCGGCAGGTGCTCCATGGCATTTCGAGGCACACAGGCTTCGATCGCTGCCATGTCTTCGTCAGTTAGGGTGTAAGAGAGAGCCACAGCCGTTGCATTTTCCTCCATGTGTTTGGGATTGCCTGTTCCAGGTATTGGCACAACTCCAGCGCCGTTGAGAGCATCCCGTCCCTTCTTGTGAACCCAAGCGAGGCTGAGCGTTCCAAGAGCGACATTTTTCTCCTTGGCTAGAGCTTCAAGGGAATGAGCAAGTTCTCGCTCACCTTCTTTCACAGCGTAGCCTACGCCACCCATCTTTCGGAAGTCCATGCGTGACATTGTTTCTGGGTCGAGCGAGGTATCGGCCAACAAGCCACGACCCATAGGAGCGTAGGCTACGATGCCGATGCCGAGTTCAGCGCACAATGGAAGAATCTCGTCCTCCAATTCACGAGAGTAGAGGGACCATTCCATCTGCACGCACGTCAATGGGCAGACTGCGTGTGCTCGGCGAATTGTTGCGGCTGAAGCTTCTGACAAGCCGACGTACTTGATTTTCCCTTCAGCGATGAGTTCGTTCATGGCCTCCATGGTAATTTCAATGGGAACTTTAGGATCGACTCTGTGCACATAATACAAGTCGACACAATCAATGTCCATGGCTTTGAGAGAACGGTAACACATGTTCTTGACGACTTTTTTCTTTCCGGATTTCATCACCTTGGTGGCGACCTGCCATTTTCCTTTGTGTTGCGAGAGGCCAAGTTTCATTCTCTTCTCTGCGGAATCGGCGGTAGGAAACCACGAACCGAGCATCATTCCTGACAGGTTTGTGTAGATTTGTGCAGTGTCAAAGTGAGTCACGCCAGCCTTGATCGAACGTGAAATGAGTTCGGCCACACCTTTGGTTGAGACATCGTTCTTTTTCCCATAAAGGTCTTGTTTACCCATGGTAATGCCGACCGACATCATACCAAGCCCTTGTTCAGACGTGGTAAAGCCCTGTGTTCCGAGTGGTATCTGTTTCATCATGAATCCCTCTGTTCATGTTGTCCGAACCTCAATACAAGTATAAGCCAAACAGTTGCAATGTTGTGATGACAAGGAATATGAAATTCAGGATTGAGTGTTTACACCCTCAAGGCCATAATGAAGCAAGCCTTCCAAAATTGGCTTCAAAATGTCATACGATTCTGTAAAGTGGTATTCGACTGCTGGTGGTGTGGTGGAAAGTTCCTTTCTTGCAATCATCCCAATCTCTTCGAGTTCGGTAAGTCTTCTTGTCAAGGTGGTTGAATCTGCGAGTGATGATTTCTTAAGCTCTGAGAATCGCAAACCACCTTTCCCCATTCCAAGGGCATACAATACATGCAACATTTTAGATTTTGACAGCACACGAAGAAGCTCTTGGATTCTCTGAAATGCGATCTCGTTCTTGGCTTCCCATTCTGCGAGTGTTGGTTCTCCCATGAAACGGAGAAGGTGCTGTTGTATTCAAGTCTTAAGTCTCAAGAGTGCAACCATATCTTCGGTGTCCAATTTGGATTGTTGGTTCACTTCTTGTGCAGTTCAAACAAACTTGCACATGTTGAACAATAGTCCATGCTCATCTTTGCCTGATCAATTGCATCCTTTCTTGTGTCTACTCCACTGCTCTTATTCCCGTGATTACACATTGCAAAATAGTTCCAATGTTCATATCCGGACCGATCTCCATCAAAGTCTTCGACCACATAGCACCCTACAAGGTAGCCACCAATCAATCTACGTTGTTTGATTGAGAAGCAACCCCAATTCAATGCCCCCTGCGATTTTGTTCTTTTGTAAGTATCATCTGAATGGCCCGGACCGGTTGTCATGACACGTGGTTAGCGTAGTGATATTTGATGGTTCATTCTTCCGTGAATCAATGAAGATGACAAAGGGCCTCTTTTGCTTGCCTATTCCATGAAGGATATCCTCGGTATTGACGGCTATACAAAGGGACTTCCTCTGCAATATTGGGTGTAACGATGTGAGCGTCTAAATGACCTATGCAAAGCCCATTCAAACATAGACTCAACTCGGATGGAGGTTGCAAGGACTCATCCTTGATCGCTTTCTGTGGGTGTCCATCCCTCGGTATGTTCCAGGTCTTTTTTGATTTGAGACCCGATGTTAAGAGGTTCCATCGTCTGTCGCATATCATTCAACGCCCGCTGCATGATGGCCTCGCCTAATTCTTCATGGGTTTGAGGGAGCCTATCGGCGGCGATTTCTTGGAAAATACTCTCGGGTTTGTGTGCCCCGCTGTGGTAAATGATACGAGCCGCATAACTTGAGTACGACACCAAAAAAGTCACGATGGCCAACAATAAACCAATTATTATGGTCGAACCTACAATGTTTTTGACATGCACGAGAAGAAGCATGCACCACCACAGCGCCATGCCATACATTGAACAGACCACGAGATAATCTGGTATCATTGCCAAGCGGCCAGTAGGCCCCCTCGCACTGACAATGGCCCGGAAGTTATCATCATCCACCGCCGAATATACACCGTGAACCACGAGAAGACAGTTGAGGTGGACGAAATTGATGACTACGATGACGCCCCCCACAATCATGGTCCACCAAGCCAAACTTGTGTACGGAGTGGAAGACCAGTAGAAGTCTTTGGATTCTCCTGTCAACAAATTGAAGAACAAAGACGCATTCATGGCCAATACCAAAACCGCTGCTAGAGTGTTAACTTCCCACACCGCTTTGTAGCTCTCTTTGAGCGTTTTTCCGTTCGGGTAAGCTTCATTGTAAGCATCTTTCCACATACGGCGATGGTCAATGGGGTAGAACCATTCGAGTATGGGGACGAGTTTGAAGAAATTACGAATTGGACGGTTTTGAAACTTTTCTGAAACTTTCTCGTCCCTGCTCATGGTCATACACAATATCTCTCAGTTATCAAATTAAAGCATTCATTAGGCTGGCTCTCGAGAGGTTGAATCAATCACGCCATTCTTGATGGATGATGTCCGAGAAACAAATCAAAGACGATTGAAACTTCCATCGCCCATCATTTGCCAGCGCACACCGTCTGCTTGAATGTACACCGTTTGTCCGGTTGACTGATCGTAGGAGCCCCCAGGTGGAAGACCAGTGTAATCAGCCACGGTAGTTGGCTGTGCAGGTGGAGGAGGTGCGGTAGCAAGAGCCGTTGGCTCAGGACCTGCTGCGGGCTGAACCGGAGCAACTGGTGCAGGAGCTGCTGCGGGCTGAACCGGAGCGACTGGTGCAGGAACTTGCATTGACTGGACTGGTTGCACGTGTTGAACGGGTTGCTGTGTTGTTGCATAATCAGGCATGGGTGCAGTGCCTGTTTGAGCGGGTATTGATTGTGCAGGTGCCTCATCCCATTGTGTTTGGTTGAAATGTTTACCTTCACCATCATCACGACGACGCATGAGCACAACCGCAATACCAGCAGCGATACCAAGAATAGCGATGGTCGAGCCAACAATCAAACCTGTGTTCGAACTTTGAGGGTCACTGCTGTCATCGTCTTTTGCTTGGCCATCTTGCTCCACTTCTTCTCCGTTGGCAATTGCTTGAGCCGCTTCTTCCGTTCCATCGTGTTGGCTTGTGTTGCCTGTAACCACTGCAGATGCATCGGCTGCAACTGCAGTTCCATCAAGCGTCGAGGACTCGGTGACAAAAGCAACGGAAGCCATGTGAGTTACGCCTCCATCAAGAGCGACCACGTTGAGGTTCACGGTGTACTCGTTCCGGTCGGTTGCGTCGCTCACGGTGAAGGTCACCGTAAACGGCAAATCACCGTTGGTGGTCATGGTACCAAATTCAATCACGGCCGAATCAAGAAGTTCTTGGTTGTAAGGTTCAATGAAGATGTCTAAGGCTCCACCGAGCGCTAGGTCAAGTCCGTTGTGTGCGTTGATCACGCCACTGATGGACATAGCCCCGTTGGTGATGATTTGCTCACGTTCTTCAATTTCCAAGGAGAATTCAGGTAACGAAGTCAGCGTGAAGGTGAGTTCATCTGAATGAACGGTGCTTCCTGCCGTTCCGGTTACAATCACGGTGTAATCGCCAGCCGTAAGATTCGCAGGCACGGTAAGGGTCAATATGGACATGAAGGGGGCAGAACCTCGTGCAAAGTCAAGTTGAGCGGTGACGCCATCCGGCACCGTAACGCTCACACTCACATCCGCGCCAAAGCCGTTGACTGGTTCAATGAAAATAGGCGTGGGAACGACCCACTCAACGCCTTGAGGCAGGACAATCCATGGGTCAAAAGTAAGGATTTCGAAGTCAGGGTCGTTGTCAACAGTGAAAGGAATCGTGATTGAACGTTCTGAGCCTCCATTCGATGATCCCGTTACGGTTAGCAGGTATTCTCCGCTGCTGAGGTTCATTGTATCAACGACTACAGTGCCAGCATCATCTATGGTCAATTGGTATGCATCAAACATGATAGGTGCATTCTCTGCGTTGAGGCTTGCACTCATGTTAACCGTTGCATCAAATTCGTTGAAGCCAACGACATTGACCCAAGCTGCAAACGGCAGGCCCATCTTTGCGATGGAGTCTGGTACGCTTGGTAGAAGCGTGAAGTCGGGGGTAGCCCAGTCATTGTTGCCTTCTCTTCCAGCAAACACTTGGATTCCGTTGGCTGTGACCAAATCACTGCCCACGGTGAAATCCTTGGTAGACAGATGGCGGTAGTTCAGAGGCAGTGCGTCAGAAGCCGGAACATCTATCGAAAACATCTCACAGCCCCCCATCTCGGTAGACATTGAAATCGAACCATCGCCTACGGCAGAATCACTCCATACAGTTCCTTCTTCGATTGGGAAGTGGAAGTGATCCATGCCCTGAGCATAGACGAGGTCTGAGCGGAACACCGTAGTGGTGCTCATGTCGCTCATATCAGGGATGCAGCCGAAACCAAGGTCAGTTCCTCCAGAGCCACCGTTTCCAGACCCGCCGTTGCCTCCGTTTCCTGAGCCACCGCCTCCTCCGTTATTGCCTCCACCATTTTGAGCATCAGAACATCCCATCATATCGACGGATGCTCCTGTCATTGTATCTGGGCACATGTCGTCATCATCGCTGACGCCATCATTGTCCGAATCGCCTCCGTCGGAGCCACCGTTTCCGTCACCGCCGCCACCATTGCCATTTCCGCCTCCATTTTGGGCATCTGAACATCCGTTCAGGTCAACCGAGGCTCCTGCTTCAGTGTTGGGACAGTCGTCGTCCGTGTCGGGAACTCCGTCGTTATCGCCGTCGTTACCGCCGCTTCCTCCACCGTTGTTTTGAGCATCTGAACAACCCCACGCATCAACCGTTGCACCTGATGCTGTGCCAGAACAATCATCGAAAAAGTCCTCAACTCCGTCGCAATCCTCATCCGGTTGGTCATCGGAAGTCGTGCAACTTCGTCCAGAGGTTTCATCGCTGGTCATAGAACTAAAGCCACCAGATGTTTCCATTTTCGAGGTGAATGTGATGTTTTCATGAACAAGTGCAAGGTCTGAGGTGGCGAAACATGCAACTCCCGTTTCTTCATCAGTGGTTGTTGTCGTCATGCCGGCAAAACTCATCGAGAAGGTCATCTTTCCTTCCATAGAGACTCTGTAACATTCGTTTCCAGAAACTGTTTCTGTCCCTGTTACCGTCATTTGGTGATATTCGCTGTATTCAGCACCCATCATGCTTGGCATGGTGACTGTGAAATTCCAGAAATCACCCGTAGTCCATGTAGGGGCAGACGATGCTGTCGACGATGCAGATTCTGCGAATTGGTAGGAAGAGAGCGATTCGGTGTACAGAAGGTTGCCTTTAGCATCAAACATTTCAGTCGCTGCGTTCCAGCCAACTTCAGGTGCGTACCAGTTTACGAGATATCCTGCATCAATCTCAAGAACATAGGCACCGCCACCAGCCTCCGTCATCGTTGCATTAACCGAAACGATGTATTGACCTCCGTAATCGGTTTCATCTTCTCCAAGGAACAGCGTGTCCCTGGTTTTTCCTGGATTGCTCACACCAAGATGAGTTCCTTCTTCATCCCAAACCGACATTGACACGCCATCTCCAGCGGCGTGAGACAGAGTCAGGAGGAGCGTTTGACCCGGCTCCAACCAAACACCAAAGTAATCCAATTCATCACTCCACATATCAACTGCCCCGCGCACTACGTCGCCAGGATAGACTTCCTGACCCGTTGTGTTGAGGTTGTTTGGCTCAATTTCTTGAATCACATCAACATATCCTGCTTCTGCAAAGTAGGGATGTTCTCCATCAACCAACGATGGTTGACTCAGCATTGGGGACATTGATGCAAGTATAAGAATCACGAAAACTGTAAATCGCATGAGATTCGGTTTGGAAGAGCAATTATAATGTTTTAGGAACATTAGTGTTACCGATTGAGCAAAAGCCGTCGCATGCATACAAATCTTATGGGTCGCCGGTTCAATGAACTTCTAAGGGGCAACCAACAATCTTCCAAAGGGCTGGGCCGTACAGGATGTATGAAAATGACAAGCACACAGATTGTGTGTTGCTTGAGCTGAGTCGAGGATTCAAATGAGGCCCATTGAGAGGACTTCAATTTCACCGACACCGTGGATGTCGCTCATTTGTGCTTCAAAAGCATCAGCAAGACCCTCGCCATCGTTCATTGTAACGTGAACTTGAACAAATTTGAGACCAAAGGCGAGAGGCTTTGTCTCGACCTTCTGGACGTCGTAGTTCTCGGTACGCAGGCCACGGATGGCTTCT
This sequence comes from Candidatus Poseidonia sp., assembly GCA_029250625.1. GTDB lineage: Archaea > Thermoplasmatota > Poseidoniia > Poseidoniales > Poseidoniaceae > Poseidonia. Next base: position 21,444 of record JAQXEX010000088.1, on the reverse strand, counting down.
GCGATTGCATCACTATCAACATCGTCAACATCCGAATCCGGGTTGACCTTGTATGTCATGACTACCATACCCATTCAAATCACCTCAGGGTCCTTCGAAGCCGCAGTTAGGGCATCGGTAAAGCACACCTTGATTGCGTACTCGTGGGCTGCGTCCGATTGGCTTGAAGCAACCAGGGCATGGGAAAGTCGTGGAACCCTTTTCTGCAAGGGGGATGCCGGATGATGTGCAAGTAGATGCTCGTTCGCTCATGATAACGCCTCGGGACGAATCTGCCCACGCCCTCCCCTTCTTTATGGTTGCGTGAACGAACTTCTTTGGGAATGACTTCCAAAACGGCTTACTATTGACATACGGCCGGTTCTGCCGGTACTTACCACCAAAGCCTGTTCCCTGAGCCGGCACCAGCCGGATTCAACACGAATGATGTCTCCAACACGGACATTATTGACTTGCCCACCCCACAAGACCAATCCAACAACACCCGTGTCATCCCTTCCACAAGCGGCTGCAACCGGTCCAGTATAGTGCTGGGATACGACAAGCCGTTGAGGATAGATTCGAAGCACAACCATTTCCAATTGCTTGACGGGAGCATCTGGGCGTAAATTGATGATGCGGTTTACAGGTGTTGGCCAACGATGGTCGTTGTTTGACATGAGGAGTTGGTTGTACCTCAATGCTCTTGAAGCCTTTCAATCCTTCTTTTTGCGACGAACGGTGAATGAGGTTGAAGTCGGTGCAGGACCTTCCTCGATTTCATTTCCTCCAACCAGGACATCAACTGCTTCTTCGTATCGTTCTCGGATGGATTGCTTCGGAGATTTCCAGGGCATGTGATTCCTGCACACCAGATAAACTTCAGATGACGAGTTTCGGGATGCATCAGGGGAATATCGGCGGACGGTTGAGAAATGTGGTTTTACTGCATCAATCAATTCTTGAACTCCGATTCCTTGAAACAACTTGGTCGTGAAGGCTCCTCCCTTTTTGAGAAGGGGCAGTGAGAAATCAAAAACGTCGGCTACAAGGGTCATGGCTACCGACTGATCCATGTCCCACTTACCAGTGATGTCGGGTGAGATATCGGATACGATGACGTTAATCAATTCGCCACCGAGTTCTTCGAGAATGCGCTCTTGGGTATACGAATCGGTGATATCTCCTGTGAGAAGGACTGCACCCTCTACGGGCTGACACGGTTCAAGGTCAATACCAACTACATGCCCTTCCGGACCGACCAGTTCCACTGCGACTTGAGCCCATCCTCCAGGATGGCATCCCACGTCAAGGACCGTATCGCCGTGGCGAACGAGACCAAACCGTTCTTGAATTTGCTTCAGTTTGAAGGCAGACCGTGCACGATAACCACTGGCCTTGGCTTGTTTCCGCCAAGAATCACGTTTGTGATTTTCAATCCAGTGGTCTGCCATATACGACTCCTCCAAAACACATACGAGCACGATGCCCTCATGAATCCTTTTCTCAATCCAACCCAAATCCAAGCAATCAAGGCAGAAGGCGTCCTCGCCACCACCAAGGAGGACCGTGGGTGCGCTCATCGACAACAAAAGGATGGACGCTTGTGGGCCTCGGAGTGTACTTGGTGGCCCTCTTGCTGGTTCAACCGGTGACTGCGATCATCGTACAGTTGGACCAAGACTTTGCCTCCCCTGTGTCAACCGGCGAGGGGGGAAGGACGCTTCTTGTTGAGGAATACACCGCCACATGGTGTTCGGTATGCTCAGAGGTTGACCCTGAACTTGAAACAGTTGCTGACAGTCACGGTTCGCGAATTTCAATTGTTGCACTTCACCCTACCGACGGAGAAGATGCCTTCGAACCAGAGGCAGCAGCTCACCGAATCGAGCGAATGCAAGCCGTCAACCCAGGAATTGCATCAACACCGACATTTGTTGTGGAAGGCGGTTCGCCACGAGGCGGATATGAAGCATGGCAGGAAGTCCAGCGCGACATCCTCAATACCGAATTAGAACGACAGAAGGTCACGCCACTGGCCTTTGATGTACAAGCCACGGATTTGGGATACAAAGCAAGCGTTCTCAATGCAGAGCCCTTGACCCGTAATGGAACTCAGCTGACCTTCCTCGTCCTGCAGCACGGCGCAGAGGTACCAGACAGAGGCGTGAACGTTGGAGGCTCTACACGAGACCGAGTTCTTTTGGGCATTGCTGAATGCAACCTTGAGACCAACACAATCTCAACCAGCATCGGTTTGTTAAACGCAACAACGAACAGTGAATGCAGTGCTGACTTCTCAATTGAATTTCCAAATTATGAATCTTGGAGCGTGATCCTTGTGCACGAACATACACTTGAAGCCATGGAAAATGGCTCCGGGCCGATGTCGCTGGGTGCTGTTGAAATGGCGCACCGTGCTATTTCAGTCGAACAATCATCAACCGCAAGTTGGATTCTTATCGGGCTTTGCGCTGGGCTAAGTTTGGTCGCTATTTATCGGAAAAAGTAACATAAATTTGATTTCACCGCCCAAAATCCCCGATATCACGCAATTAACCCCGATATCTGTCCATTGCATGTGCATTTGAAGCGAGGTTTGATAAACTTCAGCACCAATGTATAACCATGACAAACACGTGGGAAGACATCACATGGGAAGAAGAGGCCCCTCTCAAGGAGTGGGTCATCGAGTATGTAGCCAAGGTAGGGGAAGAATCCTCACACCACCTCACCATACTCTATGGAGAAGAAATGGAAGACGTTCAGCGTCAACTGATGCATGAACTGCGAACATCGTACCTTGAAGCAACGGAAATTGAAGTTACCGTTCTTCGTATGGAAGTGATTGACCAGGAACCAAACGCCTTCCACTTTGATGGGACGTACACGCCCTGATCATGCGATTTCTCGGTAAATGAGTTCGATCTTCTGGCCGTCTTCCAAGATGTGATTTTGGAAGGTAGTGACCTGTTCTCGATTTTCATTACCTTCAGAATCTTGCGTCGTGACAAACATGAGGAATTCGTGATTGTCATCGGTTCGGTAATCATCAAAACCGGTTTCGTCAAAGTGCTTGCCCCATACGTCAAAGAATGCCTCAAGGGGGGCCTCAACTCCTTGCTCTTTCAGTTCGATGTGAACGATGCCGTTCGTGCTGTGAGTGTGAAGTTGGCGCATCGTGCAGTCCCCGTCATTAAGTCCGACATCACCCGGAATCTCAACAAATTCATTGTTGACCGAGAGAACCAACTCTGCATGATAATGGTCGACGTAATCGTTGTGGCCGCCAAGGCAGTCTTCAGCGAGCGGATGCATCTCATCAGCTGTCGAAAAGACTTCGCTTGAACCGTCACTTTGACCGAGCAACACGCCCATAGAAACAACAGCCCCTACGGTGATGAGCAGCCAGAACACAGTATCAGATTTCATACAAAGGCCTCTTGACAATCAAGCACTGGCTTCGCTGGTTGTATCATCGTTCCAGTTGCCATGCTCGTGCATGCGAGTGATGGTCCAGAAACCAAACAAAGCGATGACGTTAGCAACGTGAGCAGTGGTGCAGTACTGGCAGATCTTCCCCATGGCGACTTCGTAGGAGATCAACAAACCAATTACCGGCAAACCGAGTAGAGTAAGATACATTCCATACTTGGAATATCGTTCGGCCCAAAGAGCGTCCGGTTCCTTTGACATGGAGTTCGCCAAGAACATGAGTATTCCAAAAGCAACCATACCAATCATGCCCCAGGATAGCCCAAATACTGGATCCGTGTTGTAAGCAACATTTCCGAGGACATCATCGCATGAAAATACCGTTGCGCTTGAGCACACCGACCCACCTTCGCTGATTTTGTTCGAAATCCAGAGGGTGTGAACGGAGATTGCAAAACCAACCAGCAGAACGACATTCAATCCCAGAAGTCGTTGTCGGCGAGGAATTTCCAACTTCGGCCACTTTGAGGAGAGAGCATCCCCCAAGGCCGAACCAAACGGTGTTAGCAGTACCGTCCCGAACAGAAGCGGCATGACGTAAAGCATCAAAATGAGATTGGCGTCCATTTACTGTTCACCGCCTACAATTCTAATGATGGCATCGCCTACTTTTTCACGAGGGTTTTCAGATGAAACCCAAGCCACGATACCATCGGGTTGGATGAGGTAGTATGCTGGTGTTCCTGGCACCTTCCATTCATCCATGTTGTCCAAGTCCAAATCGTCAATGTACGTGAAACTGTGAGGATTACCCGGGCGGTTTGTACAATCACCCTTAGCACACGTTTCTTCACCAGATTTGTCTCGGAAGGCAATGATTTCATCTCGACTGCTTTCGTGACCGGGGATGTTTAATTCACCCACATTGGCGACGAAGTTTACGACGGGACCATCCCACTTTTCAGCTCCTGTCTTGGAAAAGTAGTCTGCTGCTTGGCCTGTTTCAGAGCCCGCATCCCAGCAGAATCCGCAGTCCGTATCAATGAATTCAACGACAAGCCACTCGCCAGTCGTGTCACCTGCTGTCCAGTTGTCAACCAGCCAGTCATCCATACTGAATTCAGTCCAACCGGTTCCGTTGTAACTCAGACCTTCCAGTGCAGGTGCGCGTTGTCCTTCCTTTGTTCCACTTGCGATGGGGTCGGTGGTAAATGCCAAAAACATGATTGAGGCAAAAAATAGTGCCATGATTTTGATGGCTGTGTCGGTTCGTATATCGGCTTCTTCATCGTACTTCATGATTCATTCCCCATTCCAATTTCATCGAGCAACACTGATGCTGTATATCGAATTGCGTCCTCGCTGTTCATGCGCACATCAAATCCGCTTTCTAACATTTTGTCAATAGCAAGCCGCGCCCGAGGTACATCGCCTGCCCAACCACGGTCGCCACCGGTGTATTCGATGCTTGCATCATTGCATCCAGTGACTTCAACTACGATTTCAGCAATCCGACGGACTGAGGCAGTATCGTGACTACCAAGATTGTAGAGGTTGAGCGGCTCATCGGTCTTCCCCATCACGTGCAAAATCGCATCGGCACAGTCCCCTACTTCCATGTAGGACTTTTCTTGACGACCGTTACCCAAGACTTCCAGTCGGGTTGGGTCGGCTTTGAGTTTGTGAATGAAATCAAAGATAACACCGTGTGTGCCGCGGGCGCCGATAATGTTAGCGAAGCGGAAAATCCATGCTTGGAGCCCGAAGGTACCAACCCAACTGCTGATCAATCCTTCACCTGCTTGTTTGCTGGCACCATATAGCGAAATCGGCATACAAGGGCCGTGATTCTCAGGAGTGGGGAGTGGGGCATTTTCGCCGTAAACAACGGAACTTGAGGCAAAAGCGATTTTCTTGACATCGTTCAGTCGCATGGCTTCAACAACATTGTATGTGGCGATGGTTCCTTGTTGAAGGTCGGTGTCAGTAACTCGAGTACCGAGACGAATATCGGGATTGGCAGCCAGATGGAAGACGCATTCAATATCCATTGACATGGCTTTCTTGACATCTTCAAGTTGACAGACATCACCGTGAACCATCGTTGCGGAACCTGATTCCAGATGATGGGAAATAAACGATTCCTGCCCGCTTGAAAGATTGTCCAAGACAACCACATGGTCACCGCGTGCAACCAAACGGTCAATGAGATGAGAACCAATAAAGCCAGCTCCTCCGGTTACCAAGGCTCGCATGACCAAAGCACCAAGGGCGCCCGTATAAGGGGATGGGTAGTGAGGTGTGTACCATTCATACAAGTCCTTGATAACCGTTGACGGACAGCGATTTGGCTCTGAGAAGATGTCTCGGAGGAGGTGAAAACGTGAAGAAAAACGCAACCATGAACGAAGATGAATCGGTCGATTCCAGTGTATTGGTCGGGTATGTCCGCCGCAGCAACGCTGGAGGGGCTCTCAAAGTATCCATCAATACCGCGGCATTTGCTGACTGCAACACATACATGACAAGCGATGGCCAGTCCTATGTCCCCCTGGTCATCTCCATCGGCGCCCTCAACAAGGTGCTGTCAGGTGATCGTGCGGTAACAACCATCGCCCAACTGAATGACTGAGGATAACACTGAATCCTTGTCACACTTACTTGATCTACCAAGATGAAGTCAGCGCCCTTTGGCCGTCTTCGGCCGGCAATTGGGCCCCATACCCGTATTTAGGGAAGGATTGTATGAAAAAACGAACACACCTATATAGAAGGGAGATTCGGGTTTTATCTGTGACAACCATCACAGACACGGAGCCTTCCAAGAGGCCTTTCGTCGTTGCGGGCATGCCCATGTACAACGAGGAGGAGACCATTGGTTCGGTTGTAGTTCGTGCTCTTCGTCACGTTGACACAGTGATTTGTATTGATGATGGCTCGTCAGATGCCAGCGCCCGAATCGCAGAAGCCTGTGGCGCAATCGTCGTGAGACACCGCATCAATCGTGGTTACGGTGGAGCGCTCAAAACACTCTTCATGAAAGCCTTGGAACTGAAGGTTGATGCCTTGGTTTTGCTGGATTCAGACGGACAACATGAGACCCATGACATCCCCAACATGCTCAAGCCGATTCTTAGTGGAGAAGCTGATTTCACCATCGGCTCTCGCTTCGTAGATGGAGGCGGTGGAACAGACATGCCTGCATACCGCCGACTTGGTATCAAAGTCATTACAGCGGCATCAAACCTTTCAAGCGACCTTGACATCAAAGACACACAATCAGGATTCCGTGCATTCTCACGCATGGCTCTTGAACGACTTCGGTTTGACTCAGAAGGCATGGAATTGTCTCTCGAAATGTTAGAAGACGCTCGAGATAAACAACTTCGTGTTCTTGAGGTCCCGACGGTCATCCGTTACGACGTCCCCAAAGGCTCCAATTTCACCGCCGTCTCCCATGGATTTACGGTACTCACTTGGGCCATGCTTTCACTTTCCCAGAAGAAACCACTCTTGGTATTGGGAATTCCCGGGTTCGGATTGTTAGCTACCGGGGCAGCCATGGGGATGCAGACCGCTCAGGGATTCACGACTCAACTCGACAGCGTCATCGGAGACGGCATTTCTGCTGTCTGGATTGGCGTGTTAGGACTGGCTTTGATGGCCACTGGTCTGGTGTTGCAAAGTGCACGTGGATTCCTACGCCACCTTCTTGTCCGTGAATTCGGATTGGACTAACCCAACAACCGCATTGCAAGCGAAATCAGATAGGGCGCTGCAAAGAGCCCAAAGAAGATGAACATGAAAATCCTCACCGTTCGTTGATTTTTGTCGTCTGCAATGTTTTTATCGATGCAATCTTGTTCCTTACACACTCTGGGTTCGGATGAAAGAGGAATGGGCTGAAAGCAGATACGGCAGTGTTTGTGAGGTTGCATTTTGTTGCTTGAGAGAGACCCAGCAAATTGGCTGGATTTTTTCGCTACCATTTCCTTCACTTTCTTTGCATTCACCATAACGCTCACCTATGCTTTGATGGTCGTACCTACGAAAGGCTTGCCTTCTAAGGCATCGTCAAGAAGCCCAATATCTCTACCGTCAAGTACTGCCAGATTCATTCCAGAGTCCATGGCTGCTTGAACCGCCATGGGGTCAACAACCGCAGAAGCACCCGGCTCAAGTGGAACACCCACACCGGTAATCGCACCGAGTTCTTCCAATGTGACCTCGGTTAATGCCTCAGCATCGTCGTGATGGCGAGGATCTTTGGAATAGACGTGTGACACGTTTGTAGCAATGATGCAGTGACGGGCTTGAACAGCGCCCGCCAAACGAACTGCGACCGTGTCGGTAGTGTGCCCGGGGACAGTACCTCCCATCACAACCACATGGTGCGAATCCATCAGAAGTCGAGCCTCTTCAATCGTATGAGGGATGGTGGCGGCTACATCACATCCAATCTCAGCAAGAATTTGTTGGAGGACGGTAGCATTGAGACGAGTGGCTGCGATTCCGATTTCGTCAAGACGGCGGGGGGATGAAATCATGGGCGCTGCGAGTTCGATTCCTTCCCGAGCGGGAAGACCTCCACCAACCACTAAGGCCAGTTTTCGCCCGTTGCCCTCCAAATGAACGGCAAGTTGCCTGAGACGAGCCATCCATGTTTCCCGCTGAGCCGCTTCCTCCGGACGGAGAAGACTTCCACCCAATGCTACGACATGGCGAATGCTCATGTCTCCTGTGCTACGCGGCCATCCTTTCATCCTATCCCCGGACATGGACTGTGAATCCTGCTGACAGAACAAAGGCAGGCGAGGTTTGAAGTGCCCCACCTAGACCCACACATGGGAGGCGTAGCAAGTGGCGGACGATGCAAAACTATCAGCGCGACGGCTCCGCCTCAAACTCGCTTTGGAAGAACTCCGAGAAATGAAGGGATTCGGGACAGAGCTTGTGACATTGATTATCCCACCCGACCGTCAGGTTTCAGATGCACGACAAATGCTCCAAAACGAACACGGGCAGGCTGCAAATATCAAATCAAAAGGAACGCGTAAAAACGTTCAAGGTGCTATTGAGTCCGCTCTTTCAACGCTATCCCGCTACAAAAATGCCGGTGAATTTGGACTCGCCATCTTCGTTGGTTCCATCATCATCGGCAACAACAAGAATCGAATGATCAGCGTCGTGATTGAAGACCCCCCCGAGCCCTTGCTGTCCTTCCGTTATCGTTGCGATTCGAAATTTGAACTCACACAATTGGAAGAAATGCTCATCGACAAAAAATCCTACGGTTTGTTTGTCATTGACCGGTCGGAGGCCGCCTACGGTATCGCTTCTGGAAAACGAATTCACGTACAGGAACATCTTGTTTCCAACATCATGGGCAAGCACCGACAGGGTGGTCAGTCTGCCCAACGTTTCGAGCGATTGATTGAAGAGGCCGCACACAACTTTTTCAAACGAGCCACGGAACATGCTAACGCATACTGGCTTCCGCATCTAGAAAACATCCAAGCCATCATTATCGGCGGACCTGGCGCAACCAAGGACTTCGTTGTAAAGAACGAATACTTCCACCATGAAATCGTCAAAAAGATTGCAAAAACTCACTTTGACGTCGGCTATTCCAACGAGTCTGGTGTTCGAGAACTGGTTGACAATGCAGGAGCCATGATGGGTGAAATTGAATTGGACGCTGAGCGCCAAACCATGAACCGGTTCTTGGAAGAACTGATACGCCCACATCCGAAAGCAACCTATGGTGAGATGATGGTGAAACGGGCATTGGATGAAGGTGCTGTCGACAAATTGTTGTTTTCTGAAGGCTTGAAGGCCAAGGATTTGAAGGTTGAATGCAAAAAATGCAAGCATAAATGGGACCAGCGGGTCAAAAAGACCAACGAGGACATCTCATGCCCCGAATGCTCGGCCTCGGGTGAGGCCATCCGAGTGCTTGAGACCAGTTCAGTGTTTGACACGCTGAGCAAGAACGCAGAAGCAAGCAATACTGAAGTCATCATCATTTCAACCGACACTGAAGAAGGCTCGCAATTGATGCTTGGATTTGGTGGACTTGCAGCAATTTTGCGCTATCCTTGGATGTGAAGTGATCTCATGCAGATGCTAAAGCGAATCGTTCAACCCCTCATCATCGAAGCCCTGTCGAGCATGGGTGTAGAACAAATGCCTGTAGAAAAGATGCTTCAACCATCAAGAGAACTCGACCAAGGAGACCTCGCCCTGCCGTGTTTCCCGTTTGCAAAGCGATTGGGAATGGCTCCTGCTGAAATCGCAGAACAACTTGCAAAGCATGTTGCAGAACACCCAGCAATCGGGGAAGTTAGCGGCGTGAACGGATATTTAAACATCCGAGCAAATCCTGTATGGATTGTAGAACAATTGATGGAATTCGGCACCCAAGGCTCCCATCCATCTCCAAATCGCAGTGTTTTGATTGAACACACGTCAGCCAATCCAAACGGACCGTTTCACGTTGGCCGTGCACGCAACGCCATTTTGGGAGATACATTGGTTCGATTGCACCGGTTGTTCGGAAACGACGTCACTGCCGAGTATTATGTTGATGACATGGGGAAGCAAGTCGCTGTACTTGCTTGGGCATTGGAACATCTATCGGCAGAAGACGTAGAGGCTCAGTTGGTTGGCCGAGAGCCTGTTAATCCTTCCTGGAAAGGAAAAGCAGACCACGAACGGGTCCGATGGTATCAAGCCGCACAAGCCATCCGACAAGGTGATGAGTCCGCCGATGAAATTGAGAAGATCATTGGAACCATGGTCCATGCGAGTGAAAATGGAGATGAGGCTGTACTCGCATCGTTTCAAGCGGCATATCAGCCGGTATTGGAAGGAATGCTCTCTACATTGGGTCGCCTTGGAATCCACTTCGACCGATTCACCAAGGAATCTATTTTTGTGACCAACGGTGATGTTGGCCGTCTCATGGAACGCCTTGGTAATCTTGAAATCAACGGAGAAGCGGACAACGGGGCTCAATACCTTGACCTCGGCGCTCGTGGATTGAAAGGTAAAACGGAATTCTTCTACAGGCGAGGCGATGGCTCATCTCTCTATGCAACCCGTGACATCGCTTACCACATGTGGAAATGGACCCAAGGAGGCGACCTCATCAACGTGCTCGGTGAAGACCACAAACTCCAAGCAAAACAAGTTGGAATGACGCTTGAGGAATTAGGAGAGCAACGCCCAGAAGTGGTGTTCTATTCGTTTATCAAACTCCCCGAAGGCAAGATGTCGACCCGTCGTGGAAATGTAGTGTTCATGGATGATTTGCTGGAAGAGGCCAAAGAGCAAGCGGCTGTAGTGGTCCGGGAACTTCGTCCGCATTATGAAGAAGAAAAGATCAGCACCATTGCAGAGGCAGTAGGTACCTCAGCGGTTCGATTTAACATCATCAAGGTGAGTCCTGAGAAGGGATTCACGTTCCGTTGGGAAGACGCTCTTACCTTTGAAGCGGGTTCAGCACCGTTCATCATGTACAGCCATACGCGAGCGTGCTCAATTCGCAAGCGAGTTGAAAACGAAGTCGGACCGATCGAGACCGTACTCAGCGGAAACACTGAGCCAGAAGATAATTTCTCTGATGGCTTGATCACCCTCCTCAGAGTTCTCGCTGTTCATCAAGACCGAGTGGAAAAGGCCGTCAATGACCATCGCCCCCACTTATTTGCTGAACACATGCTCCACCTCGCCAATGCATACAATGCATTTTATCGAGACTGCCACATCCTCAGTGATGGTGAAGTAAACGGATTCTATCTGTGGCTTTCCGAACTTGCACGAAGCATCATGAAAGATGGTATGGAAGGCCTTGGCCTCGTAGCCATTGAAGAAATGTGATCATTGGTCGTTACGGTGCCATCCTTCTGGAAGGGCCATTGGGTCGTTGGGCCGAGCTGCTTTCACTTTACGAACGATTTCAAGTCGCATGGAATCCATCCCGACGAATTCAGTTGCAGACATCGTAATTCTCCCTTTAGGGTCCAACAAAAACGGCAACTCCGGTTCACCTTGACCACCGTTTGCGTTCCATTCTTCCTCTGCGGCGTGAACTTCATCCCACATTTCTGGAAGCGGTTGGAGCAAATCCGCTTTGGAAGTAACCACCAATAATTCCGTTTCAGGGAGCAAGGTTTCAACTTCCTTTAACAAATTCATTTGCTCTTCATAGCTGGTGCCGCATGACTCGCTTTCGTCCACCAAAAAGAGGACGAGAGAGCCAACGTGTTCCAAAGCAGCAATCGCTTGCATCTCAATATAATTTCGTTCATCCATAGGTCGGTCCAACAGACCTGGTGTGTCGACCAACTGGTACTGCAACCTGCGATGCATGAAATGCCCGACGTGAATTTGTTTGGTGGTGAAGGGATAGTGGTTGACTTCCATGTTGCCTGAACTCAATGCTGAAATGAAGGCAGACTTACCGACGTTTGGTGCGCCACAAACTACCACACAAGGAAGGATTGGGTCGATTTTAGGGAGGCGCTTCAGTGTCTCTCTCGCCTCACTTAGCCAAAGTAAAGAAGAACTTACTTGTCGCATAATAGAGGAAATACGCCCGTATGCTTCCCTTCGAGCATCGTGCATCAATTCGGTACGACCCGTACGAATGATCTTCTTCGCATTCTGTGAAGCAATCCGCAATACTTGTTTCCCAGCCCACTGAAGGGCTGCGAGATTTTTGCGATAATCATCGCACCCTACACACGCATCGATCATTGCAATATCAAACAAAGGCGAACGGTCAAGCGATGGCCAAGCAGCCACGAGTTCAAAGAATTGGTTGGAGATGACATCGGCTGCAGTTTGGACCATACGGGTCATCTGCTTCCGGACACGAAACACACGGACAGGATCGTCAACACGGTCGGCCGCTTTCTTAGCTCGAGAGAAGGCTTTGTCAAGCAATTCGTCTTCCAATAAGACGGTGCTCAACGTTCGCCAGGATACTTTCATGACCTTCCCTCATTCCATGCCCGTGGCCCACACTTGAAGAAGTCACCCGTTCATTTGACCTCTTTGATATGAAAGGGGAGGTTCAAGTACGCTCGCCGATTGACAATGACATGGCGAAGAAAAAAACGGGAACCGGACTACCTGAATGGGCGCAACCAATGTGGAAGGACCTGGGTTCGCCGGACCTTGACGGACTGGCTTCAGTCCACACAGGAGACCTTCTTGAACGCCGCCACGGCCTCCGCAAGGATGATTTCATCGAAGTCCACATGAACGTTCAAGCCTTCAGCGATCCGGAACAAGCCTTCATCCGAGGCAGACTGCTCTCCAGCGGCAAAACCAGTTTGGAAATCTTGGGCGAAGACGGACGCAGCCATTTTGTGGCCCGTGAAGTGATCGTTCGAATCGTACTCGTTGCTCACACACGCCCTGCTTACATCGACGATGATAAACTGCTGGCCTACGAGCGAGAAGACATGAAGCGTCGCTCAACCCTTCACGAAAAGGTGGAGAAGCAAACCAAAGGAAACGACGATTCTCACCTCTGGGGCTGAAATGAATGAGCCTTCCAGAGGGTTGGGAGGAAATCGACGGCCGACTCATGCATGAAGTGGCCTTTGAAAATTTCCAGGAAGCCAAATCCTTTGTTGACGAAATATCGGCCATCTGCGAAGAGCAGGCGCATCATGCAGACATTCACTTTGGATGGGGCTATGTTGTCATTGAATTGATGACCCATGATGAGCAGGCGATTACCGAAAAGGACCTCCGACTAGCCGAAGCGATTAACGCACTCAGGTGAGCACATGTCAAAGGACCCAAAAGGCCGTGAAGAACCCGGATTCATGCGTCATGCATTCGTCTGTGGGCATGAACGTCCCGACGGAGCAGCTCGACCGTCCTGCCTTCCCAAAGACAGCATGCGCATGATGCGAGAACTCAAACAATCTGTTCGTGACCTGGGCCTCAAGGGCGTACGGGTCCAGAAGTCAGGTTGCCTTGATTATTGTGAATTCGGCCCAACCTGCGTCATTTACCCCGAAGGAACGTGGTATTCTCTTGAAGCGGACGGGGCGTTTGATGCAGTCCTCAAACATTTGGAAACAGGTGAAGTCCAAGTCAAGTTCACGCTTGACCTCAGCGATTGATCACAACTTGACCGGTCGAGTCGCACCGCAGGCTTGACACTTGAGCAGCGTTGTTCTGTCTTCACGGATGAAATGTGTATCAGGTGCCGAACATTGACTGCACTTGATGTAAGTGTTCACGTAGCTGGCAATCGTGTTTTTGATTCGCTTTGGAGGAATTCGCCCCTTGAAGCGAGCACGAGGACCGTCACGGGAACCGGAGGTACCCAAGTCGTTCAAGATGTATTGATAGACATGGTTTTCATCCCGGTCCATCATTGAAACTACATCGTTGAAGTTACGGAAAATTGTGTTTGAACCCTCAATGAGGATTTGTGGAGCAGGCAATCGCCATCGTGAACGACTGGAGATTTCCTCAGGAATGTTCTCACGGGCACGGTCGAGGAGGGACTCGTAATCAAAGTCGGCCATGATTCGTGGCCGGCCTCCCACCCTTCAAGACTTTCGCCCAGTGAGGTATTTGCAGGAAAGCATTCATGTGGGTCAAACCAGCCCGTTGAGATGAGCATCATGGTGTTGAGCATTGAAGAACTGAAGGTCCTTGCAACCAATCTACGAAAAGAGGGGTTGAACACCCAACAAATCGCCGATGAATTGTCCCTTTCTCAAGACACCATCACTTGGCTGTTGACCGGAACCGGAGAAAAAGACCGGCCGAGTGATGTTCGCATCGGATGGCGAACACTTGGAGTCCGACCGCATCGCATTGCGTCAATTGGAGCCATTATGGCCGATGTGGCCGATGAAGAAATCGGCCATGATGACATCGACACCGTGGTTGGAATCTCCATCAATGGAATCGCATTTGCTTTCGAGGTCGCCCGAATGCTAGAATCGGACATGACCGTATTCCGCACAACAGATGAAGGAGCAGGCAGTGGCTCACTCTCTACAAAATACGGCCAAGTCGCTGGCAAGAGAGTCATCATCATCGATGACGTTCTTTCCTCTGGAATGACGATGTCAAAAACCATTCAATCCATTCGTGATGCGGGTGGTGACGTTGCCCTTGCAGTGGTTCTCGTCAACAAAACAACTCGAAATGAGATCGATGATGTACCGCTTCGTGGATTGATTCGTGCTGTTGCTGTGTGAGTTGATGTCATGCACTGGTCCGACGTAATCGCACAACGGCTTGCAGAGCGTGGTAACGACCACATCATCGCAACCGGAATCACTCCAAGTGGCGAATTCCACATCGGTCACCTCAGGGAAATTCTCACGGGAGACATGATTGCTCGGGCAGCTCGCAGAGCAGGACTGAACGCAGAACTTGTTTTCGTTGTAGATAATGCCGACCCACTGCGAAAAGTGTATCCTTTTTTGGACTCGTCCTATGAAGAATTCATTGGCCATCAACTCGGTGCAATCCCTGCCCCAAACGAAGATGGAGAGCCAGATTGGAACCGCTACGAACGTGAAGGCTGGTCCTACGGCGACCACTTTCTAGAACCCTTTCTCATGGCGCTGAAGCAAATTGGTGTTGAGCCACGGTTGATTCCAAACCTCACATCTTACCGAGAGGGAAAATTTGCAGACGCCGCCAAAAAAGCATGCGATGACCCTGATGCGATCCGAGAAATCATTGAACGAGTATCGGGCAGAGAACTTCCAGCAGATTGGTTCCCATGGCAACCGATTGACTCCAAAGGTTCGCTTGATGGCCTGACCATAACTGGATACGAGTATCCCTTGGTCATGTGGACGGACCAATACGGGGCAAAGGGGCAATCTGATATCACCAAGGGTGAAGGAAAACTACCTTGGAGATTGGACTGGCCGGCAAAATGGGGATTCAACAACATCACCTGTGAGCCGTTCGGAAAAGACCACGGCGCCGCTGGTGGCTCATTTGCAACTGGAGTGGAAATCGCAGCCTTTTTCGGCCATGAACCACCTCAATCTTTGGTCTATGAATGGATCAGCCTTCGTGGAAAAGGAGCGATGTCTTCGTCGACTGGAAACACGGTCGGGCCCATAGAGGCGCTTCGCCTTGTCCCGCCTGAAATCCTTCGACTTTTGATTGCAAATTCCAAACCCAATAAGGCTATAGAATTTGACACTGGGATGGGGCTGGTTAATCTTGCAGACGAATATGAACGATTGTCTTCAAGGGATTTTGCAGAAGAACTTTCCAATGACACATTGAGCAGAAGACAACGCGTCCAAATTGAAGACGCACAAGCTGCGCTCCGACTTTCCATGGTCTCAGCGGGAGAACAAGCAGAAGCAACATCAGTGAGTTTTCGACATCTTGCCCTTCTCGCTCAAATTAAACCGGATGACGATGGAATTTGGTCATCGCTCATAGAATCAGGAGCAATCTCTGAGCCAACATCGGCCCTCTCTGACCGGCTCATGAGAATGCGAGCATGGACTGGATCCAAACACTTCCCTGAAGAAATGCGAATCGAAATCCTCAGCGAACCAGATGAAACTTCACTCTCACAATTGGATGAAGAACAACGTAAAGTCATCCACCATATTGCTACTGAATTGGACGCTGCTGAATGGACGGCAGAGGGCATTACGCTCGCCTTCAAAAATGCAGCAACGCATGCTGAAGCGCCCATGCGCTCAATGTACAGAGCGTGCTATGCGATGTTTATGGGAAGCGAACGTGGCCCACGTTTGGCCCCCATCTTGGCGAATTGTGTTCGTGAAGAAGTGTGTGGGTTAGCCAAGTCTTGCGCAGCACAATTATCGTAATCGCCACATCTGCCCACCCGCCAAGAAGCGGCCCTGCATCAAGAATTTGAGACATACCCTTCAAAAGGAGTCACTTACCTTGGGAGCATATGGGAGGGGTGTATTGTCCGACATGCGAGGCAGGTGTTGAAGTCACCGCCAAATTTTGCCTCTCCTGTGGGCATAACCTATCACTTCAAGGCCCAATTACCGCCACTGGCCACGATTTAAATCAACTCAAGGATGTTATTCGTATCCGAGACGACCTCTCCATGGCGCAAAAATTTGACATGATTGCCCAAGTTGAGGACGGAGCCGACCCCATCGCCCTCGGCATAGCCGCTGCAGCAGATGATGGTGAAAGTGCATTGAACGATGCATTTGAAGCCCCAACCTCGACAATGGAAGTTGCCCCGGCCCTCCAGAACATCACATGGGGAAACTCGGCAGCAGATGCTGCCATCGATGCCATCGCATCATCAAAAATTAGTGACTTGAAAGGGGCAGGAACCTTTGAACTCGAAAACGAGGTATTTGTTGAAGCGATGGACCTTGGCTTGAAAGCAAGTATACACCTCATACAAGCCTCACAAGGTCACCCTCAAGCGTTAACCTCAGAGGCATTGAAGAGCGTACCAATTATGGCTCCTCCAAACAAGAGCTTTTGCCCCAAATGTGGTTCTGACATTCATGCAAATGCTTTGTTGCAGTGGAAGAAGTGGACTGAAACCGCTCATGCATTCCTCGCAATGCAACTTGAGGCGTCCATGAAAACATCGCTCATGCACCTTTCCTCAACCTACCAAGATAAAATTCAAGACCTCAAGGACCAACTTTCTGATGCAAAGAATGCCACTGCACCGGCTTCCGAAGTGGACGAGGAAAAACTTCGGAAGAAAATCGAAAAAGAAGTCCGTAAAGAACTTGCATCCGAGGCCAAAACATCCGCTTCATCGTCCAAAGGCAAAGGTGCGGCGAGTACCGCCTCCAAACCGAAGAAAAGTTCGGCCCCAACCAAACCCAAGGCGAAATCAGGAGGCATGTTCGGCGCTAAGAAGCCCAAGAAAACCTACGATGGCGAACCGGGCGGTAAGGCAGAATGGTTCCTTGAAGAGGCCCTGGACACAGTCTATGACCCGCATGGAACCGGTAAGCCCATCAAAGGGGCTATGATTCTTGCACGTTCATCCGAAGGTAACGTTCGAGTTCGTGATGTAATACGTGCATATGCAGTAGAGGGATTGGACGGAATCTCAGAACTCGCACATACAAGTCCACTTACGGAATACCTCATTCAAGCCTTTGACGCTTGCTGAGAAACAGGCATTTGATGCTCGTCCTACGGAATGATTCTTGAGCCACCGTTGTATGGGAACAACATGAAGAGCGAAGCCTCCGGCTTGGAAATCGCTCTTGAACAACTTTCGCTTACCAATCAGCGTGTAAAAAAGTGGGCCAACCTGCGACTGGATGGCCTTTATTCCAATGTATTGAAATCCCCTGGGACCATACTGATACTGCTTCTTGTCATCACCGGAGTTTTTGCCCAACAAGGGATGTCGTTTCAACAACAAATTGACGATGACGTGGAGATCTTCCTCCCCGATGGAGCCCCATCTACCGAACTTCTCCTTGAAGTTCGTACAGAATGGTCGACTGACCTTGCCGTCATCTACATACAAACCCCCAATGCGTTCAACACCGCAGACTCAACGAACATCACCGAGGAAAGCTTCCTCAGAGAAATCAGTTGGATTGAAGGTGATTCTACGAACATCAACAGTGACTCTAGAGGAAGAGGAATTGATTATGACAAGTTTGACCACGGCAGAAAGGACGGTGTGCTTTGGATTATTTCCCCAGCACAGGTCATCAAGGAGATCAATTCATCGGACGGCCGTTTCAATGAGGCCCTTTGCGCCAACATTGTAGATGAGCGTGTACCGTTAACGATTGATTGCAGTCAAGACCAGACTGGGGGGGATTACAGCATTCCGGACCAAGACCGTATTGACCAAATCATAGAAGAATCAGATGGTGGATTTGACACGTTGTTCAAAGATACCAATGACATGGACCCGACAGTGGACAGCGATGGAGATGGGAATTACACGAATGACATGGACGGTGATGGCATTTGGGACACAACGGCCATTGTCGTTGGCATGCATCATGACCCGAGTATCACCAACGAATACAGTGATTTTTCAGAACTTTTGAATCACTTCCAAGACGTCATTGACAACCGGCCAACCGAATATCAAAATACCGAAATGACGGTGACTGGATTGACGAAAGTCCTTGAAGATATATCGGACGCAATCTACGAAGACCTGCTGATGATTCTACCGTTTTCAGTCTTGTTCACGATCCTTATCATCACCTTCCTCCATCGGTCTGCAAAAGTTGTTGTGATCACTGGAACTCCGATCATGATGGCACTTGCAATTACATTCGGCACATCCGTCATTCTTGACATAACGCTTACTCCAATGATTGTCGCCACCTTCCCCATTCTGATCGGGCTTGGGGTAGATTATGCCCTTCACATGGTAAACCGCATCGAGGAGGTGCGGCGAAAAGAAATGGACAAAGCTCACGATGAAAACGAACGACGCCGAAAGCGAGGCGCACGTGAATTGGAAGTACCGGACCTTTGGGATCTTGATTTTTACAAATCATGCGTGATGGAAATGACCCGTTCAACCGGCGTTGCCGTGTTCCTCTCGGCTCTCACTACCATCGTTGGTTTTTCGGTACTGATCGCTCCTGCAATCGTCCCCATATCTCCAATCCGGTCGGTTGGAATCACGCTCGTCATTGGAATTTTCTCAACCCTTATCCTCAGTATTGTGCTTGTACCTACGCTGTCTTGGTTGCTGAAATTCAACAAAAGAAGCAATCCTTCTGTTTGGAGGAACATCGGTAAGTTGCCGGTTCGGGGATTCCTTATACTGTTGGTACTTACCGCTGCAGTCACCTCTTACGGGATCGCAAACCTCGATGAGATGAACAAACCGATCACCGGTTCATCAGAAGCTCCAGACGGGATTGACTCCCTGAATTCACTTTCGGAGTATTCCCGCCAATTCAGCAGTGGACAAACATCGCTGTTCATCTACGATGCTGCTGAACGCCCCAACCTCAACGGAACTGAAAACATCAGAGACCTTCCTGTTCTTGATTCAATGGATTTGATTGAAGGTGCCATCGATCAAGTGGATGAAACTTCAACCACCAGCATCATTACGTTCCTCAAAACAATTCCCGCAACAATAACCCTTGCCGACGGCGTCAGTATTGGCGATGGTTCTCTTTGGGATATGCTTCATGACCCATGTTGGGAAAGTCAAGACATTTTGGACCTCAACTGCCCAGGATGGACCTTGATTCCAGTTTCCGAACGTGAGGCGCTAAGAAAAGACATGGTCAACGTCGCATTTGACACGTTGTCAGAAGAGGTTCGTTCAATGCTTCTCAACGAAGGGGGAGACAAGGCCATTGTCTATGTGACTCAACCTTACATGAATCTCAATGTAGCGGGTGGCCTGCGCGATGAGATCGATGGAATCCTCGGCGACGGCCCCGTATTACTCAATACCAGAACATCCTTACTTACTGGCGGCCTCCCTGTTTCCCTTGACATTAACGATGGTATTCATGATACTCAAAGCAAAACAACAATCATCACGCTGCTGGTGCTTACGATTCTCCTAGCCATTGTATTCCGTTCCCCAAGGTTGGGAATCTACACGATGATTCCGGTGGCTGTAGTGATCTTATGGCAGCCACTCCTCATGCAAAGCGGGGACGTCAACGTCAACATCTTCACGGCAATGATTGGGACGATCGTCTTTGGAATTGGAGTAGACGATGCCATTCACGTAATGCACCGAATTCAGGAAGAGGGTGAGTCGCCCCATGGCATTGCTTCTGCAATTGAAGAAACCGGGCAGACTATTTTTGAAACAACCATCACCACAGTATCCGGTATCGGAGCGGGATTCCTGGCGGCATTCCCCGGCCTAGAGAATTTCTTCATGTTGATGTGCCTCCTCATTATCTTCGCATTCCTCACCAGTTCCTTCCTACTGCCTGCCATCATCACAGCTGAACATGTTGCAAGAGCCAAGATCAATGGCCACCCTTCTTGGATTGACTTCGGTGATGGAATCGCAGTAGCGAAACCCGAAGTCATGAAATCACTTGACGCCATAGTGATGGACGATTCCCTTTGATGATTCGTTAGGATTTGTTGAAAATGTAGCTAAGAAATATTTTCAATATGAAGTAATATGGATTACAATATTTATTATGGGTATGCTTGGTTTGTTATTTGATATTACAATAAGAAAAGTTATAGACAAAACTATTCCTTGGCGTGGTAAAGGATGATTGGAATCTTAGGTGGTATGGGAACTCAAGCTGGACTTGACTTCTGTAATAAACTTGCAAAATTAAATAAAGGAAAAACGGATCAACAGTATCCGTTATTTGTTCTATATAACAAATCAAACATACCTGGCAGACCTGAAAATCTTCACAAATATGATAAAGTTTTAAAAAGTCTTTTAATTGGCTGTAAATTTTTAGAAAAGAGTAAGTGTAAATATATAGTTATCCCATGCAACACAGCCCATTATTGGTATGATGATTTGCAGAAAAAAATTAAAATTCCTATTATTAGTATGCCAAGAGAAGTTTTTGCTCATTCTGTTAAGACTTGTAAAAAAAATTCTAAAATTGGACTTTTGGCAACTGAAGGAACTTTAAAAACTGGAATTTACAATAAATTTTTTGATAAAAAATTTAAATTAGTAAATCCAAGTAAATTTATACAAAAAAAAAATGTTAATAAAGCTATAAAACTTGTTAAAATGGGAAAAATTAAGGATGCCGAAATAACTATACGTCCTGCTGTGAATTCATTAATAAAAATGAAATGTAATAAAATTATATTAGGATGCACAGAACTTCCTATTGCAATTTTTGCTTTTAAATCTTTTCAAAAAATAAAAAAATCAAAAACTTTCTTAGATCCCAATTTAATACTAGCTCATTCTTCGATGAAAAAGTACCGAGGCTAATTAATTTATTTTTCTAATTTTTAGAACAAAAATTATTGATGTTACAAACATAATTAATACATACGCAGCTGTGGGTACCATAAAAATCATCTCATCGAATAACTGTGTGG